>JALOAH010000050.1 GCA_023228865.1 Porticoccaceae bacterium | reverse complement strand
CTTTGTGGGCGCCAATATGATCTACAACAGCGAAGCCAACTCTACCTTTGGCGACCCTGCCGACAATCGCATCGACGCCTATACCACCCTGGATTTAAGAGCGGGTATCGAAGCGCCTGATGGCCAGTGGAGCGCATCGGTGTGGGGACGCAATGTCACCGATGAGTACTACTGGACAAACCAGTTCTATACTCAGGATGCCATCTCCCGCTTTGCGGCAAAACCTGCCACCTATGGCGTGGCGTTCAGTTATAACTTTTAATGGCAAATAACGATTAACCTGGCAAGCCTTAGCCAATGCAAGCCGGATTAATCGTACAAAAACCAGGCGCCGTCCCGAGACATGGCTCATCGTGCTCAAGGGGCGGCTTCCTGTTTACAAAGGGATATAGCATGAAAAACCACCTAAAAAGTGAATCTTTATGAACAGCAAAATCGGCGTCGGCATTATTGGCGCCAGCCCTGACCGAGGCTGGGCCTCGGACGCACATATTCCCGCACTTCATGCTCTCAACGAGCTGGAGTTTGTCGCACTCTCCACCAGCAGAGCCGCCTCTGCCGAACAGGCGGCAAAACAATTCAATATCGCGCTAGCTTTCGACAACTACCAGGCGCTGGTATCGCGCCCTGAAGTGGATGTGGTTGCCGTCACCGTGAAGGTGCCCCATCACTTTGAACTGGTATCCGCAGCGATCAATGCCGGCAAGGCGGTTTACTGTGAATGGCCACTGGGCAATGGTTTGCAGGAAGCCGAAGTGATGGCCGCTGCCGCCAAAGAAAAAGGTCTCTATGCCGCCGTTGGCCTTCAGGCCAGGTCTTCACCCGTGATTGCCTATGTCAAACAGCTACTTGCCGAGGGTTTTGTCGGCGAGGTGCTGTCGTCAACCATAGTCGCAGACGCCATTAACTGGGGCGCGGATGTTATCGATTGTTACAAATATCTGCTGGATCGCAAAAACGGCGCCTCCATGCTCACCATTCCCTTTGGCCACACCATGGATGCCTTTTGCTGGACCCTCGGCGAATTTGCCGAATTGTCGGCAACCCTGGCAACTCGCCGCCCCCAGGTGACACTGGTGGAAACCGGTGAAAAAATTCCGACCAATGTCGCCGATCAGATTGCCGTCACCGGCATTCTCGAAAGCGGCGCTGTTGCCGCCATTCATTTTCGCGGCGGTCTGTCGAGAGGCACCCATTTCCGCTGGGAAATCAATGGCAGCGACGGCGATCTGGTGATCAGTGCCGGCGGCGGCCATATTCAAATGCTGCCCATGAGCCTAAAGGGCGCGCGGGGAGAAAAACAATCCCTGGAAGATATGCCGGTGCCGCCCTCATACAACCCTATAGGTGACCTGCTGCCCGATGGCCCCGCCGCCAGTGTTGGCCGCGCCTATGCCCGTATGGCCAATGATCTCCGCGCAGGCACACAAACCCTGCCGAGCTTTGCCGATGCCGTGGTGCGCCACCGCATGCTGGAAGCCATAGTGGCGGCGGCAAACAGCGGACAAAAACAAAGGTACAAAACCTCATACTGAAACCTTTGCCAAGTAATGACGTTGTCCGCAGTTACAACAACTAAAAATAAACCGAAAGAGCACGGAGTAGCAAAATGACTGAAGCCGTCAAGACAACCTATACCCACTGCACCATTTGCGTGGCCACCTGCGGTTTGGCGGTCACCTCACAAAACAATAAAGTCATCAAGGTGGAGCCGGACAAAGACAATGTCTTCTGGGAGGATTTTTGCATTAAAGCCGCAGAGTCTCACCATCTCATTGATCACCCCCTGCGCATCAAGGCGCCCATGAAGCGGGTCGGCGACCAGTATGTGGAAGTCAGCTACGAGCAAATGCTCTGCGAACTGGCAGAGCAATTAAACACCATTATCGACAGCTACGGCGCCGACAGTATCGGCGCCTATGTGGGCAATCCCGCCACCTCCAATACCAGCACCTATGCCTTTCTCAATCTGTTTCTCGACGCTATCAACACCAAAAGCCGCTATTTTGTCGGCTCCCTGGATCAAAATGCCCTGCATATTGTTTTTGAGCATATGTACAACCATCCCTGGGCGTTTATTCAAACCGATGTGGACAATTGCCAGTATCTGATGATGATCGGCGCCAACCCTGCGGTCAGTGAATTCGGCTGGCTCTATTCTGTCAGCCAGGGCTGGAAGCGCGCCCTCAAGGCGAAGGAAGCGGGCAGCACCCTGGTGATTGTCGATCCGCGCAAAACAGAATCCGCCAACAAGGCCTCCGAGCATATAGCACCGCTGCCGAATACGGACTGGGCCTTTGTGCTCGCCATTCTCCATGTGATTTTTACCAACAACTGGCACGATCCTGAAGCGGAAAAAGACTGCAATGGTTTTGAGCAGCTGCGCCAAATCGCCCTCGCCGCCGACCTCGACTCCCTGAGTCGCCGCTGTGATATTCCCGTAGCCACCCTCACCAGAATCGCCAAAGACTTCTCCCACGCCAGCTCTGCGGTCTGCCTCGCCAACACCGGAGTGGGGCAGAGCAGTACCGGCGCCATCACCATCTGGCTGGCTCAGGCGTTGACTCTGATCACCGGCAATATGCGCCGCAAGGGCGGCATGTTCCACACCAAAGGCGCCATGAACCTGTTAAAAAATGGCGCTGAACTTTTTCCTGTGCAACATCGTAACAGCAGGGTTCGCGGCACAGCCTCAGTGGCGGGTTTTTTTCCCACCATAGAAATTGCCGACGACATCAACACCCCAGGCGAAGGCCAGCTCAAGGCTTTTTTTATCGTCGGCGGCAACCCGGTGATTTCCGCCCCCCAGGGCAAAGAACTGGACGAGGCTCTGGCCAAACTGGATTTACTGGTATGCGTGGACAGCTTTCAACGGGACAGCCATCGCCATGCCCATTGGTTAATTCCCGCCCCGCACTTTTTAGAACTGGATGACGCAGCCATTCTCCTCAAGGATCTCAATGCCAGACCTTCGGTGCAGTTTTTGCGCAAAGCCGTCGACAAACCCGCGACGGTTCCCTACGAATGGCAATTTTTCCGCGACCTGGTGCTGAAAATGGACAAGCCCCTGTTGATGGGCAAAAAACACCTCAACCTGCTGGTAAAGGCCACCAACCTTTGGGGCAAGCTGACCGGCAATCCCTATGATGGTTTCAGCCCCAAAACCCTGACAAAAGCGCTGTTAAAAAAAGGCGGCGCCACCACTTACAAAGAGGTGGAAAATTCACCCCACGGACTGCTCCTCAATGAAGAAGTGGATTTTAATTATTTTCTCGACAACCTGCCCACGGCGGACGGCAAAGTAAACCTAGCGCCGGAAATGTTTACCGCGCGATTGCAGAATCTTCTCGCCGAGCAGGAAATTCGCCACGACCGCGACCAATATCCCTTTTTACTTATCAATAAACGCAGAAAGCATATGATGAATTCGTGGATGACCCACGGCTCCATGCAAAAAATGAAAAACCCCGATGGCGATATTATTGAAATTCATCCCGACGATGCCGAAAAAATCGGCTGTAGTGACGGCCATAGAGTGAGAGTGGCTTCCGCTGTCGGCGAAATAGACGCCCTCTTGCGCACCACGGAATCTGTTCGCCCAGGCGTGGCCGTGATGGGGCACGGCTGGGGCAGCCACACCTTTGACCCTCATCATTCAGGCAAGGTGGAATTTCACGGCGGCGTTAACAGAAATTTATTGGTATCCAATCAAAAAGACCAGATGGATCCTCTTTCTGGCGTACCCAAACTCAATGGCACCGCCATCAGTATTTTGCCAATCGCCTGAAAAGGAGGCTTTTTTACAACAATTTTTAATCACGTTAGAGGAAATTATTGATGAGTATTGAAGAAAACAAAAATATTGTCGCCCGTTTTTGGCAAGCCTTTTCCACTGGCGAATACCAAACCTGTCTGTCGCTACTGGATGACAATGAATTTACCTGGTGGATTTTGGGGGATAAAAAACAATTTCCCCTGGCTGGCAGTATGAATAAAAAAGAATTTGAACAGTTACTGCTCGGGGTTTCGGCAAATACCCTCGACGGCCTCACCATGACGCCATCCGGGTGGACTGCCGAAGGCGACAGAGTGGCAATGGAAGCGGAATCCTACGCGAAGATGTCTAACGGAAAAACCTACAACAACCTCTATCATTTTCTCCATATTGTTCGCGACGGAAAAATCTGTATGGTCAAGGAATATCTCGACACCCACCACGCTGCGGACGTTCTCTGCACCTGAAGTCCAACTAAAATTGATCACAAAAAATGAGCCATTCCTTATAAATACCGCGTAAAATCTTTATAAGGAAATGGCTCTAACAAGGGTTCGTAAAAATCAATACATGTGAAAATCTTGATCACATTCGATCAGGTCAACTGAATAACCTGACCGTCGTCAACAGGAATAATAGCGCCATTGATAAAAGCAGAGGCGTCGCTGGCCAATAAAAGAATAATACCGTCCAGCTGTTCAACCCGGCCAACCCGCTTTCCGGGAAGACGATCGATATCCGCTTTGCCCTGTTCGGTTTCAAAATATTCCGCAACCATTTCTGTCATAAAGTATCCCGGCGCTATGCCGTTGCAGCGAATATTTTTACCAAAAAGATCGGCGGCAATCTGTTTGGTGAGATGATTAACCGCAGCTTTTATGCTGCCGTAACAGGGAATATTTTTCATCACCTGAATACCGGTAACCGAGGTTATATTAATAATGGAGCCAGGCTTTTCCACAGCAATTAAGCGCTGCGAAAACTCCTTCGCCATTCTCATGGTGCCGGTAAAATTGGTATTGACCAGATTATTCCAGGCAGCTTCATCGACATCCGGGAAAGGGGCAAAATCCAGTTGCGCCGCATTGTTGACAAGAATATCCACCATGCCATAAGCTTTTTCGGCGCGGTCAAAAGCGCTTTTAACACTTTCGGCATTGCCGATATCCAAATCCAGACCAATGGCAGTGCCCCCCTTAGCAACAATGGCTGCGGCCACCTCCTCGACTTTATCCAAGCGTCTGGCGGCACAAATGACTTTGGCTCCGGCATCCGCCAGGGTTTGGGCAAAACGCCTGCCCATACCTGTGCCTGCGCCAGTGACCAACGCCACCTTGCCTTTCAAGGAAAATAGTTGTTCGATATTTGACATTTTTACCTCCTGAAAATAACCGCTTTAATAGATGAATGGCACTGACTTAACGCCAAAGCCACAATTTTCGTCATTCCTTTAATAGATTTTTTAATAGCTTATTCACAACGCCTGCGAACCACAGACTCCGCTCTGGCAATAAGGGATTTTTGCCGCTGCTCATCAGTGACCCTCGCTGTGGTCGACGGCAATGCATTATTCAGGTCGGCAAATTTAACCCTGCGAATGGTTGGCGCCGGTGTTGAATCCGCCTTGTAGTAGCGAATGGAAATCAAACCCCGCTGGTGCCCGCCAGCATCGAGCCAGTTGGCCACACCTGGATCTTTGTGGGAAATAACCGCCCGAAAGACACCGTCGTCATCAATAGTGGCCTGATGGCCATTGAGGGATGTCTGACGCAGATGGTAGTCTCTGGCTTCCCAGAAATGGCTGCACAGCTGAATACTCCAATAGTATGACTCCGGCAATTTAACCTCAAGAATAAGGGCTTCATCTTCAGCGCAGTTGTAAGTGCCTTTGCCGTAGCGAAGATCTTTCCAGCCAAAATTAATGGAATCAAAAATTAAAGTGTCCTGGGGCGCGTCGTAGTAGCTTCTGTAAACCTGGGCAAATCTTTCCGGCAAAAACCGCAGCCAGTCAACAAATAGCTGACTGCGTCTCTCGATCTCTGCAACGGTCAACGGGGGCGGCGGATAATGGGCACCGACCCGCTGAATTTTCAAGTCTGCCGGTTCCTCCCGATCCCAGTCGTAATAATATTGGCGGAAAATAATATTTCCTGGCCCCTCAGGCAATTGAATCCAATTGCCATCGTGCTTGTCGCGACTGAGAATGATTTCAACCTGGTTATTGGCATCGACTTCAAAATCGCTGAGGCGGTCGATTAACTCCCACTGGTGGACATGGGCAAATTCACCTTTGCGGGTTTCGATATCGAAAACACGGGCAGTGCCACGATTGCCGCTGATGCGGTAGGTATGATCGCCGTGAACGGGCGCCCACACGTAATAACAATCTGTCGCCGGCAAGCCGTAATGAATTCTGGTGGAGAGGAAGTGGAGAAACTGGGGATAGTCGGAAGACGAACTATCCAGCGTCATCGGCAGTGCCCCGGCGATAAGCCGAGTGAGATAGCGTATACCCTCGGCGCGGGTTAAGTCATCACTCACTAAAGGATCATTCCACACCAGGGTTTCCAGCGCCCCCATGGCCTTGGTCATTTCACGCCAGATCGTCGGATTCGAGACGCCGGCATTGGCAATTGTTTGGTTATCAGTTGTCATTATTTCGTACTCCGTTTCCTGGAAATCAGGTCTTATGCAGTAATAAAACGCTTGCGATAGGCGGCGTAGCGCTCATCGATGGCATCGAGGGAAAGGCCGTAGTGGTCGGCGGAATATTCATAGGCTCCCCAGTGGCCTTTGGGGCGGCGGGCGTTGTAGTCGTTAAATGCCGCCAGCGCTGCGGGGGTTAATTCACGCCCGGCGTATTTGTAGATTTTGCCAATCACGCCCACCACATCGGTAACAATTTCTTCGAATTTAAAATCGAGGATGCGATCTGCTGGCAATTGATCTCTGATGACAAGATTGCGGTCAAGCTGATCCGCCCAGTATTCGCACATATCGCGACCAATCTCCACGGGATCAACCTGATCGCTGCCCATCTTGCGCCCCTCTTCGATAAGGGAAGCAAATGAGGGCACCACGTCCCGCGGGTCGCGGTGACAATGGACAACAACGGCATCTGGAAAGGTTTCGAGAAGAACATCCAGCGCGCCTATATGCACCGGCGATTTCATAATCCAGGGACGACCACGGCTGCCACCGTCCTGCCATTGCAGGTATTGCAGCATTTTATAAAGGATGTCATAGGTTGGCCGTGGATCGCATTTTGATATGTAGTCGTAGTAGGATGGCACTCGCGAAAACAGCCAGGAAATAACGCACTCAAATGACATATCCATGATATGCAGTTCTTCATCCGGCTCCAGCGCCTCCATGGGATGGCGCGCCATCCAGCCGGGAAACTGTGTGGCGAGGGTCTGCTCCACCAATAACCCGGCTTCAATTCTTGCTTTTGGATCCCCAGGTTGCTCGCCGGGAAATGGCGCCGGATTAATTGTTCGCCAGAATTCCAGCCGTTGCACACCGGGATCTGCCGACATCACCCGCTGGAGTTTTGAGGTGCCTGTTCGCGGCAGCCCGAGAATAATAATGGGCGCCTCAATTTTTTCTTCGAGAATATCGGGATGCTGCTTAACGTCGTTTTGATAGCGCAAGCGATTTGACAGCAAGCGAATAAAGCCGCCGTATACCATCATTTTTCCCATGGCATTTAACCTGGCTTCTTTGCCGACAGCGTCCACCAAAATGGTTAACCCTTTGATAAAGTGGCGATCGCCAAAATCCTCCAGGCCTGTTTGAGCCTGCGCCGCAGCCAGCAACCCTTCTACAGTTTCCGGCATCTGCATCTCAGTTATTGCTTCGTTTGAATGCGCCATTGTTTTTCTCCGATTCTAACAATAAATAAACATTACCAATGTCATTATTTGCCTTGCTGATACAATCCCAACACAACAAATGATAAATAACTCATTAACAATATAGGGCGATTTTTCGCCACCAGATGAAATCTATACGACCTTGTGCGGCAATTGTTTTCACTGGCAAGTACGTATTTTTTGAAAAGGCCTTTATTACTTTCAGGGCGCCTTTAAAAATGCCCTTTCTCTAATTTTTATAGGGATACGGGTGCATAAAAACCCCGAACACTATGGGCAGGATATTTCCCTGCAACTATTTTCAGTCACTGGCCGACCATTATTGAGACTTCCAGGCGGCTTTTGGGTTCTGTATTTATTTGCAACCCACTGGTTTATTTCAAGCCTACAGCAAAATCCCCTTTCTGCCAGACAATACTGTTGTTTAAGACCCAGCCCCTGCTTATTGCCGGTACAGTGGTGATGCTAAGGTCTTTTTAAACATATGTAAATTATATTAATATGATTTTCAATATCTATAAAATAGATGGAACAACAAGAGGCTTTCAACTATTTGGTTAGCCGCCATTCTTTACTTCGATACGATCCACTTTCTGAAAACCCCTGGGCAGTTTATTGCCCCGGCGGCCGCGCTCGCCTTTATAGTGCTCAAGATCAGCAAGGCTCATATTGAGGTAGCGTTTGCCAGAGTAGACATAGAGCTGCTCCCCCGGTGCGACCACCGCCACATCTACCATAAACTCCTCCCGGCTTTGCAGCCGTGATGAAGGAATGCTGATAATTTTGTTGCCCTTGCCTTTGGCCAGCTGGGGCAGTTCGCTGACGGGAAAGACCAGCAGGCGCCCTTCATTGCTTACCGCTGCCAGTAGTCTGCCATCCAGACTGTCCAAAGGTTTGGGCGGCAACAAGCGTCCGCCTTTGGAAATTGACACTGCGGCTTTGCCGGAGCGGTTTTTGCTCTCCAGATCGGTCATTTTGGCAATAAATCCGTAACCGGCATCCGTGCTTAACAGCACCAATCCTTTTTCCTCCGCCATCATCAGGCCGCTGAAGGTGGCGCCGGATGGCGGACTCAAGCGCCCGGTCAGAGGTTCGCCCTGCCCCCGTGCCGAAGGCAGCGAATGTGCCGCCAGGGTGTAGGCGCGCCCGGTGGAATCGAAAATAATCACATTCTGGTTGCTGCGCCCTTTTGCCGCAATCTGCAAACTGTCTCCGGCCTTGTAACTCAGCGCATTGCCATCGACATCGTGCCCCTTGGCGGCGCGTATCCAGCCTTTCTCGGAGAGCACCACAGTGACAGGCTCGGTTGTCATTAAATCTTTTTCTGAAAAGGCTTCCGCCTCGGCGCGCACCACAATTGGTGAGCGGCGGTCGTCGCCGTATTTGTCTGCGGCTTCCTGGAGCTCCTTTTTTACCAGGGTTTTGAGCCGGGCGTTGGAGCCGAGAATTTTTTCCAGCTCTTCGCGCTCTTTGTTAAGCTCATCCTGCTCGCCGCGAATTTTCATCTCTTCAAGTTTGGCCAAATGGCGCAACTTCAATTCAAGAATGGCTTCCGCCTGGGCGTTGCCCAGATTAAAGCGCCGCATCAATTCCGCTTTGGGATCGTCCTCGTAGCGAATAATTTCAATCACTTCGTCGATATTGAGGTAGGCGATGAGCAGCCCGTCGAGGATATGAAGCCGGTTCAGCACCTTGTCGAGGCGAAATTCGAGCCGGCGGCGCACTGTCTCTATACGATAGCCGTTCCATTCGCGAAGAATGGCGTTCAACGGCTTGACCCCTGGACGGCCATCCATGCCGATCATGTTGAGGTTAACCCTGTAGGTGCGCTCCAGATCCGTGGTGGCAAACAGGTGGCTCATCAGCCCTTCGAGATCGACACGGTTGGAGCGGGGCACAATCACCAGCCGGGTGGGATTTTCATGATCGGATTCATCGCGCAAGTCCGCCACCATAGGCAGCTTTTTGTTTTGAATCTGGGCAGCGATCTGTTCGAGAATCTTTGCTGGTGACGCCTGGTGGGGCAGTGCGGTGACAATAATGTCGCCATCTTCCTTCACCCAGAGGGCGCGCATGCGCATAGAACCGCGCCCGGTTTCATAGATGGTGCGAATATCCCCGGAGGAAGAAATAATTTCTGCTTCCGTGGGGTAATCCGGCCCCTTGATAAACTGCATCAGCTCGGCAACGGAGGCAGACGGCGCATCCAGCAAATGGATGCAGGCGCTGACCACTTCGCGCAGATTGTGGGGGGGAATATCTGTGGCCATACCCACGGCGATGCCCGTGGTGCCATTCAAGAGCACATGGGGCACCTGGGCTGGCAGCACTACAGGTTCTTCGAGGGTGCCGTCAAAATTAGGTTTCCAGTCTGCGGTGCCCTGCCCCAACTCACTGAGCAAGACATCGGCGAAAGCCGCCAGTTTCGATTCGGTGTACCTCATGGCGGCAAAGGATTTGGGGTCGTCCGGAGACCCCCAGTTACCCTGGCCGTCCACCAGGGGGTAGCGGTAGGAAAAGGGTTGCGCCATCAGCACCATGGCCTCGTAGGCGGCGCTGTCGCCGTGGGGGTGGAATTTACCGATAACATCGCCCACGGTGCGGGCGGATTTTTTGTATTTGGCGCCAGCCTTCAAACCCAGCTCGCTCATGGCGTAAATGATGCGCCGCTGAACCGGCTTTAAGCCGTCACCAATATGGGGCAGGGCGCGGTCGAGAATCACATACATGGAATAATCCAGATAGGCTTTCTCGGCGTAGGTTTTCAGGGAAACCTGTTCAAAATCGTTCTGTTGAATACCCATTAATCTCTCTTAGGCTGTAAATCTGTTGGGAGTCTGTCGACAGTCAATCATACCTCAATTCACCAGGGTTTCAGGATGGCATGAAGTTCGCTTTCAAGGCAATGACGCGGAGTGCCCGCAGCGGGCATTGCGGTTAACGTGGAGGATAAATCCTGTTCGTCACCCATTTCGACCAACCAGGGCAATATCCTTGAAATAGCAAGGCCATTGCCCTAACCTCTGCCGCAATTTTGACCACACCACAACACTCTGAATTGGAGAGGGTAACCCAAGTGCCCCCATCATTGCCCTACTCTAGGTTAATAACCATTTTGGCGGTGTTTTATCTATTGCCCGTCAATAGCTGGTCAAATACAGCCGTCGCCGAGGCCGAAGATTTTTCGTCCATGTCCCTCAAAGATCTGCTGGCGCTGGAAGTGTTCACCTCCGCGTCCCTGCTGCCAACCCAGGAGTCGAAAGCGCCGGGCACCGTCTACAGTTTTTCGTCCAGGGATTTTCGCCGTTTTGGCGCCCGCCGTCTCGAAGACTTGCTGCAATTTATTCCGGGCATACAGCTGAATCAATACCGCAAGCGCCACCAGACCGCCTGGGCTCGCGGGCTTCTCAGCCGCTATAACGACAAGCTTCTGCTCATCGTTGACGGCGTGCGAATGCAGCATTTGTACTACAGCCATTTTGCCTTGGGCGACAACCTGCCCCTTGAAAACATTGCCAGAGTGGAAATTATTCTCGGCCCCGCTTCCAGCCTCTATGGCGCCAACGCCTTTGGCGGCATTATTTCGGTAACCACGCGCAATTTTTCCGACACCCCGCAGTTTGAAGCCAGTGTTGAAGCGGGCAACCACCAGCGCAGTAAGGCCACGGCCACCTATAACAGCAGAACGTTGCAACTGTTTGGCAGCACCCTGTCACAGGATGCGCCCTTTGACGGCGAGCGCAGAAGCTTTATCGGCGGTGCCGCCCCGCAACCTCTGGATGAAGACTACACCAGCCTGTTTGTCAAAGCCCGCCCCCTGGCTGGGCTAACGCTGGCGCTCAATTACAGTGAAAACAACACCCCCTTTCTGTTTATTCCCGACACCCAGGACGCCTTTATCGAAGAGCGCATGCTAACCACGTCCGCTTCCTACGAGGCGGGAACCATCGCCACTGGCCGTATCGAAGCCCGCCTTTTTTACACCAGCGACAAAACCCACGAATATGAAATAGAGCGGCAAAGCCGCGCTCTTGCCTACAGCGAAAACCAGCATGCCACCATCGCCGGCGGCACAGTGACCGGGCTTCGCCAATTCGCCAACCATGTCGTCGCCCTGGGAAGCAGCTGGCAATACGAAGAGGCGGAAGACATGGCATACCGCCGCCTCTTCTCTTTCCGCAACGGTTTTTTTGAAACTCCAGAGCAGGGTTCTCTACTGCGAGACGCCAACATTCGCAACAATGACTACGCGCTTTTTGTTCAGGATGTGTGGACCCTAACCCCCAGCGTTGAGTTGACCCTGGGAGCCAGATACGACGATTTTGACCAGTTTGGCCAGCACCTCAATTATCGCAGCGCCCTGGTCTACACCCCCACGAGCAACCAAACATGGAAAGTTCTCTACGGTACCGCCATGCGCACACCGGGATTTCGAGAATACCTCAAGGTTCTGGAGGGTACAGACTTCTCTCCACCCACCCCCGAACCCGAAGAAATCAAATCCCTGGAGCTGGGCTATCTCTATCAATGGGAGGACGCCAATCTCAGCATCGGCCTGTTTCGCAATAAAGTAACCGGTTTTATTCAGGAAATGCCGACACCGGACGGGATTGACGAATACTTTACCAACATCGACGGCAGCTGGTATTTGCGTGGTGTTGAATCGGTGCTCAACCTGAGGCTGGCGGAAAAACTGAACCTTCGCCTCGGCGCGTCCTTCCTTGATATTGAAGGTTCGACTTCACAACCCACGCCCTATCTGGCCGACTGGACTAGCAGCATTAATGTGGATTACAGCATCAACACCAGCGACAGCCTGGGTTTGTCGCTGATCTACAACAACAATCGCCACGACACCAATCAGTTTCGCGACGATCAAGCCGAGGCGTTTATTATTGCCAATGTCTTTTTAGCGGGGGAATTCAACCGCAACTTCAGCTACGCGGCGGGTATCGACAACGTTTTCAACACTCGAGTTTTTGACCCTGCTGCCGATTTTGGCAGCCAGCACAACACCGAAAGAGGGGTGCGGGAAATCTGGTTACGCCTGGTGTGGAGCTACGGTCACTGATGTCAGCCTTTGCACGCCGCGCACCACGCTGTTTCTGGCGCAGCTTTTCCCATGGGCTACTGCTTCTAATCAGCGCTTTTAGCCTCGACCGCGCCGCTGGAGATACAGGCCAGGGCGCCACCAGTAGCCAAATCGATAACATCAAAAACGCTTTTGTGGTCAACATCGCCCGCTTTGCGCACTGGCCGCAACAAAATGCCGCCGCTGGCAACAGCCCGCTTCGGCTCTGCATGTATCGCAGCGCTGAAGCCGATCAGCAACCCAAAGCGTTACAACAGATGATCGCCGGGCGCCCTGTTGATGTCACCCATATCGACCGGCTCAACAGCCCCGAGGACTGCAGTGTACTGGTGGTTCCCGGTGGGGAAATTGACCATTTCCGGGCGAACTTTCTTCCCCTGTGGCGACACCAGCCTATTCTCACCATTCTGGATTTGACCACCAGCACCCAGGGCGGCAAGGCCTATTCGGGAATTATGGTAGCGCTGGTGCGCAAGGGCAGCAAAATCGGCTTTGAAATCAACCTTGACGAAGTTCATGGCGCAGGGCTGAAGATGAGTTCAGAACTCCTCAAGCTGGCCACCCTGGTCAAAGGAGATAACTGACCATGTACTTCCTTGGCAGACGCTCTATTCGCAAAACCATCATGTCGGTGCTGCTGCTCACCAGCAGTATCGCGCTGACTTTTTCTGTGGTGGGTTTCGCCATTATCGACTGGATGTCGCTGCGCAATACCATGTACAACCAGCTGCGCGCTCAGGCAGGCATTATCGGCAGCAATTCGGTTGCTGCCCTCACCTTTGGCGACGCCGCCGCAGCAGCGAGCACCCTTTCCAGCCTTGGAAACGAAACCAACGTCATTGCCGCGGTTATTTTCACCAACGACGGCCAGCCCTTTGCCCAATATCAGCGCAACGACCGCCCCATTCCCATGGTGCTTCCCTACGAAAAATACGGCGATATTGGCGGTGATTTGTTCGTCTCTGTACCCATCACCTTCGACAACAAAGCCCTGGGCACCATTCTCCTGGTATCCGAACTCAGTTACTGGAACTACCGCCAGTTTATGCTCGGCGTGACCGTGCTCGGTATGTTTCTGCTTTCCTTGATGGTGGTCTATTTTTTATCGCGGCGTTTGCAGCGGGTGGTGACAGAACCGATTTTAAAGCTGGCTCATACCGCCCAGCGCATTACCGAAAGTGAAGACTACAGCCTGCGCGCAGAGAAACTTTCCAAGGACGAAATTGGCGGCCTGGTGGACGATTTCAATGAAATGCTCATGCAGATCCAATTGCGCGACCGCAAATTGCAGCATTCGCGGGAAGAGCTCGAAGTTAAGGTCGACGAACGCACCTGGGAGCTCACCGAACTGACCCGCCAGCTCGAACACCAGGCCTACCACGACACCCTTACCGGCCTGGCAAACCGCATTACCTTTGACGACCATTTGCGCCTCGCCATCCATCAGTCGGAACGCTACGGCGGCAGCCTTGCGGTGCTTTTTCTCGACCTCGATCGCTTCAAGGTCATCAACGACACCCTTGGCCACGTCATCGGCGACAAACTACTGATTCAGGTGGCACACCGTTTTAGCGAATGCGTGCGCAGCAGCGACACCCTGGCCAGGCTCGGCGGTGACGAATTTGCCATTCTTCTTCAACATCAAAAAAATGCCAACGACACCGCCGATATCGCGCAAAAATTAATTCAAAAAATCAACCAACCTTTTAGTATCGACGGCTACAGTCTCCATATTTCCACCAGTATAGGTATCAGCCTTTATCCCGACGATGGCGACAGCGCCGAAACCATCATCAAAAATGCCGACACCGCCATGTACAGATCCAAGGATCAGGGCAAGAATCAGTTCACTTTTTTCGCCGCCGAAATGAATAACCGCGCCGTGCGCCGCCTCGAGCTTGAAAATAAGCTGCGTCTCGCCATCGATGAAAAGCGCTTTTGTGTTTACTATCAGCCGCGGCGAGATACCAACTCCCTCGCTATCATTGGCGTTGAAGCCTTGATTCGCTGGTTTGATCGAGATGAAGGCGAAATTTCACCCTCAGAATTTATTCCTCTGGCAGAAGAGTGCGGCCTGGCGGCGCGAATCGACGAATGGGTGCTGGAGACCGCCTGCTGCGACATGCTCAGCTGGTTTGATGGCAATCCCCCGCCCATCTCACTGTCGGTAAATTTTTCCGCCACCCATTTTATTCGCAAGGATCTACCCCAGGTAATCAGTGCCATTTTGCTGAGAACCGGTTTTCCCGGCTCCCAGCTCGAACTGGAAATTACCGAAAACCTGTTTGGCCCCGACACCACTGACGTTCTCCCCATGTTCCAGGCTTTGAGCAAGTTGGGGCTGGAGTTTTCCATCGACGACTTTGGCAAGGCCTATTCATCCCTCAGCCGCCTCAAGCAACTGCCGCTGCAAACCCTGAAAATCGACCGCTTTTTTATTCAGGATGTGGGTATTGATCCCGATGATGAAATCCTGGTGCGCACTATTATCTCCATGGCACACAACCTCGGTCTGAAAGTAGTCGCCGAAGGTATTGAAACCATGGCTCATTACCGATTTGTCAAAGCCCACGGCTGCGATGCCATTCAGGGTTTTCTCTATGGCAAGCCAGCGCCATCAGCAACCATGAGCACACTTTTGAATGACAACGTCAACGTGGAAATGGAACAGGATCAATAATTATCAAGACGGCAGCAACAACCGAAAAAACTCGGAAAAATTTCTCTACATTACCCCAAAGTAGCTCAGCCGCCACCAAGCATATGTTTACGATATTTTAACGGTGGCACTCCCATGTAGCTAGAAAAATAACGGGTAAGATGGCTGTGACTGTGAAAGCCAACCTCTTCCGCGATACGCTCAATACTGAGCTGGGTGTTCAGCAACAGCATTTTTGCTCTTTCAAGACGTTTATATAAAAGAAATTCGTGGGGAGGCAAGCCTACTTTTTGCTTAAAGACACGGCTTAGATAAGAGTGTGAAATACCAAGTTCATCGGCAATATCCTTTATGGTGATTTTTTCATTTAGCCGCAGCGTCAATTTCGTCACTGCGTAGTTGACTTGCCTGTCGGCGCCGGATTCAGAACAGTAGCCGGTTTCTTCAATTTCCAGCAAGTCAGTTATATACATCTCAAGAGATGCAAACAGCATGTTGACAAATTGTTGCGACAACCCTTTTTCACACTGATCCATTCTCACCAGCTGTTTTGTCACATTGAGCACAAAAGGCTCGTAAAATGACTGGGCACAATAACCGCTAAAAGATTCAACCTTAATTTTAGAGCTGAGAATTTCTAGTTTTTCCCTCACCTTTTCATTTTCAAAAACCAGGCCAACAACATCAAACTGACTGACCAGTTTCCAATTTGTCGGCGTACCAGAAGGGATAATCGAAACCTGCCCTGGAAGAGAAAATTTCTCCGACAATTGAAAGTCCTGGGAGAGCGCCCAAATTTTTTTGTGGCCATCAAATCTCATGGTAATCATAGGCAGAGGCAATTGTGGCAGCATTAAATCCGTTTTTTGGGTATACCAGCGATAAGCGGCACAGCGCCCAGCGCCCTCACCACAAACACTGACGACTGGAGGGCAGCCATGGGCTTTTGTCATTATTTTTAGATGCTGATCAATTAACATGATTTTTAATACACTCTTGTTCACCTAAACATGAATATCTACAACACCAACAAACAGGATGAACGTTAAAAATTAACGGCATCAAACTACTATTCTGTTCCGATCACAACCAATAGCCTTTTCGGCAGTTAAAAAATGTGAAAGTTTTATGGTCAAAACTTGAAAATTTCGCCCTCCCCTTAACCATATACTTTTTATAGCTCAAAACAAGCCGACACTGCAGTCTCTCAATAATGGCTTGAGCGATAACAATACCTATCAAAACGATCGAGAAAGGGGTGAAAGATGATGATACATAAAAAATGGTTACCTATAAGTATTGTTCTAGGCACAGCTGCCATAGCACCACAGGCATCGCTGGCCGGAATTGAGGAAATCATCGTTACGGCCAACAAGCGGGAACAGAGCCTAAACGATGTCGGCCTGACTATCGATGTTTTTTCCAGTGAGATGCTCAAAAACCGCCGCATTTCCACTCTGGCGGATATCGCCGCAGCAACACCTGGGCTAACCTATGCACCCAGCGCGGGGAATACCCCCATTTATACCCTGAGGGGCGTCGGCTTTAATGAAAGTACTCTCGGTGTCTATCCTGCTGTCAGTGTCTATATTGATGAAGCGCCGCTGACTTTCCCGGTGCTGTCTGGACTATCCGCTTTTGATCTTGAAAGAATCGAGGTTCTTAAAGGGCCGCAGGGCATTTTGTTTGGCCAGAACTCCACTGGCGGCGCCATTAACTATATTGCCGCAAAACCGACAGAAGAATTATCCGGCAGCGCCAGCCTGACCTATGGCAGATTTGATTTGACCGAATTTGAAGGCTTTGTCAGTGGCGCAATTTCGAACAACCTGAAAAGTCGCATTGCCGTAAAGGCTCGCTATCAGGATGACTGGCAGCGCAGCCCGATCACCGGCCAGGAAAACGGTGACGAAGATCAGGTGGCCGTGCGCTGGTTAACCGATTGGGACGCCACGGAAAATGTCAGAATCTCGACAAATATCAACGGCTGGAAAGATCAATCCGACCCCCAGCAAATGCAGTTGACCGCGATAATTCCGCAAACCCCTTCGTCGGCCAAACAACCAATTTTGGATGCCACCTTTCCCGATAACGATGCCCGCGTTTCTGACTGGAACCCGCTGCGCGCGCCATCCCTCAACCGGGAGCTTTGGCAGGGAGTTATTCGGGTTGAAGCAGATCTCACCGACAACCTCATGCTCACGTCGCTAAGCTCCTATATTGATTTTGAGCAACAGCAGGTCACTGAATTTGATGGCACCTCCGCCAGATCCCAGGAATATTCGCGAGGTAACGGCGACATCAGCACGTTTTCCCAGGAATTTCGCCTGGAAAACCTCAATACAGAAAAAATGCGCTGGGTGTTAGGCGCCAATTTCGAAGATACAGAGGTAGCTGAAGACACCCACCTTCGTTATGAAGATAATTCAACCGGCAGCGCAGCGACAAATTTTATTGAGAAAGGCGCTTACCGGCTGGATGTGGATGTTAAAAACTGGGCTGTTTTTGGCAACGTGGATTACAACCTGACCCCCGATTTGGTTCTTAAGCTTGGCTCCAGATATACAGAATCTGAAACCTCTGCCAATATCTGCGGTTATGATATGGGCGACGGTCGCATCAATGGACTGTTCACAACGCTGGGCACTATTTTCAGTGGCAGCCCGGTGACACCCCTGGTGGACGGCGACTGTTTTTCCATGAATTATGATTTTATTCCTGGCGACCCATTTATCGACACTCTCAAAGAAGACAATCTTTCTTGGCGAGCGGGTCTCGACTTTAATTTTAGCGAGGAAATTCTTTTATATTTCAATATTTCTAAAGGCTACAAAGCTGGCAGCTACCCGAATATTGCCGCATCCACCTTCCGCCAGTACGAACCTGTCACCCAGGAATCTGTACTCGCTTACGAGACCGGGATTAAATCCCGTTTCTTTGATAACAGGCTGGCTGTCAATGCCGCTGTGTTCGTGTACGAGTACAACGACAAACAGATCCGCGGAAAAATTGCCGACCCCACGTTTGGCCGCCTTGATGTATTGAGAAATATTCCGGAATCAGAAATTACCGGAGCGGAATTTGACATTAATTTCCAGGCCACCGAGGATTTGTCTCTGGGTTTGGCCGCCACCTACATTGATAGCGAAATTACCCAATCGCCGTCGCAGCCCATTAATGCTTTCGGTGAATCTGCCGATTTTAATGGCTATAGAATGCCCTTTACGCCGCGATGGCAGGTTTCTGCCACAGGCAATTATGAGTGGCAGCTGAGCAACTTTACACCTTTTATGGGTTTTGCCTATAGCTTCCAAAGCGAGTCAGACGCAGTTCTCGGCGGCTCGTCATTGACGCTACCAGAAGCAGCGTTAAATCGCGCGGCGCCAGGCTTTACGCAGCCTTACGTCATCGATGAATACGGCATTTTAGATCTCTATGCGGGGGTTCGCTCGCCTAACGAAACCTGGGAGCTGATGCTCTGGGGAAAAAATGTCAGCGATGAGTACTACTGGACCAATGTGGTTCCCGGATCTGACACCATTGCGAGGCAGGCCGGAATGCCCCCCACCTACGGCGTAACCTTTAGTTATAACTTTTAACAAGCCGTCTTTAAACGACAATCATCATGTGCCCTTATAACCAGGGCACATGTCTACCCTTTCCAAGCAGCTCCAGGATATTGACCATGGCTTATGATTATGCCGACGATTATGTTGACGTCATTCCACAATTACCCAATATTGATTTCACCTCACCTGAAAATGCCCGTAAAAACCTCTTAGCCGCCTACGAGCAAAATAAAGTTCAGATTGACGAAAGCGGCGTAGGCATCAAGGATATATTTATCGATCGGATTGAGGACAGCAGCAAACTCCAGGTTAGAATTTACTCGCCAGCCAATAATTCAACAGCGATTCCTGGAATCTTAAATATCCACGGCGGTGGCTTTGTTATAGGTTCAGTAGACAGCGACCATGCCCGCATGATCCCCCTGTGCCGAGAGCTAGGTGTGGTCATTGTCTCTGTGGAATATCGCCTCGCGCCTGAGCACCCTTACCCGGCAGGACTTGAAGACTGCTATCGGGCATTGGAATGGACGGTAAGCCATTCAAAAGATCTCAATATTGACCCCGCACGAATTGCCGTTATGGGGCAAAGCGGGGGTGGCGGCTTAGCTGCCGCCCTGGTGCTGTTGCTGAAAGAACGGAAAAAACCCTGGATCTGTTTTCAATATCTTGGCATCCCTGAAGTCGACGACCGCCTTCAAACCCTTAGTATGCAGGCTTTTACTGACACCCCGCTGTGGTGGTACGACAACGCCGTACTCAGCTGGCAATACTATCTGGGCGACGAATTTTCACCGGGCGGCGATAATGTGCCGATTACAGCGGCGCCCGCACGGGCAACCATCGAACAGCTAAAAGGCCTGCCCCCGGCCTATGTAACAACCATGGCTTTTGATCCTTTGCGGGACGAGGGCATTCTTTATGCGCTGAAATTAATGCAGGCCGGTATCAGTGTTGAACTCCATAGCTATCCACATACATTCCACGCTTCCACCTTTTTTTTCAACACCAATCAGGTTGCAAAACAGGCCGCACAGGACGAACTTATTGCCTTGCGGCGGGGGCTAAAAATCACGTGATAGGTCACAAGGTGGTGATAGGAAATCAATACCGCCAGTGGTTTCAAGAAACCAGAAGCGCGTATCAACTGTTGTTAACAGATCCTAGGTCAGATAGCGACCGATATCGACCTCATCAATCTGTTCCGCAGGCAGAAAGCGCCGGGCAAACTCCAGGTAAACCCCGGAACGCAGAAAAAGCTCAAAGATATCCCGATCCACATGGTTGCTTTGCACCATGCCGTGGAGTATTTCAATGGCGGTGCTCACCGCTTTCGCCGGTTTGTAGGGGCGATCCCCAGCGGTGAGAGCCTCAAAAATATCCGCCAACACCATAATGCGCTCGGGAATGGAGAGATCCTCAGCCGTCAACTTGCGGGGATAGCCGGTGCCATCCAGGGTTTCGTGGTGGGTTGTGGCGTAGCGGGGAACCTGCGCCAGCTCTTCTGGAAAGGGCAGGCTGTCGAGCATTTTGATGGTGCTGATAATGTGCTCGTTGATTTTGAAACGATCCTCTGCCGTCAGTGTGCCCCTGACCACTTTCAGGTTGTAGAGTTCCCCCAGGTTGTAAAGGTGCTCGGGAACATCCATGCGAATGCCAAAACGCGCCGGGTAGTGTTTGTCCTCCTCCCTGAAAATAATGTGCTGCGGCTTGTCCGCCAGCAAGGTTTCCGTCACCGGCAATGGCCGGGGCGCGAGGGGCAGGCGAGCTTCTTCAACGGGAGAGAGGCCGAGGCGATCATCGAAATTGCGCTGCCAGGGGATGGCGGCGAGTTTTTCCAGGCGGGCAATGGCGGCCTCATCGAGATATTCACCACCCAGATTGCAGCTGGCAATAAAGGCAAAATTCTCCTGCAACTGCCGCTGGCGCTGATCCAGCTCTGCTCTCAGGGTGTTGTCGTCGCTGGCGCCCTCAAAACGCTTGCGCCAGTAATCGATTTCCGCGTCCCGCCACAACACTTCAAAGCGGGTGCGAATTTCATGAATGCGATTGTAATTGGCCTCCAGCTTGGTGCCCTTGTCGATGATATGTTCAGGCGTGGTGATTTTGCCACAGTCGTGGAGCAGAGCGCCGAGGCGAAATTCCCGCCACTGCTGTTCACTGCCAAAACAAAAACTGTCAAAGGGTTTCTCCTGGCTGTGGTGAGCCTGGCGCGCCAGCATCATCGCCAGCTCGGGAACTCGAGCGCAATGTTTGGCGGTATAGGGGGATTTATCGTCAATGGCCTGGGCAACGAGGGTGACAAAGGCTTCCATCAGAGTCTCTTGCTCCTTGCCGTGGCGCTCGATGGCCGCCGCCATGGCGGTGAGGGATGCCGCCAGGTTCTCGATTTCGACAATCCGGCTATTTACCGGTGCCAGCGCCCCGTAATTGCGCTGGCTGATCTTGCGGTTTTCCTCTGCCAGGCGCGTGATGGGTTTGACAATAAACCCCGCCAGCCAGGATGACAGCGGCAACAGCAACAGCAGACAGGCGCCGGTAATCCACATGGCTCTAACCACTTTGTCGATAGCGGGCTCGACAACAGCGGCCACCGGCGTCACCACGGCGAAGAAATCCGGGTTGGCACTCTGGCCATCGAGGGCCTGAATGTAGACAAAATGGTCGCGACCGGCGATGGTCAACTGATTGAGCCTGTCAAGGTTTGCGGCGTCGGCCACCAGATTTCTGAGTTCAACGTAGGGCACTGTGCCCATCCCCTGTTGCGACCGCCGCGGCGCCTCCAGCCAGCGCGATTGCAAAACCTGCCTCTGCTCGTCGCTGATATTGGCCAGCGCCAGATTGATAATGTCTGCCAGACCCTCAAGTTTGTTGTGCACCAAAAAGTGCAACTGATCCGGGAGCTGCTGCCCCAGTTGCAGGGGCTCGTGGAGTTGAATATCGCCAATAAAAAACTGGCGCATGGTGTAATCGAGAATCGCCGCGGTGTCGAGACCCACATCCGCTTTTCCCGTGCGTACGGCATCGAAAATACTGCGCACCGAGGCCACCTCAAGAATCTGGATTTCAGGGTAGTGCTGGCGCACCAGCGGCAAAATTGACCAGCCTTCGGGAATCGCGAGCACCTTGTCGTTCAACTGTTCCAGCTGAGTCACCGGCGCCGCCCCCATCGCCGTGACGACCCCGTAGGGAACCCGCAGAAATGGGCCGGTCATTGCGCCTTTGTCGGCATTTTCCGCGGTACCGAATACCGGCTGGAGAATATCCAGTTGGCCGGCGTCAAAAAGCGCCACCAGCTCCGGCCAGCGCAGGCCGTTGACAAAATCAAAGCGCAGGCCGGTCATTTCCGCCACCAGCGCCAAGGTGTCAATGGCGTAGCCCCGAGGTTCGCCGGATACGGCAAAATCGATGGGGGGGCCAGTCTATTTCGTTGGCCACCGTCAACAGGGGTCTGGCTGTGATCATGGCGCGCTGGGAATCGCTCAACGCCAAGGGGGTGCTCGCGGGCATTTGATCGCCGGACTCGAAGGCCAAGCTGGAGGCGATGATTTCGCCGCTGGCTTTGTAGACAAACATTTCACTGGCGGCACTGGCTCTGCGCTGACGCAGATAATCGGAAATGGACGACAGGGCAATATCCACCGCGAGAACACCATTGCCGCTTTTGACACGGGTCGAATAGGTTTGTCCCGGTGCCTGCAGGTGCTGAAACTGGTAGGGATCGGTTCTGTTAACCGCCCCCGCAGTGGCGGCGACAAACCAGGGGCGTTTAGCGGC
This sequence comes from Porticoccaceae bacterium, assembly GCA_023228865.1. Next base: position 11,867 of record JALOAH010000050.1, on the reverse strand, counting down.
GTTGTAGTCGGTGGCCTCACTGCGGCTGACCCGGAGATTGAAATCGGCATCGTGATAATGGAATTGACGACGGCGATTTTCGCCCTCGCCGGCAACCTCGATCACCACCCAGCGATCCTGGGGCGCCGCGTTGAGCTGGCCGCGAACGCTGTTGCTGACATTCAGATTAACCAGTTCGTAAAAATCGCCGTTATCAAAGCCTATATAAACGGCATAGAACAGGGGGTTCTGCGCCAGAGCCTCGGCAAACACGCGCCTTGCCCCCGCCGTCACCCAGTTGCCCTCGACAAGCCCGGGATAGCCCGCCAGAATGCTGGCGGCCTGAGCCGCCCCGGCATCCACGGCGTTGAGATAGGTGCTGGTATCGGCACCGGTTTGCTGGTATTGGCCAAGGGCAGCCTCTGTGGCCAGGGTGCGGCTGAAATAATACTGCAGGCCGATGGCAACAACGGCCGTAATGGCCGTGGCAAATAGGAATATGCTCACCACTGTGACGCGAATGGAAAACAGGGTTTTTTTCTTGTCTTGCCATAATCCCAACATCCGAGTTTTTTCTCCCTGGTTGCAGTCCTGAATCTGGTGTTGCCGCGCCCTGCGCCTCTACAGGCGCAAATCCGGACTTTCTCATTGCCAGGGTTCTGCCTGGCAATCCTCTGTCTCGACTGATACGCATTGCTACGGCGAGCATGGATGTCGCCCGCTGTGCGCGGCGAAATTCAGGCAGCGGGTGCAATTTTTCGGCTAATCGCCACTGTCAAAGAAACAAATCTGATTGCGGCCATTGGCCTTGGCGCGGTACATGGCAGCGTCTGCGCTTTTCATTAACTGCAACTCATCCCTGCCATCCTCGGGATAAAAAGCAATACCCAAACTGCAGCTGATGATCAACTCGGCACCTTCATAGAAAAAGGGTTCCGCCACTAGGCGGCGAATGCGATCCGCCAGAGCGCGAATACTTTCCCTGGCATCATCCCCCACCGGCAGTCCCGGCACAGCAACCACAAATTCATCGCCACCGAGGCGCCCGGGATTATCACTGCCGCGCAAACAGCCACTGAGACGGGCAGCGATGCCGGTGAGCAGCCAGTCGCCACAGGCGTGCCCCCATTTGTCATTAATGCTTTTAAAGCCGTCGATATCAATAAACAGCAGCGCCAGACGTTTATTCCGTCGCCTGGCGTCACTCAAGCCCTGGTTGAGGAGGCGAAAAAAGAGGCTGCGTGCGGGCAAATCCGTAAGCTGATCATAGCTGGCCAGGTGTTCGATTTGCGCCACCATCTGCTTGCTGTCTTCGATGTCTCGCGCCACCCCCAGGCACTGGCGAATTGCGCCATCGCCAGCCATCAACGGCGAGATTTTGACGCTGTGCCAACGGTAGTCGCCACGCCCGCTGCGAAAGCGGAATTCCCCCTGTTGGCGACTGGCGTCGAGATTAAAAACCCGATCCACGGCGGCTTGAAAAGGCTGAATGTCGTCGCCGTGCAACCAGGCGGTAATGCTTTCGCCACCAAGCTGGCCGGAATCAACGCCGGTGACCTCCTGCCAGGCTGGGGATGCATAAACAAAGCAGCCCTCCTGATTCAGGGTGAAGATAAGATCGCTGGCATTTTCAACAATGGCGCGAAAGCGCGTTTCGCTGCTGCGCAGCTGTTCCTCGATACGCTTGCGCTCAGTAATTTTATTGGCATGCCCCGTCCAGAGAGTGCCGCCATCTTCCAGACGTCTGGGGCGATCCCTGGCCTCCAGCCACATCAGACTGCCGTCGGGAAGAAGCATGCGAAATTCGGCGCACCACAGGGATTCCGTCTCCGCCGCGGCTATGCTTTCCGCTAGAACCCAGTCGTAATCATCCGGGTGTATCAGCGCCATGAGGGGGGTTCCATCCACTTTCAACGCCTCGCGGTCGACCGCAAACCAATTTTCGGCATTTTTGCTGACATAGACAAAGCGAAGGGCGCCGCGCACGTCCATCCACAGCCAGTACATCATTCCCGGCAGTAGTTCTGCTATGGAATCGAGGGTTGCTTCAGGGAGTTCCAGGGACAGCGCCATCAAATACTCAAAAACCCCTTGGGGTCTGTTGCCACCAATAAACAGCGCGCCCTGTTTCCCGGCATTTAAATGGCATCGAGCCGGGAGAGAACTGTAGGCTGCACAGCAAGATTGAAGCATAATCAAAGAGCGCCCCAGGCGCTACTCGTAAAAAGAGTAAACTCGACAAAACCCATGCCGGAAACAAAAACAGCGCCCGGGAGCCCGAATGAAAAACCATCCCGGCGCCCACAAAAAAACCCAAGGTGACGTTTAATGGACAAATTTATGACAGCGGCGCTTGAAGAAGCCCGTAAAGGCCTGGCGGAAGGGGGCATTCCCATCGGCTCGGTGCTGGTCATCGATGGCGAGATCGTCGGCCGCGGCCACAACCGCCGCGTTCAACAGGGCAGCGCCATTCTCCACGCGGAAATGGATTGCCTCGAAAATGCCGGGCGCCTGAAAGCCTCGGAGTACCGCCGCGCCACTCTCTACTCCACCCTGTCGCCCTGCGACATGTGCAGCGGCGCGGTATTGCTGTACGGCATTCCCAAGGTCGTGATTGGCGAAAACCGCAGCTTTCAGGGGCCTGAAGACTATCTGGCCACCAGGGGCGTTGATCTCGTTGTCGCCGACGACCATCAATGCCAGGAGCTGATGGCGCAGTTCATGGCATCCAGCCCCGAGCTGTGGAACGAAGATATAGGCGAAGATTAACCGTTTCAATGAGGCGAAACCGCCCTCCACCCCCTGCCATTGCGGAGACAGAATGAACAACAGCCATGCCACCCTCAGCCTCAAGCGGGTTGCCATAGACACCTACCACGAAAATGTCGCCTACCTGCACCGGGACTGCCACATTTACAAGGCGGAGGGTTTTCAGGCGCTCAATAAAATCGAAATACAGCAGGATGGCCGCCGCATCCTCGCCGTGCTCAATGTGGTCGACGATGACTGCATAGTATCACCCCAGGAATTGGGGCTGTCTGAACAGGCCTTTGGCAATCTGGATCTACCGGAAAGTACCCAGGTACAGGTCAATCATGCAGAGCCGCCCCAATCCATGGAGCATGTGCGCCACAAGCTCGGCGGCAACAGCCTCAACCAGCAGCAGTTCAACGATATTATTTTTGACATCGCCGACAACCGCTACTCAAAAACAGAGATCGCCGCCTTTATTGTTGCCGTCTCCGAAGCGGGGCTCGACCGTGAAGAAATTTTCTACCTCACCCGCGCCATGGTGAATTCCGGCGAACAACTCAACTGGCACGAATCTGTGGTGGTGGATAAACACTGTATTGGCGGCATTCCCGGCAATCGCACCTCCATGCTGGTGGTGCCCATTGTTGCCGCCCACGGCCTGCTGTGCCCGAAAACCTCGAGCCGCGCCATCACTTCACCGGCGGGCACCGCCGACACCATGGAGGTGCTGGCGGAAGTGGATCTGCCCATGGAGCGCCTCCACCAGATTGTCCAGGAACAGCGGGGTTGTCTCGCCTGGGGCGGCACCGCAAAACTGGCACCAGCGGACGACATTCTTATTTCGGTGGAGCGCCCCCTGGCCATCGATTCCATGGCGCAGATGGTGGCGTCAATTATTTCCAAAAAAAGCGCCTGCGGCTCTAGCCATTTGCTCATCGATATTCCCTGCGGCCCCAAAGCCAAAGTGCGCTCCATGAAAGAAGCCATGCAACTGCGCAAGTTGTTTGAGTTTGTCGGCGACCGCATCGGCCTGGTCACCGAGGTCATTATCACCAACGGCAGCCAACCCATCGGCAACGGCATCGGCCCTGTACTGGAATGCCGGGATGTCATGCAGGTGCTGGAAAACGCGCCGGATGCGCCCCACGACCTGCGGGAAAAATCCCTGCAACTGGCGGGGCGGATTATCGAGTTCGACGCCGATGTTCGCGGCGGCCAGGGCTACGCCATCGCCCGGGATATTCTCGATTCCGGCCGCGCCCTGGCGAAAATGCGCGATATTATCGCCGCCCAGGGGGTTCAAACCCAGACCTTCCAACTGGGGACACTAACCTGGGATATTGTGGCGCCCAAAAGCGGTGTCGTGGAGGCCATCGACAATCAGGTAATGGCGCGCATCGCACGCCTTGCCGGCGCCCCCATGGACAAGGGCGCGGGGGTGCTGCTGGAGAAAAAACTCGGCGATCCGGTGGCAGAGGGGGAAACCCTGTACCGAATTTACGCCCAGTTCGGCGCTGATTTTGAGTTTGCCAAACGCCTGGCGCTGGAGCATTCCGGCTATGACATTGGTGTCGGCGGCGCCAAGGCCAGCCCCTGGACAGCACAGTTTTGACAGCCTCGACAACCCTTCAAATGGATATCATTGCATTATGCTAATACTCGGCTTTCCGGAATCCCTCACCGAGGCACAATTGCTCGCCGACAGCTTACAGGCAACCATGGCAGCGGTGGATATCCACCGCTTTCCCGACGGCGAAAGCCTGGTGACCCTGCCACCGCAACTGCCAGACACGGTGGTTTTCTTGCGCGGCCTCCACGACCCCAACAGTAAATTGATCGAGCTTTATCTGGCTATCGCAACGGCAAAAAGTCTTGGCTGCAGGCGGGCAATTCTGGTCACTCCGTACCTCTGCTATATGCGCCAGGACAAGGTGTTTCATCAGGGCCAGGGCATCAGTCAACAGATTATTGGCGATCTACTCTCCGGCTGGGTCGATGACCTGATTACCGTCGACCCCCATCTCCACCGCATCGCCAATCTCTTTGAGGCCTTGCCCCACTGCCGCAGCCAGGCGCTTTCTGCCGCGCCGCTGCTCGGCGACTATCTTCGCAACAGGGGTCTGGGCAGTTCAGACTGCAACGGCGTTCTGGTCGGCCCCGATGCGGAGTCGCGCCAATGGGTGGCACAGGTGGCCGAACGCTGCGGCCTCGATTATGTGGTGGCCAGCAAAATTCGCAGCGGCGACCGCAGTGTCCAGGTGACGCTGCCGGATTACTCCTATGCGGGCAAAGAAGCCATTCTCGTGGACGATGTCATCAGTTCCGGCAACACCATGATGGAAGCCGCCCGCCAGTTGCATGATCGCGGCGCCGTCGCGGTCAGCGCCATCTGCACCCACGGCCTCTTCGCTCCGGGCGCCGAAGCGGCCATGGCCAGCGCGGGCATCAATCCGGTTATCACCACCAATGCCATTCCCCACAGTTCAAATAAAATTGATCTCAGCCCCCTGCTTGCCAACGCTATAAAAACCCTGGTGTCTTCCCGTGAGTGACTGTGGTCCAACCTGGCCAAACATGGGCTAACCGCCACTGAGCAAATAACTCTCCGCTTTCTCGATGGCGGAGGCTTCGCCGCCGAGCACAACAATATCGCTTGCCTCAAGCACCGTGTCTGCGCCTGGGTTGGTGAGGGTTTTATCGCCCCGGCGCAGAGTGTGAATGCGAACAGAAAGATTTTGCCGCGCCAAGTCCCCCAGGGGTTTGCCGACAGCGCGGGCGTCCCTGGGCAAAAAAACCGGCTGCAACTGATCCGGGGCTTCTCCGCCCCCCTTCTCACCGACAATAAAACCGTGGAGCATGGTATAGCGCTCCTCTCTCACCTGGCGAACCGTTTCAAATACCTTGCTCGCCGGCAGCCCCAGAGCCGCCATGACATGGCTCACCAGCATCAGGCTGGCTTCCAGGGTTTCGGGAATCACTTCACTGGCGCCGGCCTGCTGGAGCTCCTGCAAATAACTGTCGTCCCGAGTGCGCACCAAGACAGGCACTTTGTCCCGCACCTGACGGATCTCTACAACCATGGTGCGCGCCGCCTGGGGATCATCAAAACTGATCACCACCAGCGCCGCCTGCGCCAAGCCCAGCTGTTGCAGCAGTTTGATTTTGCGGGCGTTGCCAAACATCACCTGCCCCCCCAGCGCCAAAGCCCGCTGTACCCGCACCGGATCGTCGTCGATGGCAATATAGGGAATATTTTCCATTTCCAGAAAACGGGCAATAATTTGTCCGACGCGCCCGTAACCGCAGAGAATGACATGGTTGTGCAATTCATGTTCCGCAATCACGGGCGCGTCACTGCCAGGATAATCTCCCGCTTTGGCCTTGCCTCGCTCCAGGAGGCGATCGGCAATGAGGTGACTGCGGGAAATAAGCAGGGGCGTCAACGCCATGCTGAAGACGATGATGGCGAGGAAAAAGGATGCCACGTCGCCGGGAATAAGCTGGTCTTTGACGGCCAGTGCCAGCAGGGCAAAACCGAACTCGCCGCCCTGGCAGAGAATCAACCCAGTGCGCAGGGAGTCGCGCAAATTACTGCCAAAGACTTTGCACAGGATGGCAATCAGCAGGGTTTTAAATACCACCAGACAGAGCGCAAAAAAAACGATGCGCAACCAATAGCTGGCAATCAGATCCAGGTCGACGATAAGGCCAATACTGACAAAAAAGATACCTAGCAAAACATCGCGAAACGGGCGAATCTCTGCTTCGATCTGGTGGCGAAAGTGGCTTTCACCGAGCATCATACCCGCCATAAACGCCCCCAACGCCATCGACAACCCAAGGGCATGAGCCGCCGCAGCTGCGGTCAGCGCTATGACAAGAACGACAAGGACAAACAGCTCTTCAGAACGGCTTTTACCAATTTCCACCAACAGTGGCGGTAACAGCCATTTGCCAATAGCCACCACCGCGACAAAGAAGAGTAGCGCCTTTACTCCAGCCATTCCCAGGGCAGACAAAATCTGAGAATTGTCGAGGTCGGCACCTACAGAAATCAGAACCAACATAACGATCGCGGCAATATCCTGAAAGAGCAGAATGCCAATAGCCATGTTGCCATGGGCTGTGGCCACCTGATTGCGCAGCGCCAGCTCCTTGGTAACAATGGCCGTGGACGACAATGCTATGGCCGAGGCAATAATTAATGTGCCCACCAGGGTAATCGCATAAATATGTCGCGTGGCGTAGAGCAAAGCGCCAAAAAAGGCGATGGATACCACCACCTGCAACGACCCCATACCAAAAACCACACGCCTCAAGGCCAGCAGGCGGGGCAATGAAAATTCCAGACCCAGAGTAAAGAGGAGAAAGGCAACGCCAAACTCTGCCACCACTTGAAAGGCGCCAATATCCGTAACCACTCCCAAACCAGGCCCGAGAATGGCGCCGACGAGCAGATAGCAAACAATGGTTGGCACTTTCAAACGGTTAAACAGCGCCGCCACCACCACGGAAGCGGCAAAGATAACGATCAACTCATTGATGAAGCTGTGACTTCCCATGGCGATAGTCTCAGGCGGAGGTGGCCAGTTCAATACCTTCCCAGGCCACTTTGGCCAGATGTTCAATCTGCTCCTCGCTGATCACATAGGGCGGCATAAAATAAATCACCGAACCCAATGGTCGCAGCAGCGCACTGTTGTTTAGGGCGTGTTCATAGACTTTAAGCCCCCTGCGCTCCTGCCAGGCATAGGGGGTTTTTGAGGCTTTATCCTTAACCATTTCGATAGCGAGAATCATGCCGGTCTGGCGCACGTCGGCAACATGGGGGTGGTCGCCAAAATGGGCAGTGACATCCGCCATTTTTTTAATCAGCCGCCGGTTGTTATTGATGACATCGTCCTGTTCAAAAATATCCAGGGTGGCGAGCGCTGCAGCGCAGGCGAGGGGGTTGCCGGTGTAACTGTGGGAGTGGAGAAAGCCTTTCAGGGTATCGTAGTCGTCGTAAAAGGCATCGTAGATGGTTTCGTGGGTCAGCACCGCACAAAGGGGCAAATAACCGCCGGTCAACCCCTTTGACAGACAGAGAAAATCCGGCGTGATTCCGGCCTGCTCGCAGGCAAACAGGGTGCCGGTGCGACCAAAACCCACGGCAATTTCGTCGCCGATCAGGTGAACATTAAAATGTTCGCAGGCTGCGCGCAGCTTTGTTAAGTAGATGGGGTGGTACATGCGCATATTGCCGGCGCACTGCACCAGGGGTTCGACGATAACAGCGCAGACCTCCTCGTGGTGTTTTTCCAGCAGGGCGTACATGTCATCAAATTTTCGCGCGCTGTAATCTTCCCAGGACTCCCCCGTTTCCCGGTGATAGCAGTCCGGGCTTGGCGCCGTAAAGGTGGTCATCAGCAGGGGTTCATAGGTTTTTTTGTAGAGATCCACATCGCCCACCGCCAGGGTCGCCAGGGTTTCGCCGTGATAGCTATTACCCAGGGTGACAAATTTGGTCTTGCGGGTCTGGCCTTTGTTGAGCCAGTAGTGAAAGCTCATTTTGAGTGCCACTTCGATGCCTGAGGAACCGTTATCGGCATAGAAACAGCGGTTGAGTTTTTGCGGTGTGATGGCGACGAGGCGCTCCGAGAGTTGAATCACCGGCTCGTGGCTGAAGCCGGCGAGAATGACATGCTCAAGGCTGTCGAGCTGCGCCTTGATGCGCTCATTAATACGAGGGTTGGCGTGGCCAAAGATATTCACCCACCAGGAGCTGATGGCGTCTATGTAGCGATTGCCGTCAAAATCCTCAAGCCACACCCCCTGGCCGCGGCGAATGGGAATCAACGGCAACTTTTCGTGGTCTTTCATTTGGGTGCAGGGATGCCAGAGCACGGCGAGATCCCGCTGCATCAGGCTGTGGTTGAGGGACATAGGGATTCCTGGGGACAGTGGTTTTTCAGTAGCCTAAGGAATCCAGCCTGCGGGTGCAAGCGCAATGAAAAAGCCCACTGAAAAACCAGCGGCCTGACGCCCGCTGCTCCGTTTGGAACACAGAACGGGCGCTTAACCCTCCATGACCATCAGCCATTGCGCCAGGACTGGTATCCCTAGCAAGACCTGAACCCCCTGAGATATGGCAAGGTCGAAACCAGGGTTTTCAATTTCCCTGACAGTGGAACCTGTTACATGTCCCGCAGGGAATTGATTGCTCTCGTGAGCTTGCGTTGCTCGGTGCGCTCCATTTCGAGAATGTTGGCAAAAACCTCCGCCACCCCTGGCGCGACGATTTCCGTGCAGATATTGTCCACCAGGCTGACCACATAATCGCCGAGAGCCCGCCCCAGGGCTTCTGAAGCTTCAAAGGACATCTCTTCATCCACATCGAGGCCGTCGATAAAAGCCTCTGGGGAGTCGTTGGCGTTCAGGGCATAGGGAACCCAGGTATTGAGAATGCCGGCACCCGCGTCGCCGCTGTCTTCGCAGTCCTCCTCATAGGTGGCCAGTGCATCCTGAAGTTCGCTGTGATGCTGGTAAAGATAATCCAGCACCATCAGCACCCGCTCGCTTTGTTCCATATCCATGGCGCCCTCAAGCAAGCGGCAGGCGCGATGGTGGAAGTCCACCAGGCAGTCAAGGAGTTCCCGTGCGGTTTCGTAGGTTTTCATAGCCTGTTCCTGAAATTTTTCCTTAGTATCGGCGACTATACCACTTCAGGCCTTGTTCCAGATCAGTCAAATTGGCGTCAGCAGTCACCGGCGCCTTTAGCAACCATCTGGCCAGCAATAAACTGGCCTGAAAACTAACGAATCACCAGATAGAGACCGCGACCGCCTCTGTTTATCTGCAACAGGATGGCATTGCTGTTAACCGACAGTGCCGCGACAAAGCTTTTTAAGTCCACCACGCGGCGCTTGTTGGCGCCAGTGATGATGTCTCCTGGCCGCAGACCGCTATAGGCGGCATTGGTGTTGGGGGCAATGGCGGCAACAACCACTCCCCGGCCATTTTTTTCATTTTCAAAACTGACCCCTTCAAGCAAGGGGTGCATGCTGGTGCTGGCGGTCATATCCTGGGGTTCGCCCACTTCTACCCTCAGGGTTTTCCCTTTGCCGTCTCGAAGTAGACCCAGCTCGGCCTTGTCGCCCACCCTTAACACGCCGATCTGGCTGCGCAGCTGACCCATTGAGTTGACGGGCTTGCCGTTGACGCTGGTGATGACATCGCCGGGCTCGATACCACTGGCGTCGGCGCTGGAACCTTCCTGAACGTCGGTCACCAGCACCCCCTGCTGGCCGTTGCGCAAGGAAAAGGCTTTGCGCAGATCCGGGGTGATTTCCTGAATGCCAATACCCAGCTGGCCGCGCCGAACTTCGCCATACTCAAGAATCTGCATCATGCTCGCCCTGGCCATGTTGACGGGAATGGCGAAGCCGATACCCACATTGCCGCCGGAGGGGGCGATAATTGCGGTGTTGATACCCACCAGGTGACCATTGAGATCCACCAGGGCGCCGCCGGAGTTGCCGGGATTAATCGAAGCATCGGTTTGAATAAAATTTTCATAGCCCTCAATACCGAGCCCGCTTCTGCCCAGAGCGCTAACGATACCCGTGGTCACGGTTTGCCCCAAGCCAAAGGGGTTGCCAATGGCGACAACAAAGTCGCCAACCGCCAGCGCGCCCGAGTCTGCCATGGTCACCTGGGCGAGGTCGTCGCCATCGATCTGCAGAACCGCGATATCGAGATCTGGATCTGTACCCTTGACCTCGGCAACAAATGTCCGCCCGTCAATCAGTGAAACCTGAACCTCGTCGGCGCCTTTGATGACATGGAAATTGGTCATGACAATGCCGTCCTCGGCATCGACGATCACTCCGGAGCCTGCACTTTGCTGGCGTTTTTGCGGCGCCTGTTGCTGGCGGCGGTACTGCTCTTCGGGAATGTTAAAAAAGTGGCGAAAAAAGGGATCGTTGAGAAGGGGATTGTAATTTTGTGTTTGCGTAGAGTAGGTGGAAATATTGACCACCGCCGGGTTTACCGCTTTCAGCATGGGCGCCAGGGTGGGCAGCCTGTTACCCGAGGAATCCTGCAAGGGCAGCGCCGCCACGGCTCGATCCGGCATTGACAGCCCCGCCTGAGCAGCCACCAGCACCAACAGAAAATAACGCGCAAACCTTTTCACAACACCCCCTGACAACAAACAAAATTGAGGCCTTTTCGACTCTTAAAAGACCGAATGGTTCATTGTTCAGATATAAGTCCTGGCGACTGTTTTTAAAGGGCTGTCAATGGATTTACAGAAAAGCGCTATGCTTTTTCAGTCGGGAACGCTGTAGGTGGCGATGCTCATATCCACGGCCTCAGTGCGCAGGGGAATAATGCTCTGGTACTCAGGGGAGTAGAACCAGGTTCGCAGTGCCTCGATGGAGGGAAATTTCACCACCCCCGCCATCTGGTGATGGCCTTCACCGCCGAGCATGCCCTCAAAATTACCCCGCAGCAAAGGCTCGCCGCCGTAGAGGGCAAAGGTTTTTACTACCTGCTCCGCATAGCGTTTAAATTTTTCTGCATCTTTAACGGTGGTGGTGGCAATTAAAAAGGCCGCCATGGTTTCTCCTTAAAGGAAGTTAAAAGACAAAATGGCTGCAGACGACAAGGGCACAGAAGCACATGGGCATTGCGGCAGCATAGATGACCGAACGCAGCAGGTTGTAACCAGATTCTAAGACATCTCCGCCTCAAAATCCTCAAGCAGATCCAGAGGTTCGAGCTCGTCGCCCTCAAGCTCTTCATTCCAGTTAACCCCGACCAAAACAATATCTTCATGCAAACCGGGCAGCCAGTCGTCGAGAAATTCCTCAAGGGCGATGGCCACAGGTTTGTAGACCGCCCAGTCTGATTCGCAGTGGTGGCGCGCAAATTCCTCCTGGGACCAAAAGGGCATCACATCCAGCTCGCTGTTGCGTTCCGACGGGCATACCGCCCAGCCGTCGTCGCCTTCCAGCCCCCACACCAGGCCGGTGGCGATGGCATCAGCGATAAAACGGTCAATATTTTCTTCAATACTATCGGACAAGGGTTTCATAAGCGGCGCTCTATGGTCGTCAGGTTAAAATCCGTACTGGCAACTATAGCTGTTC
>JALOAH010000158.1 GCA_023228865.1 Porticoccaceae bacterium | reverse complement strand
GCAGGTCCGCCACCCTGGGCCTGCCGGACCTGCCTCGCATGGGCGTGGATCTGCCGCCCCTGCCGCGCCTGGGTATCGATACGCCCGCCCTGCCCCGCAGCATCGGCATCGACAAACCCCAATCCGCCACCCTGGGCCTGCCGGACTTGCCCCGCGCCCTGGGTGTGGATCTGCCCATCCTGCCGCGCCTGGGCATCGATACGCCGCCCCTGCCCCGCAGTATCGGCATCGACAAACCCCAATCCGCCACCCTGGGCCTGCCGGATCTGCCCCGCGCCCTGGGCGTCAATCTGCCGCCCCTGCCGCGCCTGGGCATCGATGCGCCCGTGCTGCCAGCGTTTGACACGCCCGCCCTCGATACCCGCGGGCCGCTTACCCCCCGTGAGCAAAATATCCAGGTGGCGGGCGATACCATCACCATCAACATCACCGCCGCGCCGGGCAGTGATGCGCAGGACCTGGCCGACCAGATCAACCGCATCCTCGACGAGCGCGACAACCGCAAGGCCGCCCGGGTGCGCAGCGCCTTCCACGATATCGACTGAGACCAGCGCCTATGATGATGACCTTTGGCATGTTCGTCTTCGGCCTGGACACCGCCGCCTACCAGGAACTCAAACGTCAAACCGCCTGGCGCCACAGCGCGCAAAACCGGGTGGGCGCCCCCCCGGTGCGCCAGTACCTGGGCCAGGGGGACGACACCATCACCCTCACCGGCACCCTGCTGCCCCAGTTCACCGGCGGCCAGCAGAACCTCGACGAATTGCGCGCCATGGCCGACGAGGGCGCCGCCTGGCCCCTCATCGAAGGCAGCGGCTACTACTACGGCCTGTACGTCATCGAATCCCTGGGAGAGCGCAAAACCCACCACCTGCGCGACGGCACCGCCCAGCGCATCGCCTTCGACCTCGCCCTGGCCGCGGTGGACGGAGACCGCCCCGACCTCCTCGGCACCCTGGGTCCCACGGCCCTCGGCATTGGCAGAAGGTGACCCCCAATGAGGCACCTCAACCGCCAACAACAGGGCCGCCCAGCCAAGGCACCGGGCTACCGCATTACCCTGGCCGGTCAGCGCATCAGCCCGGAGCTGGGCGCCCGCCTGGTGTCCCTCTCCCTGGTGGACAAGCGCGGCTTCGATAGCGATCAGCTCGACATCACCCTCGCCGACCACGACGGCCGCCTGGCCCTGCCCAGCCGCGGCGCCACCCTGCAACTGGCCATCGGCTGGCAAGGCCAGGGCCTGGTGGACCGCGGCACCTACATCGTGGACGAAATCGAGCACAGCGGCCCGCCGGACCAGCTCATCATCCGCGCCCGCGCCGCCGACATGCGCAACGCCCTGCCCGGCAAGCGCACCCAAAGCTGGCACCAGCTCACCCTGGGGGATATCGTCACCACCATTGCCGCCCGCCACCAGGTGGCGCCCCGCATCACCGCCAAACTGGCCAGCACCGCCATCAGCCACATCGACCAAACCGACGAAAGCGACCTCCACTTCCTCACTCGCCTGGCGGAACGCTTCGACGCCGACGCCACCATCAAGGCCGGGCACTTGCTGTTCCTGCCCCGGGGCAAGGGCACCACCGCCGGCGGCGTCGCCATCCCCCCCGTTACCCTCAGCCGCGGCGACGGCGACAAGCACCGCTACATTCTCACCGAGCGCGACGCCTTCAGCGGCGTCATTGCCCATTACCACCACATTGCCACCGGCCAGCGGGAACAAGTCCTGGTAGGCAGCGCCGACAACCCCAAAACCTTGCGGGGCAACTTCGCGGATGAAATCAACGCCCTGGAAGAGGCCAACGCAGAATGGCGGCGCATCCGCCGCGCCGGCGCCTCACTCCACCTGGATCTAGCCGAAGGCCGCGCCGACCTGTACCCGGAAACCCCCATACAGGCCCGCGGCTGGAAGGCGGATATCGACAGCACCCCGTGGGTGGCAACGGAAGTTGCCCACGCCCTATCGGACAGTGGCTATACCTGCGCGGTGGAGTGCGAAGTGATGGGTGCGGAGGACGACGGCGGAGACGACGAAGGCACAGGGCAAACGAGCGGATAAAGACTAGAAATCAGATAACAGATCACCCCGCGACAATACCCCCACCTCCTAATAGAGAAGCGCAGTATGCTTCGTGCATCAGCTTATAGGCTCGGGGCGGCATGGCCGCCTATGATTTACCCAGTATGTAGCTGTCCAGCTTATCATTGAGATTGCGGACATTTGGAGTATCGTCAAGATAAAGCAACTCAGAGGCTGGGGGGTCGTGAGGCGAGCAGAAAAAAACTAACGCAGTTAAAATACGCTCCAACACACGGATACAGCCAACAATATCGAAAGGCACCAAGTTCTGGGATATATCTGGCGTGTTATCCCCATGCCGAATCGCAAACTTCATACGTGCGGGAATACCTTGTTTCGGGTTCAAGCAAAGATGCAACTGTAGATTGAAGTACTTGCTAGTAATATCCTCTAAAACGCCTTTCGGCACGTCGCCGGACGGAATCAAATCTGCTTGCCATCGAACCGCGTTCACCAGATCGTTGTAAAGCCTGGCGAGCCTCGCGACAATGTTTTCGTCGTCATCTGCAAGGAGGGGCGTGTAACTCATCGTTTTCGGATTATTGTGGGGAAAGAGCTTTACGTAAAGGCCAGTTTGGCTATACGAAAATTGTGGAAACTCGCGTTCAAGGTTCGAAATCATTTCGCCAAAATCTTTTTTGTGAGCGATGTAATTCGAGAAAGTGCTATTGGCTTGCGCGGCATTAATCTGTATCGCCGTCTGCTGGCTCCTATGAACCAGGGCGTACAGCCCCGCAATGGCAAACCCCGCACTCAGCAGGGCAATCGGCACCCGAAAGTACTCCAACAACCTGTTCCAGCAGTCGGGCTCGAAGCATAATTGAAACCAAGGCTTACACACGTTCAGCGAGATAATACAGCCAGCCACTAGCAGCGGGACACACAGAGTCAGGCAGACGATTCTCCTGAACAAAGGGTCTTCACCTAAGGGCATAGTGCCAGGGCCTGCCCTCCACTTGACGTGCTCAGTCATGCCCCATCACCCACGCCGCCGGCCTGTTGCTTTTGCAGGTAGGTGACATACTTCATTACCATATCCCGAGCCACCCTCCGCACCTTTTTTAACTCTTCCCAGGTGGCAGGACGAAGTTCCTTGTGCGAATATCCCGCATGCCTGCCTTGTATAATGGGCGCCTCACAGCACAGAGTCCTAAATGCCTCGATGTCATCCTCAAAATTTTTGTCATCGCCTGAAAATTCGGCCTCGACTGCCTTCCTCGTTCCAAGGCGCTTGCATAATGCGTCGTATATTTGATAAAGATACATGCACTCCTGGCCGGGGAACCTCACCGCCTTATCATAGCTTTCCAGCATAAAATGCAGCGTCTTGTCCCCCTCTACGCAAACGGCCACCATTTCATTCATGGCTTTTAGAGAACTAACGCGATCGGCTCGAGTATCCACAACCACGGTACCCGAGGGGTCCGTCATCAGCACATCAAGCCGCCCGGCCTCAGCAACCTCTACAGCGGTCTCAAGTTCCAAAACAATTTTCCGCTTGCCTTCCTCATCGGTTGTAACAGTAAGAGGTTTTGATAATTCGAAAGCACAATGATTGGACAGTTGCACCGTGCGAAACAGGGAGAGGAGCCTATTGTGGAGGTGATTTTTTTCCTCTTCAGCCTCCTCATCGGTTAAAACGCTGATATTCGCAAAAATCTTGCCTTGCTCTGGGGCTGCCTGAAAGGGTGGCACGGTAATGATCGACAGATCTTCAATAAAACTCGCCGGCGAGTAATGCCATTCTAAAAGAACACTACTCAACATCAGGATCTCCTACCTTCCCCGAAATTACGAACTGGACTCCGCCAGGCCAACGCTGGTTGGTATGCACGTTAGCAAGGGAATCTGCCATCTGATGCGAGATTTGGACAAACCTCTGTTCATCCGCATGCATCATCTCAGCCGCCAGGCCAAAAAACGAATCCGGCTCACTCTTCTCTATTTCAGTCTCAACCCCATGAGAATTGCTGCCAACAGCCTCTGTAATTCGCTGCTGAATCAGGTTCTTGGTCTCTGTCGGCAACGGCACCAATGAGCTAGTCTTAATTGGAGGAGTAATGGTCTTGTTGGGACCACAAGGATGAATGGTATGCCCTATCAAACGCTCAATTCTCAGCCCTTCAAAATTCTGTGGCATATTTCCCTCTACGATTTTTGACCTATCATTGATCACTCAGCTCAGCGGACATTAAATCTGTGCGGCCAATCAAACAAACTGCGCCCAATTCTCTTCCGAAATAATCCGTATCGGCTGCCCTTTCTCACGAAACATCACAGCCTTCTCGATCTTCCGGCCATAACTGGTATGGGCCCAATCTCTGCTGGCCAGCCCCCCAACAACCAGATAGTGAACGCCATGAGTTACATCAGACACGCATTGCCCACCTAATGCCTCCGTAGCTTGTTGACAAAAGGATCGAGAGCCGTAGATAAATTTCCCCGTCAGGCAAAATACGGATTGTTCGAAGAGGATAGAATGAACATTTTCAACAGGAAGTGATGTTGCCGTCCCCGACACTGCGCCATGCTCCAGAAAGCCACCTGTGATCTGAGACAGGGTAACTTTGAGATCCTCGGCTTCATCCAGGGTTATCACACCATCGGCAAGGATGCCTCTTATTCGCCGCGCTATCACATCGCCGGGCCATACCTTGGCAACCTCTCTGTTTTCCGCAAGCCAAGTGTCCAGAAAAATAATCTCTTCCGGACTTAATATGTTGTCGGCAATCAAACCCTGGCATATTCCCAAAAGGGTCTGCGTGGCTTTGGTAAGGTTGCGAAGGCGGTTGACAGCCCCAGCGGGCTGCCCGTCTTTGTCAAGCTCCATGTCTCCCTCTCCCTTAATACAAAATAACGGGGTCTACTTTTCAGTTATCGGGTATGGCAATCCCGGCAACACCAAAAGCAACCATCAACATTGAAGAATTTTTTACGCGCTTCGATTACCGCCGGCTGGCACGCGGGGAAACAACCTAGATAGGATCGATTGACAATACTGGGCATCCAGGCACAGCCTTCCTTGTGCACCTCGTGTTCGCCCGTAATCTGAGGCTGATCGTTAACATAGTAGTGGTCCATTACTCAATCTCCCTGTACTCATCATTGAGTACCTAAGCTGTGTTGCTTTTCTCCTTCTCGGTCATTCTCTCGACCGATTCCTTAAGCGCATTGGTTAGGCGCTGTACCGACGCCTGGTCTCCCTCCGGGAGGGATCTGAAGTTATCCAATACGGCCTTTTCGCGTTCGCTGAGTCCCTCTTCCTTTCTCGGCGTCCGCTGCCCTGTTAGTACGTACAACACATCCACGCCCTTCTGGGCTACAGCCGCCATGTAAGCGGAATCTGGGTTCCGCTTATTTTTTTCGTAGTTGGCCTGCGAGTTTCGATTGACCCCGCCGATCTCACCAAATTCGTCCTGGTTTAGGCCCAGCCGCTCTCTTTCCTCGCGTAGGCGCTCGCCAAATGAACTCATATGCGAGCAAAAATCTTTGACATGATCGTTTTCGTGTGCATAATCAGTCTTGAATGTACTCATTTGAACCCACTTGAACTATGCACCAAGCCGCCCAGAGGGACAAGCCATGAACCACGCCCACTACCGTCTCGGCCACGAGGTGGAATACACCGACAAACCCATTGCCAAGGGCACCGCCGCCGAGCGGGTCACCCGCCCCTACGCCGGGTGGCTGTTCGCCATCCACGACGACGGCACCCTCACGGTGGAAACCGAGCAAGGCACCCTGCAGCGGGTGTCCGCCTGCGGGGTGCGCTTTGTCGAGCAGCCGTCAACACGGGTCAACGTTCATGTGCTCGACCCCGCCAGCGAGGAGCCCACCGTGCGCAAGTCCGTTACAGCTTACCGCCGCATGCACTGGCCGGAGTGTCAGGGCTTGTCCGCCAATATCTCGCACATTGAGGTGTCAATGGCCATTTATTTTGACCCACCTTTGGCCAATAAAATTGACCCACCCGGCATGGTTTAACCGGTCGTTTTCTGCTTCAGTCGATAGCTCTCTCCTCCCAGCATAAAAATGTGTGAATGGT
>JALOAH010000049.1 GCA_023228865.1 Porticoccaceae bacterium | reverse complement strand
TCACGTCGTTCACAATCAATTCGCCTGCCAATGCCTTAACGCAGTTTTAATGTCGCCAGCCCAAATAGAACCAGCATCAAGGTAATAATCCAGAAGCGCACAATCACCCGCGGCTCCGGCCACCCCTTGAGTTCAAAATGGTGGTGAATGGGTGCCATGCGGAAAATGCGCTTGCCGCGCATTTTGAAAGAGGCCACCTGGAGAATCACCGACACGGTCTCGAGAACAAAAATGCCGCCCATAATAAAAAGTACAATTTCGTGGCGGACAATAACCGCAATCACACCGAGCGCGGCGCCCAGCGCCAGGGCGCCCACATCCCCCATAAACACCTGGGCGGGATAGGTGTTGAACCACAAAAAACCCAGCCCGGCTCCAGCCAACGCCGCACAAAACACCACCAGCTCGCCGGTGCCCGCGATATAGGGAATATGCAAATAGGCTGAAAACTGGCTGTTGCCCACCACATAGGCGATAACCCCCAGAGCGCCGCCTACAAGCACCGTGGGCATGATGGCGAGACCGTCGAGGCCGTCGGTGAGGTTGACCGCATTGCTGGTGCCGACAATGACGAAGTAACTCAGCACCACATAGAAAAGCCCCAGGGGCAGGGCGACATCCTTGAAGAAAGGCACAATCAGCTGGGTTTCTGCGGGAGATACCGCAGTGACATAAAGGAATATTGACGCCCCCAAACCGGCGACGGACTGCCACAGATATTTCCAGCGCGCGGGCAGTCCACGGGAGTTTTTCTCCACCACCTTGCGGTAGTCATCCACCCAGCCGACGGCGCCAAAGACAAAGGTCACCGCCAACACTACCCACACATAGCGGTTGCTGAGATCAGACCAGAGCAGCGCCGAGACAAAAATCGCCATCAGAATCAGAGCACCGCCCATGGTTGGCGTACCTGACTTGCTCAAATGGGATTGAGGGCCGTCGGAGCGGATGGCCTGGCCAATCTGCAAGCGCTGCAAGCGGCGAATCATCATGGGCCCGAAGACCAGGGAAATTCCCAGTGCGGTGAGCACCCCCATAATGGCTCTCAGGGTGAGATACCGAACCACGGTAAAAACACTGAGGTACTCACTGAGCCAGTCAGCCAACCAAAGAAGCATTCGCTTTCTCCTCTATAATTTTGGCGACCACCTGCTCCATTGCCGCACTGCGGGAACCTTTCACTAGCACCGTGACGCCGGTGCCCAGGAGGGGCAGCAGGGCGCCAACAAGCTCATCCTTGTCGGCAAAAGTTGCGGTTTTTGCACCAAATCCCCTGGCGGTGTGCTCGCCAAAACGGCCGACCACAAACAATTGATCAATCCCTTTGTCGCGGGCGTACTGCCCCATTTCACGGTGACTTTTCGTGGTCATGGAACCCAGTTCCGCCATGTCCCCGAGGACAAGAATTTTTTCGCCCTCACAGCTGGCCAGCACATCGATTGCCGCTTTCACCGATCCCGGATTGGCGTTGTAGGTGTCGTCGAGAACGCGGCTGCCGGCAACACCGGCTTTCGATTGCATGCGACCTTTTACCGCCGCCATCGCTCCCAGCCCGGCGGCAATATCGCCAATAGCAACACCTGCTGCATGGGCGCAGGCAGCCGCCGCCAGGGCATTGGCAATGTTGTGCCTGCCCGGCAGGGGCAGCAGGATGTCGCACACCCTGGTGCCGACGCGAAGACTGAAACGGGAAAATTCAGCGGTCGCCTCGATGGTTTCCACCAGCCCTATATCCGCATCGGGATCGCTGAGAGAATAGCTGAGCACCCTGGCAGACCTGGCCATGAGCTGCCATTTTCGCGCCCAGGGATCGTCGAAATTAATCACCGCCGTGCCCGCAGAAGACAGACTGCTGTACACCGCTCCCTTGGTGTCGGCAATGGCCGACTCGCTACCAAAACCCTCAATATGGGCGGGCATAACGTTATTGACCAGGGCAATATCGGGGCGGGCAATATCGCACAGATAGGCAATTTCACCGGGGCCACTGGCGCCCATCTCAATCACCGCAAAACGATGATGGCTTTCCAGCTGAAGCAGGGTTTTGGGCACGCCGATATGGTTGTTGAGATTGCCAGCGGTGGCCAGGGTGGCACCACAACGGCCGAGAATGGCGGCGATCATCTCCTTGACCGTGGTTTTGCCGGCACTGCCGGTGAGGGCGATAAGCGGGTCTGAAAAGCGGTTGCGATTGAGCAGCGCCAGCTGCCCCAGAGCCACGGTGGTGTCTGCCACGACCCACTGGGGCAGGTTGAGGCGTTTATCCGGCCGCGCCACCACCAGACCACAGGCGTTGAGAGCCGCTACTTCGAGAAAGGCATGGCCGTCAAAGTTGTCCCCTTGCAGAGCGACAAAGAGCTCCCCTTCACGCAGGGTACGCGAGTCTGTGGAAACGGCGGAAAAATGGCAATCCGGAAACAACAATGTACCGCCATAGGCAATCGCGGCCTGGGAAAGGGTCAATTCGCCGATCATTGCTTCGCTCTCCCCTGACAAAGCGCGCGGTCGTTGAGGGCATTGCGAGCCTCCAGCTGATCGCTGAAGGGCAGCTTTGCCGAGCCTATCTGCTGGTAGTTTTCATGCCCTTTGCCGGCGACAAGGACCCTGTCGTTGTCAGCGGCTTCGGCGACAACCCAGCGAATGGCGTCGCCGCGATTGACCTCGACCTTGACCGCTTGCGGCCTGGTAAAACCTTTCATGATGTCGGTAATGATGGCGCCGGGATCTTCATTGCGGGGATTGTCGCTGGTAACCACAACCCGATCGGCAAACTGTTCGGCCACAGCCGCCATCAGGGGGCGCTTGCCGCTGTCGCGATCGCCGCCGCAGCCGAAGATACACCAGAGCTTGCCGCCACAGTGCTGGCGCAGGGCGATAAGCACTTTTTCCAGAGCGTCCGGGGTGTGGGCGTAGTCGACAATCACTGTCGGCCTGGCATCGGGGGACACCACTTCCATGCGGCCACTCACAGGTTGGAGCTGGGGAATGGTGGCGAGAACCTGGTCAAACTTGGCGCCACTGGCGCAAACTGCGGCGATCACCGCCAACAGATTGAGAAGATTGAATTCCCCCAGCAAACTGCTGTGCAGCCTGCCCTGTCCCCAGGGGGAACGGATATCCGCCCTTACCCCTGAAGCGGAAAAATCGATATGGGTTGCGCGAATATCCGCGCGGCCGTTAAGTCCGTAGCTGTAGGCCTTGAGTCCGGCGGGCAATTGCGCCAACAGCGCCGCGCCAAAGGGGTCATCACTATTGATGATGGCGGCCTTGACGCCTGCGAGACTGAACAGTGCTGCCTTGGCAGCGCCGTATTGCTGTTCGTCGCCGTGATAGTCGAGGTGATCCCGACTGAGATTGGTAAAAATCGCGTAATCAATGCCGACGTCGTCGACACGGTGCTGAGCCAGACTGTGGGAGGAAACCTCCATGGCCACGGATGCGGCGCCCTGCGCCCGCAAATGGGCAAGAATTTTCTGCAAACTGACCGCGTCCGGCGTGGTCATTCCGGTTGCGGTTGTGCCTGAGCCTGTTGTCGAGACAATGCCATACCCCAGGGTTCCCACCAGGCCGCTGACGCCATTCAACTGGCCTTGCACCTGGCTGATGAGACTGGCGCAGGTGGTTTTACCGTTGGTGCCGGTAATGCCAAACAGTGTCATGGCTTTGCCGGGACTATCGTAGAAGCGACCGGCAATGGCGCTGACCTGAGCCTGTAAATTGGCCATCAGCACCAGGGGCGTGGCAGATTTTTCAAGGAGTTGGCGGGCAACACTCCCCTGCGGGCAGAGAGCCTCAAACCCTTGCACCTCGGCGACTATGGCGGCGCAACCGGCGTTGATGGCCTGGGCAATGAATGCGCGGCCGTCGTGATTGGCGCCGGCAAGGGCGATAAAGAGATCTCCTTTTGCCAGCTCGCGGCTGTCGAGACTCATGCCGGTGATCGGCACTGCCTTATAGGACTCCAGGCGCAAGACGTCCGGCAGCAGTTGCCACAGCGTTTTGCCCGCGCCAACAGCAAATGCGGCCATCACGACGGATCTCCCTTGGCAGCTGTCTTGAAGTTGTCCGCCATCTGGCTGTCGGGCTGAATATCCGGTGGCACCCGCAACAGGCGCAGGGCATCGGCGCTGACTTTGGCAAAGGTCGGCGCCGCCACCAGGCCG
Organism: Porticoccaceae bacterium; assembly: GCA_023228865.1. The sequence continues at coordinate 30,580 of JALOAH010000049.1, read as the reverse complement.
CCGTAGTAATCCTTGCCCTGGGGGTCGTTGATAACCACCACTGTGACCAGGCGGGGATTGTCGGCGGGCACCATGCCGGCAAACAGTCCCACATAGCGCTTGGCTTCGTACTGGCCATTGGCACCCAAAATATGGGAAGTCCCGGTTTTCCCTGCCACGGTGTAACCGGCAATGGCGGCGCGGGTTGCGGTGCCACCGGGCTCGGTGACGGCAACCAGCATTTCGCGAACCTGCCTGGCAATCACCGGGTCAACCACCTGCTCGCCTGCGGGTGGTTGTTTGACTTTAAGGAGTGACACCGGCTTTTTAACCCCGTCGGCGGCGAGAATGCTGTAGGCTCGCGCCACCTGCAAAGGCGTGGCGGCAAGACCGTAGCCAAAGGCCATGGTGACCTGTTCGATGGTTCGCCATTTGCGGTGCTCCGGCAGCATGCCGGGACTTTCACCGGGAAAACCAGTTCCCGGAGGCTCGCCAATACCAAAGCGGGAAAACATGTCGCGAACCATATTGGGATCGAGCTCCAGGGCAATCTTGGTGGTGCCCACCTGGCTGGATTTTTTCAAGACTCCCGTCATGTCGAGCAGGCCATAATTGGAGTGATCGGCAAAAGTTTTACCGGCCACCCAGATATAGCCCGGACTGGTTTCGAGGGTTGTCTCCGGCTTGAATTTACCGCTCTCCAGCGCCGCGAACATTGTCAGCGGTTTCATGGTGGAACCCGGCTCGATGAGATCGGTCATCACCCGGTTGCGCAAACCGTTGATGTCCATACCCACTCTGTTATTGGGGTTATAGGATGGCTGATTGACCATCGCCAACACTTCGCCGGTTTCCACATCCAGCATCACCAGGGAACCGGATGCGGCTCGAAACCGGTTGACGGCGGCTTTCAATTCCCGATAGGCCAAATACTGGAGACGCAGATCTATGCTGAGGGCAATATCGCGGCCGGCCTTTTCACTTTCCAGCAGCCCCACATCCTTGATCACCCGCCCCTTCAAATCCTTGACAACCCGCTTGGCGCCCGGCTCGCCGGAAAGACTTTTTTCGTAGGCCAGCTCGATGCCTTCCTGCCCCTGATCGTCGATATTGGTAAAGCCCACCAGCTGGGCGGCCACTTCACCGGCGGGATAAAAACGCCTGTACTCCTGCTGTCCGTAGACACCAGGCACTTTATGGGCGAGGATTTTTTCTGCCTCCAGGGGCATCAAATGGCGCGCCAGATACATAAACTCTTTGTTGCGATAACGGCTGATGCGGTCGCGAAGCTGGTCGGTAACCACGCCCAGATCCTCGGTCAGAGCCACAAAGGCTTCCCCGCGAGTGTCGATAAGCTGGGGGTTGGCCCAAATGGACACCACCGGCGTACTCACCGCCAGGGGCTCACCGCGGCGATCGGTAATCAGGCCGCGGTAGGCGGGAATGGTTTCGGTGCGCACGGTGCGCGCATCCCCCTGCCCCTGGAGAAATTTAAAACCGCGATCCAGATTACTGACCACCTGAAGGCCAGCGATATGGAACAGGGCAACAGCGGGCAGGCATAGCAACAGCAGCAATACCAGAAAGTATCGCCAGCGGGGAATCGCCGGATCTCTGTTGCGCTTATTGGTCAAGGCTGCACCATAATGACTTCTTTAATTTCGGGAACTCTCATTCCCAGTTCGTTAATGGCTATTTTTTCAATTCGCGACAGGGAAGCCAGCGAGCTCTGCTCGAGCAGATACTGACCCCAGGCCACCTGCAGGTTATTTTCCGCTTGCTGCAATATGGCCAACTCGCTGTAGAGCAGGCGACAGCGATGGCTGGCATAAACCACCGCCAGTGCCGACAGAATCACCGCCAGCCACAGCGCCGCCATCGTTTTCATACCCACCATTGGCTGCCACCTCCGTTAGTGCGAGTCATGCGATCTTCTCCGCCACACGCATTACCGCACTGCGGGCGCGCACATTGACCCCACATTCATCGTCACCGGGCTTTAGTGCCTTACCCACCGCCCTCATCGGGCGCAGAATATCCGCTTCCGCAACCGGCAAGCCGCGAGGAATTGGCGGTCCTTTTTCCTGCAAACGAATAAAGCGTTTCACCAGGCGGTCTTCCAGGGAGTGAAAGCTGATTACCACCAGGCGACCATTGATTTTCAAAACATCGAGAACATTGGCGAGCAGATCCTGAAGATCATCGAGCTCGCGATTGATATAAATGCGAATGGCCTGAAAAGCCCGTGTCGCCGGATTTTTGCCGCGCTCCCACGAAGGGTTGGCCTCGGCGAGAATGGCAGCCAACTGCCCGGTGCGCACAATAGGCTGCTGCTGACGGGCGCGAACAATGGCTTTGGCCATGCGCCGGGAAAATTTTTCCTCACCGTACTCCCAAAGCACGGTGGCGATATCCTTTTCGTCGGCAACAGCGAGCCATTCTGCGGCGCTTATCCCCGACTCCGGATCCATCCGCATGTCCAGCGGGCCATCCTGCATAAAACTGAAGCCTCTCTCTCCCTGATCAAGCTGGGGTGACGACACCCCCAAATCCAGCAGCACGCCAGCCACGCGGCCAGACTGACCGCGAGCCGCCGCATAACTGGCAATATCCTTGAACGAGCCGCGCACAAACTCGAAACGGCTGTCATCTTGAAACCGCGCTTTCGCGGCGCGCTCCGCGTCCGGATCCTTATCCACCGCCAGCAGGCGGCCGTTGGCCGACAATTTCGCCAGAATCGCGGCGCTGTGGCCGCCACGGCCAAAAGTGCCATCGATATAAAAACCGTCGGCGTCAGTGACCAGCGCCGCAACGGCCTCATCGAGTAACACAGTTTTATGTGTAACCTGCTCGCTCATTTTGCCAACGCCCCTTACAGTGAAAGGGATTGCATTGCATCTGGAACAGAGAGCTCCCCGGCGGCTTCTTCCAGCCAGGTGCCACAGCTCGCATTCCAGTTTTCCAGACTCCAAAGCTCAAAACGGTGACGCTGCCCCACAAGCATGATTTTTTTATCGATTTCCGCATGCTTGCGCAGCTCCGGCGGCACCAAAATGCGGCCAGACGCATCAAGATCCACATCCCGCGCATGACCTATCAACAAGCGCTGCATACGCCGAGTGCTATCATTGAACGTGGGCAGGGCTGCAATCTGATTTTCAATTTTTTCCCATTCGGGGAGGGGGTAGATAAACAGGCATTTGTCCTTGATATCGATAGTGACTACCAGGCTGCCGCCACACTGGGACATCAACGCATCCCGATACCGCGCCGGGATCGCCAGGCGCCCCTTGGTATCCAGATTGATTTCGTTGCTGCCTCGAAACACACACATCCCCATTCAGTTTTGGAAGAATTTTCCACATCAACCCACTTTCTCCCACAAGCTGACACTATATGCCTGATAAATGCCAAGTCAAGGGATCAGATCGGGAAAAATTCAAGAAAATGCACTTAAATTTCGGCAACTTACGTGGCTTGAACAAAGAAAGGATTGGGGCCGAACTATTATCGTAAACAAAAACATTAGGCTGCCAATTCAACTTAAAGTGAATTGTCATAAAGAAGATTTTTTTGGAATACGCAGACCGGTTTTTTATGGCAACAAGCTATATTTGATCAAAAATTGTACAGATTCCGTATAGCTTTGCCAATTCGCGGGCCGGCTTGGTGATCACATCAGTCCGTAGGATGGGTATCGCGTTGCTCCACCCATCCTACGGTGCTTCTGGTGTGAATGCAGAGATACTCCTCCTTCACGGTGATCTTTCACCGGCATCAACTTCATAACTACCACCGACCCAATCTTCCGGCAACAGACCCATCCGCACATAGCGATGAAACGATGACCATGGCCAGTCCTTCACCCGCTGCACATGCCCATGCTTGCGCGGATTGTGGTGGATGTAATCCACATGCCGAACAAAATCCCATTCATTGCGAATGCGGTGTTCCCAGTAGCGGCGCTGCCAAACACCCCGCTCGCCCTTACTCTGCCGACTTGCAGAAATGCGCTCACCCCTTGGCAATGCACGAGAAAAGCCAGTTTTGATCAATCGCCAGCGCATCCCTGGGCGGCAGCGTGCAAAGTGTGTGGAGGTGATCGGGCAGGATCACGATGGCGTCGATACGCCAGGAATGGCTGCGCATCACGGCAGCAAAAGAGGATCTCAACAGATCAACTCTTGTTGTGAGTAAATCGCTCCGGCGTTCCGCCAGGTTGAGGGTGAAAAACCAGGTTGCTCCCGGGGTGTTGTCACGGCGGTAGGCAGTCATGAATTGCAGTCCTTTGCAATGGATTTTATTGGCAAGCTATGAAGGATTATCGGGTATGGGCGATGGGTATCGCTGCGCTCCATCCATCCTACGATGTCCTGTAGTCGTGGACAATCATTCCTCTTTGAACAACGTGGATAATAAGTGGGAGCCGGCCGATAAGCCGGGTTCTGTCGAGGACAATCATTCATCTAGGCGGCGGATCACTCCGCCGCTCAAGCGACCTACCCGAATCCAGCGCGGGCCACGCCAAAGGATTCCTATTTGGTCTTGCTCCGGGTGGGGTTTACCGTGCCACGAACTGTTGCCAGTCGCGCGGTGCGCTCTTACCGCACCCTTTCACCCTTACCTGATCCATTTCTTGCGAAATGGCCATCGGCGGTCTGCTCTCTGCTGCACTAGCCGTAGGTCTGCACCCCCCAGGCGTTACCTGGCACCCTGCCCTATGGAGCCCGGACTTTCCTCTCCCCACCTCCGAATAAAGCCTGGGGCAGTATTCAGATAAGCGGGCAGCGATTGTCTGGCCGACTCCCGGCGGCGAGGTTACTGCCTGGAGCCGCGGGAGTCAATTTAAAGATCGGCATTTAAAAATGGGCTGTGCAAACAGATCCCTCAACCTTTGGCCGCCGCCAGCGCCTGCTCGACATCGGCGAGAATATCGTCGATGTGCTCGATACCGATGGACAACCTCACCATTTCCGCCCTGACGCCAGCGGTTGCCAGCTCTTTAGGGCTGAGCTGGCGATGGGTGGTGGAGGCGGGATGGCAGGCCAGGGATTTGGCGTCGCCAATATTGACCAGGCGCAGAATCAATTTGAGGGCATCGATAAAGCGGGCGCCTGCGGCCTCACCGCCCTTGATGCCAAAGCTGAGAATGCCCGAGGCGCGACCACCCAGTATTTTTTGGCACAGCCCGTGGTAGGGACTGGAGGGAAGTCCCGCATAACTGACCCATTCCACCTGGTCGTGAGCCTCCAGGTATTGCGCAACCTTGAGGGCGTTTTCGCAATGGCGCTCCATGCGCAGAGACAGGGTTTCCAGCCCCTGCATAATCTGGAACGAGTTCATGGGGGAAATCGCCGCCCCCGTATTGCGCAGGGGCACCACGCGGCAGCGGCCAATAAAGGCAGCAGCGCCCAGGGCTTCGGTATAGACAACACCGTGGTAAGAGGGGTCTGGCTCGTTGAGCATGGGGAAGCGCTCCCGATTCGTCGCCCAATCGAATTTGCCGGAATCGACAATAATGCCGCCGATGGAGGTGCCGTGGCCGCCGATGTATTTGGTCAGGGAATGGACGGCAATATCGGCGCCCAGGTCAAACACCCGGCACAGCACCGGCGTTGCCACCGTGTTGTCGACGATCAGGGGAATGCCGTGGCGGTGGGCGATGTCCGCGAGGGCGGCGATATCCACCACATTGCCGGCGGGGTTGCCAATGGATTCACAGAACAGCGCCCTGGTTTTGCCATCAATGCGCGCCTCAAGTCCCTTGAGGTCATCAAAAGAGGCAAAACGCACGTCCAGCCCCTGATTGGGAAAGGTGTGGGCAAAGAGATTATAGGTGCCACCGTAGAGCTGGGAGGTACTGACGATGTTATCCCCGGCGCGGGTGATCGCCTGAATGGCGTAGGTAATGGCCGCCATGCCGGAGGCCAGCGCCAGGGCGCCGACACCGCCTTCCATGGCGGCGAGGCGGGCTTCGAGCACCGCCGTGGTGGGGTTCATGATGCGGGTGTAGATATTGCCCGGCACCACCAGATTAAAGAGGTCGGCGCCGTGCTGGGTATTGTCAAAGGTGTAGGATGTGGTTTGGTAAATGGGTGTGGTGGCCGCATGGGTGGCGGGGTCGCCGTCGTAACCGCTGTGAAGCGCCATGGTTTCCAATTTCATTGCTGTCTCCTGACATTTGGGTTTAAACGCTGTTTTTAAGCTCTACGGCAAGCTGATAGAGCTGCTTTTTGTTGCCGCCGGTGATTTTTGCCGCCAGCGCCGCCGCCTGCTTGCCCGGCAAATCCTCAAGAAGGATGCTCAGCACCCGCAGCTGCTCCTGGTCATCGCCATCGAGATCAACGTCGCTGGCGCCGCGAACAATAATAACGATTTCTCCCCGCTGCTGGTTGCTGTCAGCGGCCACTTTGGCGGCCAGGTCGACCAGGTTGCCATACAGAAAGGTTTCATGGCTTTTGGTGAGTTCGCGGGCGACAACGGCTTCGCGCTGAGCGCCAAAGATTCTCCCCATATCCTCCAGGGTTTCAAGGATGCGGTGGGGAGCCTCGTAAAAAATCAGGGTGCGGGGTTCGCGACGCAGAGTCTGGAGCGCTTTCTGCCGCTGCCCTTGCTTTGCGGGCAAAAAACCCTCAAACGAAAAGCGGTTGCTGGGAATCCCCGCCGCCGACAGGGCGGCAATGGCCGCGCAACAGCCGGGGATGGGGATAATAGTGGCGCCCTGCTTGCGCGCCTCTCGCACCAGGCGGTAACCGGGATCAGAAATCAGCGGCGTTCCGGCATCGCTAATGAGCGCCACATCCTGCCCCTGCGCCAGCAAGTCAAGGATACGGTTCAACTGGCGGTCGTCGCTGTGATCGTGATAGGCCAGCATCGGTGTGCCAATATCAAAGTGGGCAAGCAGTCTGCCGCTGTGTCTGGTATCCTCTGCGGCTATCCAATGGGCGCGCTGGAGAACTTCCAGACCGCGGGGTACCATATCCCCCAGATTGCCAATTGGTGTTGCCACTATATAGAGGTCCCCGGGATAGTTGACCATGCACCCTCGCCTGAAAAATATTTTTCTACTGTTGAACCTGGCGCTATGCGCAGCCCTGCTTGGCGGCTGTGAAACTCCAGAGGTTAAGCCAAAGCCCGCAGCATACACGACTCCCAAAAGCGGAATCCAGAAAGCGGATGCCTATATGCAGGAAGCCGCAACCCTGAAATCACCGCAGAAAGATGCCATATTATTGCTCGCCGCCCAGGCCTATATGAATGAAAAACGACCTGGAAAGGCGGAGAATGCCCTAAAAGCCATCAATAAGGAAATTCTCGCCATCGCCGAGCTCGCCGATTACACCCTGCTCTACGCCCAGCTGGCCCTGGCCAGCGACCGTTTTTTTCTCGCCAGACAGCTGCTTGGCAATGACAAACTGGCGGATCAAACCCAGGCTCTGCCCACAGCCCAGCGCCTGCAGTGGCACCTGATGCGGGGAGAGCTCTACGGCCTTCTCGGCGACGACAGCAAAAGTATTTTTGACTACTCCCGCGCTGCGTTTCTGCTTGACGACACCGACAAAATCGGCGCAATCCACGACAAAATCTGGCAGATTTTAAGCCATATGCCCGATGAAGAGATCATCAGCAATGTCAAGTTATCCACCGATGACGATATTCGCAGCTGGTATCAGCTGGCGTTAATCGCCAGGGAAACCCAGGGCGACATCGCCCTTCAGGTCGACAATGTGCAGCAGTGGCAGCAGCGCCACCGCGCTCACCCCGCCGCACAAATTTTACCCAACAGCCTGCAGCAGGCCGCCAATATCAGCAAAAATCTGCCCCAGCACATTGCCCTGCTATTGCCGGGCAGTGGTGATTTTGTCCTCGCTGCCCAAACGGTTCGCGACGGCGTTTTGGCGGCATACTACGAAGTGCTCGGCAAAGACGGCACGGTGCCGACCATTCGCCTTTACGACACCGACAGCAAGGGCGCTGCCGCCCTCTACCAGGAAGCGGTGGACAATGGCGCGGATCTGGTGATCGGTCCTCTGCGCAAGGAAAAACTCGCTGAGCTGATGGCTCTTGAATCCCTTCCCGTGCCGGTACTGGGACTCAATTACCTGGAAAATGCCGTCAATAACCACAGCAATCTCTATCAATTCGGCCTCTCCATTAACGATGAGGCGACGGAAATCGCCGAGCGCGCCTGGGTGGCAGGCCACAGAACCGTGCTGGCGATTATTCCCCAAACCGGCTGGGGAGACAGTGCCCTCAACGCCTTTCAGCAGGTCTGGCAAAAAAAGGGTGGCCAGATAGCGACCACCTCCACCTACAGCACCAGCCAGCGCGACTACACCCAGGTGCTGGAGCCGGCATTTCTGGTGAAACACAGCCAGCAGCGCGCCCAGAAACTGCGCCAACTTCTCGGCAAAAATATCGCCTACACACCCAAGCGTCGCCGGGATCTGGATATGATTTTCCTGGTTGCCTACCCCCAGAATGGCCGCCAAATCAAACCCACCCTGGATTACCTCTATGCCGCTGATCTGCCCGTGTACGCCACCTCCCATATTTACGACGGCGTCGCTCGACCGGCCCAGAACAGCGATCTCGACGGCATCACCTTCAGCGCCATGCCCTGGACCATCAAGGCTTTTTCCTCCGGTTCAATCCGCCCGAGAAAAGACCTGCCCGGCAACTACCGCAACCTGTTTGCCATGGGAACAGACGCCTACCGCCTTCACCAGTGGCTCGAACTGCTAAAAACCCTGCCGGGCACTGAAATTCACGGCTACACCGGCAGCCTCTCCCTGGGCGCCAACAACCAGATTGTGCGCAAACAGCCCTGGGGCATATTCCGCAATGGCGTCGCCGTTCCGGCTCCAGCGCTAACCGCAGGGAACAGGCTTCAGTGAAATTTTCCTGGCTAAAAAAAGCCAGCCCTGAAACGGTGGGCAAGAGCGCGGAAAACTACGTTGCCCGCCACCTTAAACGGGAAGGTCTGACCATTGTTGCCAGCAATTACCGCAGCCGCCGGGGAGAAATTGACCTGATCGCCCGCGCCGGTGATTCCCTGGTGTTTATTGAGGTTCGCCTGCGCAATCACCGCCAATTTGCCTCTGGAATGGAAAGTGTCGATCGCCGTAAACAGGAGCGCCTCATTGCCACGGCAAACGCCTATCTTCAGGAAAATTATGGCAACAATCCGCCGCCCTGCCGTTTTGATGTGGTGTCCCTGGCAACAAACCGCGATAATGGCGGTCAATATGACCTAGAATGGCTTAGAGATGCCTTTCGACCAGAGTTTTGAGGGGACGTTTTAAGGGGAGATGGAACAGCGAATCGTCGATTTTTTCAATGGCAGCATTGAGGCCACCATGAACGCCGGTGAAGCCCTGATGGCGCCCATTGCCGAAAGTGCCAGTCTGATTTGCGAGGCACTGCTTCAGGGGGTACGCATTTTCACCTGTGGCAACGGCATTTCTGCCGCACAGGCGGCAACCCTGAGCTTTGTGCTGATGAATCAGTACCGCATCGAACGCCCCGGCTTTGCCGCTTTCTGCCTGTCTGCGGATTCAGTGACCAATACCGGCCTCATTCAGCAGACCAATTTCGCCGAACTCTACCGGCGCCAGCTGCGTACCCTGGCACAAGCCGGGGATATTCTGGTGCTTTTCAGCGCCAACACCAATGCCGGCAATCTGGTGCAAGCCATTCAGACCGCCCACGAAAAAGACATGACGGTAATCGCGTTCACCGGCTCTGGCGACGGCAATCTGTCGGCGCTGCTCACCGGAACCGATCTTGAAATCAGGGTGGATCATCCAGATCCCTTCCGTATCCATAACATCCACATGCTCTCTCAATTCTGTATCTGTGAGCTTATTGAATCCCAGCTATTTGGAGGTTAGAACCTTGAGAAAACCAGCCATTGTTGTTGCCCTTGCCCTGACCCTGAGCGGCTGTACCAGCTTTCTCCATACCGTTAAGGACGAACCCATACAACCGGATCCCCACAATACCTCCCTGGGCACGGATATCGATGATTTTCAGATTGAAACCGCTGTCGGGGTCAACATCAAAAAACAGCACCCCCTGCTGGCAAACGCCCACGTCAATGTCCACAGTTACAATGGCGTTGTCCTTCTCACCGGCGAGGTGCCCTCAACGGAAATGCGCACCCTGGCCGGAGATACCGCCAGGAACTTCCGCGGCGTCCGCCAGGTTCACAACGAACTCCAGATTCAGGGCGCCACCTCCTTTCTGTCGCGCACCAATGACGGCTGGCTCACCACCAAGGTTAAAAGCAAGCTGATCGCCGACAAAACCGTGGAGTCGGGGAAAATCAAGGTGATCACTGAAAACGGCGTCGTCTACCTGATGGGGCTTACTTCCCAGGAAATAGCCAACAAGGCGGCACAAATTGCCAGCACCACCAAAGGGGTTCGCAAAGTGGTCAAAGTTTTTGAATATTCCGGGCAATAGCTCGACCGCCAGAGCTACCCTTTGCCCTGAACAAATCAACCCACGGCTACAGGATCAATGAATGAGCGCTTTCCCCCCCTGCCCCCAATGCGGCTCCACCTATACCTATGTAGACGGCGCCCTCTACATCTGCCCCGAGTGCGCCCACGAGTGGTCGACCGCTGAGGCCAGCAGCCAGGACGACAGCCCTGTCTACAAGGACGCCAATGGCAATATTCTTCAGGACGGAGATACGGTTACTGTGATCAAGGATCTCAAGGTCAAGGGCTCGTCCCTGGTGGTCAAGGTGGGCACCAAGGTAAAAAATATTCGCCTGGTGACAGGGGATCACGATATCGACTGCAAAATTGACGGCATCGGCCCCATGAAGCTGAAGTCTGAGTTTGTCAAAAAAGTGTAAGTTTCAATTGCTACCCGCAATTCAATAAAAAGGGGCTTACGCCCCTTTTTATTGAATTCGATTTCAACGACTCAACCCTCAACTTTCCTGCAGCAATTCCTCTGAGGGTTGCTCGCAATCCAGTTTGCGGCCGAGAAGCTTCTCGATGGGTTCCAGCAAAAAGGCATCGTCCTCGCAGGCAAAGCTGATGGAAGTGCCAAATTTGCCGGCGCGGCCGGTGCGTCCAATGCGGTGAACATAGTCCTCGGGCTCTTCCGGCAGTGTGTAATTGACCACATGGCTGATGCCGTCAATATGAATACCGCGACCGGCGACATCGGTGGCGACGAGAATTTTGAGTTCGCCGGACTTGAAATCATTGAGGGTTTTAACCCGCTTGTTCTGCGCTACTTCACCGGAGAGCAGCCCCACCTTGAAGCCTTTGCGCTCGAGTTTTTCCTGCAGCTTGCGGCACTGATCGCGGCGGTTGGCGAAAACGATGACGCTCTCCACCTCATCGGACGCAATGATGCTGTTGAGCAGGGCAAACTTCTTGTCCTGGGACGTGATGTAAACCTTCTGGTTGACGCTGGCGGTGGCCACACTTTCCGGCTGGATTTCGATGTGCATGGGATCGATGGTCCACTGCTGCGCCAGCTGGAAAACCTCATTGGTAAAGGTCGCCGAGAAAAACAAGGTCTGGCGGTGATCCTTGAACGGCGTCAGGCGGACAATACGGCGCACCTGGGGAATAAAACCCATATCGAGCATGCGATCTGCCTCATCGAGCACCAGCACTTCCACCTGATCCAGATACACATCATTACTGCCGCAAAAATCCAGCAAGCGCCCCGGTGTTGCCACCAGAATATCGCAGAAACTTTCCATGAGATGGCGTTTCTGCTTGTCATAGTCCATACCGCCCACCAGGGTGTGCACCTTGAGATCGGTGTATTTCACCAGGGCTTTGGCGTCATCGGCAATTTGCATCACCAGTTCCCGGGTCGGCGCAATAATCAGCGCTCTGGCTTCACCGGCATAGCGTTCGCTGGCGATGGGGTTGTTAAGCAGATCTTCAATGACGGTAACCAGAAAGGCCGCTGTTTTACCCGTGCCTGTCTGCGCCTTGCCCACCACATCGTGGCCGCGCAGGCTAAAAGGCAGGGAGCGCGCCTGAATCGGCGAACAGTATTCAAAGCCCAGATCGGCAATGGCGTGCATGAGTTCCACATTAAGACTCAAATCGTGAAAGCGCACCTTGCCTTCAACTTCAGGCACCTCGAACTCATCCAGAGACCATTCGCTGCTGGCGGGCGTTGTGTTGCGGGGACTGCCTCTGGTGCGACCGCCGCGGGAGCGACGCCTGCGGTTGGAATTGGATGCTTTGTTGCCTTTTTCTGCAGTGTTCTCTTCAGTCATCGATAAACCAGTAATGGGGAAATTAGTCGGGAGCCGCCGGGGGTCGTTCCGAAAGGTGGCGAATTATAGCACAGTGTCAGAAATCACAAGGGTTGCCTTCAAAGTTGTGCATTTTGGCCACCAATACGGTCTTAATTTGCTCATTTCAGGGTTATTCTCCCGGCTCGCTCAGTGTCTTTTGCCCATTGCGCTGGTGTTATTCGCTGCCAGGCACCTTCGCCCGCCGGGCTTCGCGGCGATAAAAATGGTCCAGGGGTACAGAAAAGCCCGGCCTGGTGACAATTCTGGCGTGATGGCGCTGCAAATCCCGCGGACAATCCACGCCGCAGGAGTGGGCAATTACCGCCACCTCCTTGACCAGATTTTGCGCATAAAAGGCAACGCGATCCGCCTTGTTCATCGGGTCTAATCCCTTATGGAGCCGGGGATTGTGAGTGGTTATGCCGGTGGGGCAGGTATTCTTGTTGCACTGCATGGCCTGAATGCAGCCCAGGGCAAACAGAAACCCCCGCGCCGTATTGACAAAATCCGCCCCGGCGCAGATTGCCCAGGCCACATCCACGGGCAAAATCAATTTCCCCGAGGCCACCACCCGAATACGCTCGCGAAGCCCGTGGGCGATCAGCTTGTCAACCACCACCGGCAGGCTTTCGCGAATCGGCAGTCCGGCATGATCCATCAGGCTCTGGGGCGCGGCGCCGGTGCCGCCATCGCCGCTGTCCAGGGTAATAAAATCCGGGGCAGACTCAATGCCGTCGCGCAGAATGGCGGCACAGAGATCATCAAAAAAGTTGAGGTCGCCGACGGCTATTTTGAAACCCACGGGCAGGCCGCTGATATTGCGGACATGGTTAATCATCAACAACAGCTGATCAATGCTGCGAATATCCGTATGGCCGTTGGGGCTGATGGAATCCATACCCGCTTGAATACCCCTGATTCTGGCAATTTCCTCGGTGACTTTGACCCCCGGCAAAATACCGCCCTTGCCCGGCTTGGCGCCTTGGCTGATTTTGATTTCAATCATTTTGACTTCGGGATAGGCCGCGATCTGCGCCAGGCGCTCGTCACTGAGATTACCGTGCTCATCGCGAACGCCGTATTTAGCGGTGCCAATCTGAAAAACAATGTCAGCGCCGCCGGACAGGTGATAGCTCGACAGCCCGCCCTCGCCGGTATTGAGCCAGCAGCCCGCCATTTTTGCCCCCATCGACAATGCGGTTACCGCAGGCTGGGAGATGGCGCCAAAACTCATTGCCGACACATTGATCAGTGCTCTGGTGCTGTAGGGATTGCGGCAGTAGGGGCCGATGACCAACTCGGAAGGGGTATAGCTTTCATTGAGCGAGGGAAAAGGATGGGGAGCAAAAATCAGGGTTCCCGGTGCTGTCGTCGACTCTGTGGAACCGAAAGCAAGGGTGTTATCGACATTCTTTGCCGCTCGATACACCCAGGAGCGCTGGGCGCGGTTAAAGGGCAGCTCCTCGCGATCCATGGCGTAAAAGTACTGGCGAAAAAACTCACCGAGATGTTCAAAAATATAGCGAAAACGACCGATCACCGGATAATTGCGGCGGATGGTCTGGGAGGTTTGGCGCACATCCCGCACATAGGCGACGGCGGCGGCAATCACCAGGATCGCCAGCAGTGCCATCACCAATGCCGTAAAAAGCTCTAGGATAAGAAACAACACGGGAACCCCTTCGATATTCATTCGTCAACCTCGCCAGGTTTTTTTAACAGATTCTGAAACAGGCAACGGTAGTAGACCCTATGGAAATAGCCCACAATAGCGCTGTTGTTATCAGCCATAAATAAAGCGAACTTCCTTGTCCACGACCCAATCCGATTTCAAGCAATTATTACTGTTGGCGGCGCCGCTGCTGGTAGGGCAGCTGGCGATTATTGGCCTCAGTATCACCGACATTGTCCTCAGCGGCCATGTCAGCAGGAATGATCTCGCAGGAGTCATGCTCGGAGCAACGCTTTTTGATCTGCCGATGATGTTTGTGTTGGGCATTTTTATTGCCAGCAGCTCCCTGGCCGGACGCCTTCACGGTCGCGGTGATCGGGAAGGCGTCAACCGCCACTTCCAGAACAGCCTCTGGCTAGCGCTGCCCATAGGTTTTCTCGCCGCACTTGCCGTGGTGCTGATGCGCCTTTACGTGCTTCCCCAGCTGGACGCCGCCACCCCGGTGAAGGCGGTGACTTCTGCCTATCTTGTGCCCATGGCCGGCAGCGCCTTGCTACTGCCCTTGGTGATGGCGCTGCGCACCACCCTGGATGCCACCGGTCATCCCCGCATTGCTATGGCCTTCAACTTGGGGGGCTTTTTTGCCAACATCCCCCTCGACTACCTCTTTATCAACGGGATTTCCATCAGCGCCGCCACGATCAACGCCCTGCTCAACACCGAATTGACTCATAGTTTTGTTCTGCTGGCGCCCCTGGGAGGAGCCGGTTGCGGCTGGGCGACATTGCTGGTGATCGCCCTGATCATCCTCGGCGAACTTGTCTATATCCACCGCGCTGATCACCTGGATTTTCTCCATATTCACCGCCGCTTGCGGCGACCGGACTGGCGCGACATCGGCAAAATTTTTACCCTGGGAGCACCCATGGGCGGCGCCATTCTCGCCGAAGCCGGTTTTTTTCATGTGATTCCTTTAATGGTCGCGCAGCTGGGCACGTTGGCGCTGGCCGCCCATGCGGTGGCCATGTCTTTTGATATGACTATGTTTATGGTGCCCCTTGCCCTCGCCCAGGCGCTAACCATCAAAACCGCCCATTTGCTCGGCGCCGAAAAAACCCTCAGCGCCCGCCAGCTCGCCCTTAATGGCATCAAACTGGGTTTGTTGATCGGCCTGCTTCAGGCGGTGTTTGTGTTCTTTATTCGCGCCAGGGTCAGCCAGCTTTACACTGCAGATCTCGCGGTTGCCGGTGTCGCTACTTCCCTGCTGCTGATCGCCGCCGGGATTCGCATTTTTGATGCCCTCCACATTGTCGGCACCGGCATTATGCGCGGTTACGGTGACACCAGCGCCACATTGATTATCAGCGTTGCCGCCTTCTGGCTACTGGGCGCCCCCCTGGCCTGGTGGGCCGCTTCCGGCAATCACTGGTTCACCGTCAGCGCCATTGAAAGCGTCTGGCTGGCTATTTTAACGGCTGTGATCTGCGCCAGTGCCATGAGCCTGACCAGGGTCAGTCGCCTGATCGCTCCCGACCCCCCCAAATCCGCCCCAGGGTAACCCTGTCACGACCGCCGAGATCCTTGTGGGTAACCACCTCGGTGTAGCGATTTTCGCGAAATAATCCAGCGACGGCGGCGCCCTGATCGGCGCCGTGCTCCACCAGCAGATAACCGCCCTCGCGCAGGAAAGCCCTGGCCACAGCGATAATATGGCGAAGATCCGCAAGCCCGTCATCACCGCCAACCAGGGCGGTACGGGGCTCAAAACGGACATCGCCTTCGCTGAGATGGGGATCACTTGCAGCTATATAGGGGGGATTACTGACAATCAAGTCGAACTGCCCGGTGACGGCGGAAAACCAGTCACTCTCCGCCACCACCACTGACGCCAACCCCAGGGATCGAGCATTCTCCCCGGCGAGCGCCACTGCCTGGGGCTGGCTATCCACGGCGACAATCTGCCATTGGGGTCGCTCACTGGCCAGTGCCAGGGCAATGGCGCCGGTGCCGGTGCCCAGGTCAAGAACCCTGGCGGTTAAGGGCAAAACCAGATCCAGCGCCAACTCTACCAGGCGCTCTGTATCGGGTCGGGGAATCAGGGTCGCGGAGGACACTTTTAGCGGCAGCGACCAGAACTCCTGGCACTCCAGCAAATGGGCCACCGGCACTCCGCGGGCGCGCTGCTCCAGCAACGCCAAATATTGCTGAGATTGCTCCGCTGTCAGGGGTTTTTCCGGCCAGGTATAAAGGTAGGTGCGATTGCAGTGAAGTACCCGGCACAGGAGCAATTGGGCGTCCAGTAGCGGGCTGTCGGAATTCAGCTGTGCCGCCTGTTGCAGCGCGGCACCTATGGTGATCACAGCGCCCCCTGTTTGCGAAGCGCTCATTGCCGTCGCCCAGAAATCATCAGACAAGAGTCCGCGGCCGAGGGCATCACTCGGAAAGACTGGCGAGCTGATCCGCCTGGAATTCACTCACCAGTGGATTGACCACATCCTCCAGGTTGCCCTCCATAATCTCGTCAAGCTTGTAAAGGGTCAGGTTGATGCGGTGATCCGTGAGCCGCCCCTGGGGAAAGTTGTAGGTGCGAATGCGCTCGGAGCGATCGCCGCTGCCCACCAGACTGCGCCTGGTTTCAGACTGTTCCCTGGCGGCAGTGTCCTGCTGAATGGTCTTGAGCTTGGCCGCCAACAGCGACATCGCTCTGGCGCGGTTCTTGTGCTGGGAGCGTTCGTCCTGGCACTCAACCACAATCCCCGAGGGCAAATGGGTGAGACGAATGGCGGAATCGGTCTTGTTGACGTGCTGGCCGCCCGCGCCGGAGGAGCGAAAGGTGTCGACACGCAGATCGGCCTTGTTGATGGCCACCTCTTCCATCTCATCGGCTTCCGGCATTACTGCCACCGTACAGGCAGAGGTATGGATGCGCCCCTGGGATTCGGTTTCCGGCACCCGCTGTACGCGGTGGGCGCCCGACTCAAACTTGAGTTTGGAATAGACCCCCTGACCGACCACACGGCTGATAATTTCCTTGTAACCGCCGTGTTCGCCAGGGCTTTCGCTGATGACTTCCACTTTCCAGCGATTGCGCTCCGCATAGCGGCTGTACATGCGAAAGAGATCGCCGGAAAAAATCGCCGCCTCGTCGCCGCCGGTACCGGCGCGAATTTCGAGGAAGACATTTTTGTTGTCATTGGGGTCTTTGGGCAATAGCAGCCGCTGCAGCTCAATCTCCAACTGTGCCGCCTGCTCCTCGCTACTGGCGATTTCCTCCTCCGCCATGGCGCGCATATCCGCATCGCCGTCCTTGAGCAGTTCCCTGGCGCCGTCGATATTTTCCTGGAGCTGGCAGTATTGGCGAAACGCCTGGGTGACATCCTCCAATTCGGCATATTCCCGCGACAAGCCGCGAAACTTGTCCTGATCGGCAATAATGTCCTGGGAACCGAGCAAGTGGCCAATTTCTTCATAGCGTTCGCTGAGATGTTCAAGTTTGGCGCGTATCGATGCTTTCATTCGTTATCCTGGTTTTTCCCTTTGGGCTGCCGCCCTTGAGAGCGATCTTCGCCGGGGTCAATCTCTTTAGGCCGACTCCCCTGAAGATCAAAAAGTTCATGGGCGAGGCGAATATGATCATCGCGACCCTGCTCCCCCGCCTGTTTCAATTTCAGGGTTGGTGTGTGGAGCAGTTTGTTGGTCAGCCCTCGCGCCAAACTGGTGAGAACGTCCTCCGCAGGTTGTCCACGCTCAAGGGCAGCCAGCGCCTTTTGCAATTCTGCGTCGCGAATATCCTCCACCCCCTGGCGAAAGGCGCGAATGGTGCCAACCACATTGAGGCCGCGCAGCTGCTTGCGCCAGGTTTCGACGCCCTCTTCAATAATTTTTTCTGCGCTGCGGGCGGCGGTTTCCCGCGTGCGGCGGTTTTCTTCAATGACTTCACGAAGGTCGTCCACGGTATAGAGGTAAACATCCCGAAGCCTGGCCACTTCCGGCTCGATATCCCGGGGAACCGCGATGTCCACCATAAACATGGGTTTATGGCGACGCTGTTTAAGCGCCGACTCCACTGCGCCCTTGCCGAGGATGGGCAGCTGACTGGCGGTGGAGGAAATCACCATATCCGCGTTGTGGAGATGTTCGGGAATTTCCGAGAGCAAAATGGCGCGGGCATGGTAGTTGCGGGCAAGCTCCTGGGCGCGGCTCAGGGTGCGGTTGGCCACGGTGATACTGCGCACTTTTTTCTGATAGAGGTGCTGCGCCACCAGCTCTATGGTTTCACCAGCGCCAATCAACAGGGCATTGACCTCGTTGAGATCGCTGAAAATCTGCTGCGACAGACTGACCGCCGCATAGGCCACAGAGACCGGATTTTCACCGATAGCGGTTTCGGTTCTCACCTTTTTTGCCGTCGAAAAGCTGTGCTGAAACGCCTGGTTGAGCAATGTTCCCAGCGTGCCGCTGTCCCGCGCCACCGCATAGGCCGACTTGACCTGGCCGAGAATTTGCGGCTCGCCCAGCACCAGGGAGTCGAGACCGCTGGCAACGCGCATCATATGATGAATGGCCTGGTCATCGCTGTGGCAGTAGGCACAAGCGCTGAGCAACTCCGGACTGAGACGTTTATACATCGCCAACCAGTGACCGGGGTCGACGGCCTCGCCCCGGGTGGAGCCGTATATTTCGGTGCGGTTGCATGTCGAGAGAATGGCAATTTCTTCAAGAGCCAACGTCTCAAGAGCAGAATTAAGCGCGGCAGGCATTTCTTCGGGGGAAAAGGCGACCTTTTCCCTGACGTCCACTGATGCAGTGTGGTGATTGATGCCAAAGGCAAATAAGTGCATTGAAATTCGGCTGCCTGCGAAACTTGAATACGACAATGGTGACCCTGACTGTGCTCAGGGAGCGCCATTATACATTGTTGTGAAACCTACACGGCACCGGCGTAAAAACAGCGGCCGTCACCGCGACAATGGCGGTTTCGATGCTGAGCACAAACCAGATGGCGCTGATTTTGTTGACGCCCACAACAGACAGCGCGACCACCCTGCTCACTAGCCCTAATCACCCGTTGAACTGTATTATAGAACGCCAACTTAATTGGCTTTACAGATACAGGTTGCTTTATGACTCTTTCGCTCCAAGATCTTGTCATGCCGAGCGGCGTCTGCTTTGGGTGCGGACCAGCCAACAAACAGGGCTTGCAAATCAAGAGTTTTTGGGATGCTGATGATGTCCATGTCGTCATGATGCACACACCAGATGAAAAATTTATCGGCTGGCCAAAGCTGGTTTACGGCGGCTTGCTGGCAATGCTGGTCGACTGTCATTCCATGTGGACAGCGATGGCCTACCACTATCGTGCTGAAGGCCGCAACGCAGGAACACTGCCCCGTATCGACTGTGTTACCGGCTCCCTAGGCATCAAGTATATCAAGCCAACGCCCATAGGCGTGCCGCTCCTCCTCAAGGCACGGGTCGAAGGTGAGGTTAGCCGCAAATCCCGCGTACTCTGTGAAGTCTATGCGGGCGATGTGCTGACTGCCCTCGGCGATTCGCTCGCTGTGCGATCCGATGTCAGCCATTTGACGCAAGCCGTCCACGGGCAATAGCGACAACCTACTCCCAATACAGACAGTGGCCACAGAACTGTTACAATGGCGCACCCCTATTGTTCTCTGGCACCTATGTTTTTAACCCGGTTTTTATTTCCAGCCCTATTTTCCAAGCAGCTTGTGGCAGGGCTGGCGATCTTCGCCGTTCTCCTGGGAGGGTGCGCCAGCCCGCCGGCGACATCTGAGCAGCCGTCACCAGAAGCGGTTTCTGATCCAGAACCTCAGGTCTTATTGCGGGATTTTGCCACGGAAACCCTTTACGAACTGTTGCTGGCGGAATTCGCCGGTATTCGCGAGCAGGTCGAACCCGCCCTTGAAATCTACACCATTCAGGCTCACGAAACCCGCGACCCCGGCGTGATTGAACGCGCCATCCATATTGCCACCTATCTGCGCCGCGGCGATGTCATTCTCGATCTCGCCGAGCTTTGGGTGGAGGTGGAGCCGCAAAATGTCGAAGTGCGCCGCCTGCTAGCTTTTCACCTGGCGCGCTCCGGCCGCGTTGTCGATGCCTTTCCCCACGGCGAATTTCTTCTCCTCACCGGCGACGATGACTACCTTCAGTCTCTGGCCGCCTTTGCCCAGGAGTCGCCAACGGAAGAAAAGGAACGGTTACTCAGCCTCTATGAGGAGCTGGAAAGCGAACATTCGGAAAATGTCGGCCTTCTGCTGGGCAAAGCCATGCTGCTGCGACAACTCGACCGCCTGGAGGAAAGCCTGGCGACCACTGGAAAACTCATCGCCTTGCAAAAAGATAACGAAACCGGCCAACTTCTCCACGCGCAACTGCTCCACGCCCTCGGCAGTGAAAGCAAAGCCAACAAGGCTCTAGAAAAAGCCCTCAAAGTACTCCCTGAAAGCAAGCGCCTGCGCCTTCAGTACGCCCGCTTTTTGTCCGACAAAGACCTCGGTAAATCCCGCGAGCAAATCGACATCCTCGCCAAGCAGTACCCGGATGACGTCAATATTCTTTTCTCCCTGGGGCTGGCCAACAAGGAGGTCGGCCTCAACGAAGAGGCAAAAGCCACATTCAAACATCTGATCAACATCAACAAACGCGCCAGCGACGCCCATTTTCAGCTGGGCAAAATCGCCGAGGGCAACGGCCAGCCGGAAGAGGCCGTCTACCAATACCGCCAGGTAAAAGACGGCCAGAACCTCTTGCCCGCCGCCATGCGGGTGGCGACCATTCTTACCGAGCACAACAATCTTTCCGCCGCCCGCGAACACCTCTCCTCGCTTCGCGCCATCTATCCGGCGATTAGGGAAAATCTTTTTCAGATGGAGGCAGAGCTTCTCATCGGCCAAAACCGCCTCAACGAAGCCTATGACTTGCTGACCTCGGCCTTGCAGGCAGATCCCGAAAGCCTCAACCTGCTCTACACCCGCTCCATCATCAGCGCCGAACAGCAGGATCTCGCCGCCACCGAAAGGGATTTGCGCGCCATCCTCGCCGTCGACGAAAATAACGCCACCGCCCTCAATGCCCTCGGCTACTCCATGACCAATCTGTCGAACCGCCATGAAGAGGCTCTGGTGCTCATTCAGCGGGCGCAGGAGCTGGAACCCGACAACCCCGCCATCACCGACAGCCTCGGCTGGGTGTACTTCCACCTCGGCGACCACGACCGCGCCCTTGCCTACCTGCGCCAGGCATTTGAAGCTTTTCCCGACGGGGAAGTGGCCGCCCATCTGGGTGAAGTGCTGTGGCTCCAGGGCGATGAGGACGGCGCCGCAGCCGTGTGGCAGAAAGGCCTCGAAAATAGCCCCGACAACAAGGTGCTGCTGGAAACCATCGAACGCCTGGCGCCGCAGCGCAAGCAAGCGCTGCTCGACAGCATCACCCCGCGCGACAAAGCGCCCTGAAACCCATGATCAATGTCATTCCCCCTGCAAGGTTTTACTGGCGGCTGGTTATTGTTGCATCACTGGCGACGATGCTCGCCAGCTGCGCAACCCGGCCACCGCAACTGCCCACCACAGACCAGCGCCTGCAAAGCCTCGATAGCTGGCGTATGGAAGGCAAGCTGGGCTTTCGCAGCCCGGAAAAGAACGGCAGCGCCTGGATAAACTGGCTACAGAGCAAGGATATCTACCAGCTTCAGCTCAACGGCCCCTTTGGCGCCGCAGCCACGCGCATCAGCGGGGACAGTCAGCACGCCACCCTCAGCCAGTCTGGCCGCGACGATATTGACGCCGCGTCCGGGGAAGAGCTGACGGAATGGCTGTTCGGCTGGGCGTTCCCCGTCGCGCAGATGTCGTCCTGGATCAAAGGCGCTGCCGCGTCCGCGCCGCCGCCAATGGCATTGACCCTGACCCCGGAGAATCTACTCGCCACCCTCAACCAGAGCGGCTGGCAGCTCACCTACAGCCACTACCGCCAGCAGGGCGAGTGGATACTGCCAGGGCGCATTCAGGGCACAAGGGGAGACTACGCCTTTACCCTGGTTATCAAGCAATGGGATCTCAGTTCTCCCTCTCAAACGCCCTGATCGAGATTCAACCCATGTCCCTTTGCCTGCCTGCACCGGCAAAACTCAACCTCTTTCTTCATATCACCGGCCGCCGTGACGACGGTTATCACCTTCTGCAAACGGTTTTTCAGCTTTTGGATTACGGCGACGAACTCCGTTTTGACAGCAGCGACGACGGTCATATTCATGTACTTGGCAATCTTGCCGGCGTCGCGCGCGAAGACAACCTGATCTACAAGGCTGCCCGCCTCCTGCAACAGCAGCCCGCAGCTCGCGGCAAAGGCGCCACCATTACCCTCGACAAACGCCTGCCCGTGGGGGGCGGCATCGGCGGCGGCAGTTCCGACGCCGCCACCACACTGCTCGGCCTCAACCGGCTGTGGCGACTTGGCCTCAGCATCGAACAACTGGCACAACTGGGATTGGCGCTGGGAGCCGACGTGCCGGTATTCGTTCGCGGCCGTTCCGCCTGGGCAGAGGGGGTCGGCGAACAACTCACCGCCATCGAATTGCCCGAATTCTGGTATCTGGTGATTTTTCCCGGCTGCGCTGTAAATACAGGGCAAATCTTTTGTCACGGGGAATTGACAAGGAATGATCTTGCCATCACAATACGCGCCTTTCTTGAGGCAGGCGGCAAAAACAGTTGCCAACCGGTGGTGGAAAAACTCTATCCCGAGGTTGCTGAAGCCAGAAAATGGCTTGAAAATTATGCCCCTGCTCAAATGACAGGAACGGGTTCCTGTGTTTTTGCCAGATTTGCCAGTGAAACAGTGGCTCGCCAGGCGTTGGCAAAACTGCCTGGCAAATGGGAAGGCTTTGTTGCCAGGGGCAGCAATACTTCACCGGCTCACATTGCACTGACAGCGAGTGTTTAATACTGGGGTGTCGCCAAGTGGCTAAGGCAACGGGTTTTGATCCCGTCATTCGAAGGTTCGAGTCCTTCCACCCCAGCCAACTTTTGGTTACCGCAAACTTCACCAGGATCACAACGTGGCAAATCTGATGGTTTTCTCCGGGAACGCCAACCCGGGTCTTGCTCAAGAAACCGCGCGCAATCTCGGTCTTCCCGTTGGCAATGCTCTGGTTTCAAAGTTCTCGGACGGTGAAAACAATATCCAGATCCACGAAAATGTTCGCGGCCAGGATGTTTTCATTATCCAGCCCACCTGTGCCCCCACCAATGACAGCGTCATGGAACTGGTCTTTATGGCCGACGCCCTGCGCCGCGCCTCTGCCGGTCGCATTACTGCGGTGGTTCCCTATTTTGGCTACGCCCGCCAGGATCGCCGCGTGCGTTCAGCGCGGGTTCCCATCAGCGCCAAAGTGGTTGCCGACATGTTCACCAAGGTCGGCATTAACCGCGTGCTCACCGTGGATCTTCACGCCGAGCAGATTCAGGGCTTTTTTGACTGCACGGTAGACAACGTTTACGGCACCCCGGTATTGCTTGCCGATATCGAACGCCAAAACTATGAAGACCTTATGGTGGTATCTCCCGACATCGGCGGTGTGGTGCGCGCCCGCGCCATGGCCAAGCAACTCGAATGCGATCTCGCCATTATCGACAAGCGCCGCCCGGAAGCGAACAAGGCTGAAGTGATGAACCTGATCGGCGATGTCAGTGGTCGCACCTGCCTGCTCATCGATGACATCATCGACACTGCGGGCACCCTGTGCAACGCCGCCAACGCCCTCAAGGACAATGGCGCCAAACAGGTGGTGGCCTACTGTACTCACCCCGTTCTGTCTGGCAACGCCATCAACAACATCAACAATTCTTCCCTCGACACCCTGGTGGTCACCGACAGCATTCCCCTCAGCGCCGAAGCTGCGGCCTGCGGAAGAATTCGCCAGCTCAGCCTGGCACCCCTGCTGGCGGAGGCCATTCGCCGGGTCAGCAACGAAGAATCCATCAGCGCGATGTTTATCTAAAAATAAACCGCGCTAACGCGGCACAGGGATGTGCCGTTGTTGCGATTCTCGAATCGCTAAAACAATGGATAACAACGCCCACAAGGGCACAACATGAATCTCTGTCACCTATTCTGGTCGCGGATACTGACAGTTAAATTAGGAGTTCGACATGGTCGATTTCGTATTAAATGCTAAGACAAGGGATGACAAGGGGAAAGGTGCGAGCCGCCGCCTGCGTCGTCTCCAAAATCAGGTTCCCGCTATTATCTACGGCGGCAAAACCGAACCGCAAAATATCAGCCTCGGTCACTTTGAGATCGAAAAAGCGCTGGAAAACGAGGCCTTCTACAGCCACATCATTACCATTAATGTTGAGGGCAGCAAAAGCCAGGAAGTGATCATCAAGGATATCCAGCGCCATCCCGCAAAATCCCAGGTGATCCATATGGATTTCCTGCGCGTGGACAGAACCCAGAAACTGCACACCAAGGTGCCCCTCCACTTCCTCAACGAAGACAAAGCCAAGGGCGTTAAAGCCGGCGGCATCGTCCAGCACACCATGACAGAGCTGGATATACAGTGCCTGCCCCAGGATCTGCCTGAATTTATCGAAGTGGATCTGATCGCAGTCGAGCTGGGTCAGGCTGTACACATTTCCGACATCAAACTGCCCAAAGGCGTGGAAAGTGTTGAACTGCTTCACGGCGCAGAGCACGACCTCCCCGTTGCCAGCATCATCAAGCCTCGCGGCGCGGTTGAAGACACCGAGGAAGCAGCTGACGAAGCCTAATCCCTTCGTTGCGGCGCTCTGGAATTAGGCTCCGACATTGGACACAGAAGTCAAACTGGTGGTCGGCCTGGGAAACCCAGGCCAGCAGTATGACCGAACCCGTCACAATGCCGGAGCCGACTTCGTTCTAGCCCTCGCCAATCGTCTCGGCGTCGCCCTCAAGGACGACAAAAAATACTTCGGCCTCACCGCCAAAACGGTCATCAATGGCCGCGATCTGCGCCTGTTGATTCCCACCACGTACATGAATCGCAGCGGTCAGGCGGTTGCCGCCCTGGCCAACTTTTTCGCCATCGACCCCAAGGGGATTCTCGTCGCCCACGACGAACTGGATCTGGCTCCCGGCATTGCCCGCCTCAAAATCGGCGGCGGCCACGGCGGCCACAATGGCCTTAGAGATATCATCAAATCCCTGGGCAATTGCAGGGATTTTGGCAGGCTGAGGCTGGGTATCGGCCATCCCGGCCACGCCAGCGAGGTTGTCGACTATGTGTTGCGCAAAGCGCCAGCGGCGGAGCAAGCCCTGCTTGAACGCAGTATCGACAGCAGTCTCGACATCATTCCCGACCTGGCGGCGGGCAAGTGGAACAACGCCATGAAAAAACTCCACACCACCCCCGCCTGAACAGGGCAATCCATTACAATAGCAACCTTTTATAAACACCACATTGACACTACCAAGGCAGTGAGAGGCACAACACATGGGTTTTAAATGCGGCATAGTCGGGCTTCCCAACGTGGGCAAATCCACCCTGTTCAACGCCCTCACCAAAGCGGGAATCGATGCGGAAAACTTTCCCTTTTGCACCATTGAACCCAATACGGGCATTGTTCCCGTTCCCGATCCGCGCCAGGACAAGCTGGCGGAAATCGTCAAGCCCGAGCGCATCGTTCCCACGGCAATGGAATTTGTCGACATCGCCGGGCTGGTGGCGGGGGCGTCCAAGGGCGAAGGCCTTGGCAACAAATTTCTCGCCAACATTCGCGAAACCGACGCCATCGTCCATGTGGTGCGCTGCTTTGAAGATGACAACGTCATTCATGTAGCCAACAGCGTTGACCCCAAGCGGGATATCGAAATCATTGAGCTGGAATTGATTTTTGCCGATCTCGACAGTTGCGAAAAGCAGCTCCAGCGCGTGACCCGCAACGCCAAGGGTGGCGACAAGGAAGCCGTGGCGCAAAAAGCCGTGCTCGAAAAGCTGATTCCCCACTTCAGCGAAGGCAAACCCGCCCGCAGCCTCATGAAAACCATGGCCGATGACGAAAAGCGGGTGGTGCACAGTTTTCATTTACTCACCAGCAAGCCGGTGATGTACATCGCCAACGTCGCCGAAGACGGCTTTGAAAACAACCCTTACCTGGATGTGGTCAACAAGATCGCCGAGGAAGAAGGCGCGGTTGTGGTTGCCGTGTGCAACAAAATCGAATCCGAAATTGCCGAGCTTGACGACGCAGACAAAATGGAATTTCTCCAGGAAATGGGCATGGACGAGCCCGGTCTCAATCGCGTCATTCGCGCCGGCTACAAACTGCTCAACCTGCAGACCTACTTTACTGCAGGGGTCAAAGAAGTGCGCGCCTGGACAATCCCCATCGGCGCTACGGCTCCCAAAGCCGCTGCCGTTATCCACACGGATTTCGAAAAAGGCTTTATTCGCGCCGAAGTTATCGCCTACGACGATTTCGTTACCTATAAAGGTGAGCAGGGTGCCAAGGATGCCGGCAAATGGCGCCTGGAAGGCAAGGACTATGTGGTGCGCGACGGCGACGTGGTTCATTTCCGCTTCAACGTCTAGCTTGCCACAGCGGATTTCCGATGAAAGAGCCCAATATTCACCAATACATCTCCAGCAGGCTGACTCTCAGTTATTGCCACTGGCCTAACCCAGGCGCGCCCAACCTGCTGCTGGTGCATGGGGGCAAGGATCACAATCGCAATTGGGATCTGGCAGCCAATGCCCTCGCCGGCGAATTCAATATTGTCGCCCCGGATTTGCGCGGCCACGGCGACTCCGACTGGAGTCCCGACGGCTGCTACTATCACAGCGAATGTGTTGCCGACTTGGCGCACCTTGTCGACCACCTGGCCTGGGATAGATTTTCCCTTATCGGCCACTCCCTGGGCGCCACCCTCGGCGCCTACTACAGCGCCGCTTTTCCCGAACGGGTCGAAAAGCTTATCGCCATCGAACCCTTCAGCCCCTTTCCCCTCCTGGCGGAGCGGGAGGCAAAAGCCGAAAACCCGGCGCAACGGCTGAGAACCTATGTGGACGACACCAAAAAAGCCGCCCAGCGCCAACATAAGGAATTCAACTCGGTGGAGGAAGCTGTGGCGCGGGTTATGGAGCTGCCACTGAATTTCCCTGCCCGTATTGTCGAAACCATCACCCGCCAGGGGCTGCGACAGCTGGACAACGGCAACTATCAGTGGAAATACGACCCCATGATGGACTTGCGCATTCGTTTTGATATCCCCAGAACCGACCGCGATCGTTTCTGCCGGGAGATACGCTGCCCCACCCTGCTCTTTCACGGCCAAAACAGCTGGGCAAAGCACCCGCAAGAAAGCGGCGTGACCGCCCATCTGGCGGATGTTCGCGTTGAGAGCTACGCCAACGCCGGCCACTGGGTTCACCACGACCAGTTCGATCGTTTTATCGCCGCAACCCGGCACTTCCTTGGCGAAGAGAAACGATAAATTTCATCATCGCAGCTTGACAGGAGCAGGCAAAATAGTGAGAATTCCCGCCTCGTTTTCGCACCCCTTGTGGCTACGTAGCTCAGCTGGTTAGAGCACAGCATTCATAATGCTGGGGTCGGCAGTTCAAGTCTGCCCGTAGCTACCAGATTTACAAGGGGTTTTTCCGGAAACGGGAAAGCCCCTTTTTTTCGAGTTGCCGTCGTGTTGCAACCGTGAGCGCACACGGTATCTTGCCCAGCCAGTGGCCAGCCCCCTAGATCTGGCTTTATCGCGTATTCCCGCGAAAAGCGGCCATCTATGCCGTCCCCCCTCGCCGTGACGAGCCAGGACACGCTGATGGCTTACGCGATGAATAGGTTCTAGGCGCGCAGGCCCGCCGGCTCGTTATTCCCACTCCCCGACGTTGCCCCCGCTGCATGGCGTCGAGGAGCGGCGCCTGATCCTCCTCCCACCCCACCCTGTCCAAAGCGCACTCAGGTTCCAGTTCTGCAACCGTGAGTACCAGATCCCGCACAACGGCAAGTGGGATTGCTTGCCGTGCGCCAAGGTCACAACCTACGCACACTCCGAATCGCCCCGGGTTTGTCGGAGACTCCATTTCTTGAGACGACGGAGTAATGAACAAGTGGAATGAAGATGTGCGCCAGAAGTCCGGGAACGCGAGCTTTACGGCTCTGATGGAGGAGCAGTAACGGAAAGACTCCTGGTCAAAACCAGGAGTCTCTCAGGGAGCTCTGGGCCAGTCCTACGGGCCACTACATGCTAAGTTACATCATTTCTTGAACCCTCTTTGATACGCCTTGATTTAGCCTTGATGTAACCCTTGATATAACCTTGATATTGCACCCTGCTGGATAGAACTCCCCAGCGCCGCAAACTTGGCGCGCCAGTATTCTTCCCGAGCCTTCGATGCGGCAAATCCCTGCGCAGTTACCCGGGTTTTCTGGCGATAGCGAGGCACCAGCACATCAAACACCACAGGATTCAGGAAGTGGCTAAGGACGGCGGCTACTTGGTCGTGTTTGCTATCTAGTCCAGGGCGCATCTCAGCGAGCAAATCACGTGCAATCGACTCAAGGTGTGGAGCTGCGTCTGAAGAGAAAGGATCCTGCAGAGCGTAAATGACCTCTCCATCCGGAGAGTCGAACAACGTCGGCACCCATTGCAGCAAACCAATGGTCACGAGAGTTCTGACCCTCTCGAAAAAGGGCTGTGCCATCGTGTCGCCGCGCGAACTGTCAAGGTGTGGCTTGACCACCTCATGATTAGAGAAACACGTCTGGGGAAGCCGGTCGAATCCGTAGAAGGCATATTCACCCCGCCTGACCAGCAAGCTACGCTTGTAGTCGACCCTGACGATACTCCTTGCGACACCACCTTCCTCTGCTATATACGCATGCCCATACAGATCTACGAGCAGGCGCAAGATCATTACATCCGAGGTCTCACGAACCCGTTCGACAGGTGGCGTCTCCCCTACTGCACCGGTAATCAGCGCATTCGGCAACCAGATCCAGTCATCCTGATTCGTCTTGGGGATTGTATAGATCGGGTGCTTGCCACCCTTTTTGAGCTTAAGAAGGCCGTTGTGCAACAGGCCATCAAAAGCTGCTTTCCCTCGAAGCCGGGAAACACCGCAATATTTGTGAAGCGCGTTCACACTCCACTTCGAAGTGGCATTGTCTTTGCCGGAACCACAAGCACATACCAGGTAGGCCAAGGCTTGGTTCATGCCCAACTCGCAGGCGAAATGGAAGTCGTGGGCCGCAACTGCGAAGAACTTTCCTTTTTCCCCAGACTTTGCGTCGGTTCGGCCCGATTCACTATGCTGGCTCATAGTTACTCTCCCATCTCGGGGCTGGATTCACGTCCCTGCTCGCTGGAAGAAGCCATCGGGGGACTCAGTCGGCTCTCTGCCCAGGACAGGAGGTGCTCGGGCTGGTAGACAACCCTGCGGCCAAACTTCCTGTAAGTGGGCCCGCCCCCAACTGTCGCGTACTTTTGCAGAGTGGTCTTGGCCACGGGATAGCCGTTCGCAGTAAGGAATTCCGCAGCCTCAGTCCTCGAGAGATGTCTGAGTATGCTTGGGCTAAGATCAGGATGGGAAAGACGGTTCATATTCATCTCCAATTCAACGGAGTAAGAATTACCCTGTCACGACTTGGATAAGGCAAGAAAAGTAACTCTCGGTAAGTTGTGAAAGATTGGATAACGTTCTGTTTTTTCGATAAATATTACCTACAATTTTTTATTGACAGTCAAAATGCCTCGGCCAGGGTCTCAGCCCCAAGGTATTTTCCCCGCCACAATTGCCTCGAGCTGCTCGTCGGTCATAAGCGTCAGGGATCTGGGGTCGATGACCACATCCAGCCCCCAGGCGCCCCTTTCCATTTCCTGCTTGAGCTTGGCGGTGGTTACCTGGCTCTTCAGGGTGTCGGCGGCCTTCTTGGCGAGCGACCAGTCTTGGATATCCCGGGATTGCAGCGCCTTCACCAACAGCGAGAGCGTGGCGCTTTGCAGTTGGTCGAACCTGACGGCTTCCTCCCGGTGCTTGACCAGGATGTTGGCTCGCTTCTCGGCGGCCTCTTCATTGGCCGCGCGCCGTTTCAAGGCCTCTGAAGTGTTCGGATTGTGCGCCTTGTCCGTTCGGTCATTTGCCGGGTCACAGGCAGCATCGGCCCTGAGATTGGCGTCTGTGGTTATGGCGAGGTGGTCAACCTGTTTTACCCAGCGACCCTTTCTGGCGCGGTCGCTGATGGTGGCTTTGCCCACGCCGTACTTGGCCGCCAGGGTGGCATAGGTAACCCGATAGTCGGACTCCCACTCCGCTTTGATGTGCTTCCAGGTATCTTCTGTGAGGATCTTCTTGGCCATGCCGGCAGACTATCGTCACGACCGGACACCGAACCCCTGCTGTTCGGATACACCGGCGACCGGTGCCCCCATCGAGCCCCCCCTTGCCCATGCGGGGAATGGACTCCATAATCTCCGCATTATGAGCGGAGAAAAAACCTACATTTGGCAGCGCCCTGACTGGCCCGCATTGACTCATTAATAACCTAACTACCTGAATGCCGTTGACTCACCTAAAATCATACTACCAGCCAGTTAGGGTGAGTTATGAAACAGATGATGAGTCTCTCGGC
>JALOAH010000157.1 GCA_023228865.1 Porticoccaceae bacterium | reverse complement strand
GAGATGGCTCTGTCAACAACGTCGCCGAGACTGAGGTCGAGGGATTTTTCCACCAGAATCCGCAAAATCCCCAGGCTGGCGCGGCGCAGGGCAAAGGGGTCGCGGGAACCGGTGGGCGGCTGGCCAATACCGAAAATACCCACCAGGGTATCAAGCCTGTCGGCGAGGGCAACGGCGGTGCCTGCGGCGGTTTGTGGCAACTGATCACCGGCAAATCTGGGCATGTAGTGTTCAAACATGGCGGCGGCAACGTCGCCACTTTCGCCATCGTTAATGGCGTAGTAGCGTCCCATCAGCCCTTGAAGGTCGTCAAACTCCATGACCATGGCACTGACCAGATCCGATTTGCACAGTTGTCCGGCGCGCACAGCGTCATCGCCCCTGGCGCCAACGGCCTCGGCGAGGTAGGCGGCCAGTGCGGCAATGCGCTCGGTTTTATCGAAAATAGTGCCGAGTTTGTCCTGAAAAACGATGGTCTTCAGTTGCTCGCGGCGTTCGATCAGGCTGTGTTTGCGGTCGGTTTCATAGAAAAAGGCGGCGTCACTCAAACGGGGGCGAATCACCTTTTCGTTGCCAGCCACCACCTTGGCCGGGTCGCGGCTGTCAATATTGGCAATGGTAATAAAGAGGGGCAGCAACGCGCCGTTGCCATTGACCACATGGAAATACTTCTGGTGTTCTTTCATGGAGGAAATCAGGGCTTCCGGCGGCACCTCGAGAAAGCGCTCCTCAAACTTGCCGGCAAGGGCTACAGGCCACTCGTTGAGGGCGGTCACTTCATCGAGCAGTGCGGCGTCAATCACCGCCTCGCCACCCTGGGATTTAGCTGTTTCCCTAACCCCGGTTTCGACAAGATTGCGGCGCTCATTGAAATCGGCAATGACATAGGCC
The DNA here is from genome assembly GCA_023228865.1 of Porticoccaceae bacterium. The sequence continues at coordinate 5,292 of JALOAH010000157.1, read as the reverse complement.
TTGCGCAGATCTTCGCTGTAACTGGCAGGGGATTGAATGGTAATGTCGCCGCTGCTGTGAAAGCGGTGGCCGCGACTGGTGCGACCCGCTTTCAGGGACAGTACCTCGGCCTCGACAACGGCATCGCCAAACAGCATAACCACCCAGTGCACCGGGCGCACGAACTCATCCCGCTTTGCCCCCCAGCGCATACGCTTGGGAATGGGCAGGGCGGCAAGAGCTGTATTAACCAGATTGCCCAATAAGGTACTGGTGGCCACACCTTCGCTGGTGGTGCGCAGGCACAGTTTGTCCTGGCTGCCATCATTTTCAACCATGCCGGCCATGGCCGCCGGGTCAACGGCATTTTTGCGGGCAAAGGCTTCCCCAGCTTTGGTTAGTAAGCCCTCACTGTCAAAGGCGACCTTGACAGGCGGCCCCCAGACTACCACTTCCTTGCTGGGTGTGATTTCGTCAAGGCTGTCAACAACCACCGCAAGGCGGCGGGGTGCGGCATAAAAACGAACGTCGCCAAAGGAGAGGTCGGCTTTTTGCAGAGCGCTGACAATTTCATTGCGAAACGCCTCGGCAAGCCCGAGCAGCGCTTTGGGCGGCAGCTCTTCGGTGCCAATTTCAACCAGAAAATCTCTGCTCATTGTGAAAGCTCCCTGTGTTTGGCAATGACTTCGTCCGCCAGGGTTTTGCTGGCGAGGGGGAAGCCCAGTTTGAGACGCGAGTCAAAATAAGCCTGGGCGACGGCGCGCGCCAGGGTGCGCACCCGCAAAATAAAACGCTGGCGCTCGGTGACCGAAATGGCGTGGCGGGCATCCAGGAGGTTAAAGGCGTGGGAGGCTTTCATCACCATTTCATAGGCGGGCAATGGCAGACCCTTGTCGATCAGGCGCTGGCTTTCCGCTTCATAGGTGTCGAAACTGTGGAAAAGGAAATCGACATTGGCCTCTTCAAAATTGAATGTCGACATCTCCACTTCGTTCTGGTGAAAAACGTCGCCATAGGTCACCTTGTTACCCAGGGGGTCGAGGGTCCAGGTAAGATCGTAAATACTGTCGACGCCCTGAAGATACATGGCGATGCGTTCAAGGCCGTAGGTGATTTCACCGCTCACCGGGTAGCACTCGAGCCCGCCAACCTGCTGAAAGTAGGTGAACTGGGTAACTTCCATACCATTGAGCCACACTTCCCAGCCCAAGCCCCAGGCGCCCAGGGTGGGCGATTCCCAGTTGTCTTCCACAAAACGAATATCGTGAACCAGAGGATCTATGCCGAGCATGCGCAGGGAGTCCAGATACAGTTCCTGAATATTGTCGGGGGAGGGTTTCAAAATCACCTGAAACTGGTAGTAGTGCTGGAGTCGGTTAGGGTTTTCGCCGTAGCGGCCATCAGTGGGGCGGCGACAGGGCTGGACATAGGCGCTGTTCCAGGTTTCAGGGCCAATGGCGCGCAGAAACGTCGCGGGATGGAAGGTACCAGCACCAACTTCCATGTCCAGAGGTTGCAGAATGACACAACCCTGTCTTGCCCAAAATTGCTGGAGGGCAAGGATCAGTCCCTGAAATGTGGATACGTCCGGGGTATGCTCAGACACAGCGTTCACCTGTTTTTCTATAAAGGCGGCAATTATATTGACATAGGCCTGGGAAGTCATGGATATGACTGTGCGAGAGCGATGAAAGTGGCGGTGGCGCCGAAAAAAATCTGCGGTGGGAGAAAAGAGTTTGCACCCTGACGAGCCATTCGAGATGGGGTATCCTTCACTGTCCACCACAAGGGCGTATCTGTGAAAGAGAAAATCATCAAAGCATCCATCAAAGCTGTTCTTGCCATCATATCCTGGCTGCCCCTGGGATTGGCGCGAATCCTTGGGGTTGTCATTGGCCAATGCGCCTGGCTGCTCAAAACCCGCAGCACGAAGACGGCGGTGGCCAACCTGAAAGCCTGTTTTCCCCACCTCAGCGACAAAGACAGAAACGTCCTCGCTGCAAAAAGTATGCGCCACTGGGGCAGAACCATTTGCGAAATTCCGGTGGTGTGGCGCCGCGGTTCGGCAAGCCTCAAATGGGTCAAAGAGGTTCAGGGGCGTGAGCGGCTGGAGCAGGCCATGGCCAATGGCAACGGCGTCATCATCGTTAGCCCCCATCTTGGCAATTGGGAAATGATCGGCTACTGGGCGGGCACCGTCGGATCCCTGACCACCCTGTATCAGCCGCCGCGCCGCTACGACCTCGACGAACTGATTCGTCATGTGCGCAGCAAAACCGGCGCTACCCTGGTGCCTACCAATGCCCGCGGTGTTGCCAGTCTCCTGAAGACCTTGAAACGGGGCGACATCATCGGTGTTCTTCCCGATATGGAGCCGGACTGGAACAGTGGGGTTTTCGCGCCCTTTTTTGGCGTACCGGCGCTGACCATGACATTGATTCACAACCTGGTGCAGCGCAGTGGCGCCGCCGTTTTCCTCGGCTTTGCCCAGCGCATTGGCGACGGGTTCAGAATCGTTTTAATCGAACCCGGCGCCGCCATAAACAGCGATGCCCCCGAAACCTCGGTGGCGGAACTCAATAAAACCATCGAAACACTGGTATCCATGTCTCCAGAGCAATACCAGTGGGAGTACAAACGCTTCAAGCGGCGCCCCAAGGGTATGGCGAAAATTTATCAGTAGCGTGGAGCAGCCACATTCTGAAACAAGACACCATTGTCGCTGGGGTGCGGCAAGCTTTATGGGTAGAAAGACATAGGTTCATTTTTCAACAACCCTAACCAAATAATGGGGAACGATGATGACAACATTAAAACTAGGAACCGCCTGCCTACTGGTGTTAATACTGTGCAGCTGTCAGCCCGCCTATTACGCCACCATGGAGAAATTTGGCGTTGAAAAACGGGATATTTTGGTGGATCGCATCGAAAAAACCAGCGAGGCTCAGGAAGATGCCCAGGAGCAATTTCGTGATGCCCTGGAGCAATACCGGTCGGTGGTCAGCTTCGATGGCGGAGATCTTGAAAAGCTCTACAACAAACTCAACAGCGAATATCAGCAAAGCGAACAGGTAGCGGCGCGCATTGGCGATCACATTCGCAGCGTCGAAACCGTTGCTGAAGATCTGTTTACGGAATGGGACAAAGAGCTCAAACTCATTAAAAACCCGAGCTTGCGCCAGGATAGCGCCACCAAGCTTCGCCATACCCGTGCCCGCAGCGCCGAGCTGATAGCGGCGATGTGGAAAGCGGAAAAAACTGTTTACCCAGTGCTGGACAGTCTTCGAGATCAGGTGTATTACTTAAAGCACAATCTTAATGCCCAGGCGATAGCCTCATTAAAAGGTGAGTTGCGCACCATCGACGGTGATGTTAACCGGCTGATCAACCAAATGCAGCAAGCCATCAACCAGGCCAATGAGTTTATTGCTCAACTCAAATAGCGATATAGCGACCAACGGAGAACCGCCCATGAAATACAACAATATCCTCGAAACCATCGGCAATACCCCCTGCATCAAAATCAATAAGCTCTTTCCTGGCAATATTGAAGTGTGGATGAAGGCCGAGCGCTTTAATCCCGGCGCCAGCATCAAGGATCGTATCGGCCTTTCCATGATTGAGGATGCCGAGAAAAAGGGTCATATCGACAAAGACACCGTGATTATCGAACCCACCTCCGGTAACACCGGCATTGCTCTGGCCATGGTCTGCGCCGTCAAGGGTTATAGGTTGATCCTTACCATGCCCGAATCCATGTCGGTGGAGCGCCGTAAATACATGAAGGCTCTGGGCGCCGAGTTAGTACTCACTCCCAAAGAGCTGGGCATGGGCGGCTGTATTGAAAAAGCCAAAGACTTGCTCAAAGAACACGCCAACAGCTGGATGCCTATGCAGTTTACCAATCCGGCCAACACCGACGTCCACAGAGATACCACCGCACAGGAGATTCTTGCCGACTTCCCCGATGGCATTGACTACCTGATTACCGGTGTGGGCACCGGCGGCCATATCACCGGTTGCGCCGAGGCGCTCAAAGAAAAATTCCCCAATGTAAAAGTTTATGCGGTTGAGCCAGAGAAATCCCCGGTTATCAGCGGTGGCGAAAAAGGCCTTCATCGCCTTCAAGGTATAGGAGCTGGGTTTATACCCGAAATCCTTAACACCGACATACTCGATGGCACTATCGCCGTCAGCGAAGAGGGCAGCTTCGACATGACTCGGCGCTGTGCCAAAGAAGAGGGGATTTTTGTCGGCATTTCCTCTGGCGCCAGCCTCGCCGCTGTCAAAAAGATGCTCCACGAAATTCCCGCAGGCAGTAAAGTACTTATCTTCAGCTACGATACCGGTGAACGCTATCTGTCTATTGAAGACTTATTTACCGCCTAGGGGGCTGCTGAACGCAGGTGCTGGATTTGCCACCGCCGCAGTGGATTCATTCTAAGCCCGACAGACTCCTAGAAGGAATGGCACTGAAGTTTGCCATCCCGGCGTAGGCGGGAATCCATGGACACAAACCCGTTTTAGCCCAAAAACCTGTCTTGCCATCCCCTCTCACGCTGGGAATCCATGGAAAACAGGGTTTTATCGGAATAAAAGTTCTCGTCATCCCCGCGCAGGCGCCCTGCTGTCCGGAATAAATGTAGGCTGTTTGCCTTAATCCTGAAATATAAAGAAGCTTGAGTCGTGCTCGGCACATTAAGTCGTAAACGACAGCCGTCGTTCCTGCGTAGGCAGGAACCCAGGAAGGTTTTCAGTGTTGTCTTATGCTACTAATGCTGTTGAAAAACCAGTTGATTTACAACTTTATAGGCTACTGCGCACATTTGCTTTGGTGTTCAGCGGTCGCCATTAAGGATTCCTGCCTACGCAGGAATGACGGCGTGAAATATTCCGGACAGTAGTGCGCGCAGGCGGGGATCCAGGGATTTTGTGATGTTGTAACTGCTGGATTCCCGCCTACGCGGGAATGACGGAAATCGTAGTTACCTCGTTCCCACGCTCCGCGTTGGAATGAAACCCTCACAAATACATAGGGTTCCACGCAGGAGCGTGGGAGCCAGACAGATAAGGGTTAATTGCCAAAAAGCCGTTTGACAAGAAACCCGAGGGCAAAAAGAATGGGCAGATATTTCCACCAGGGCTTGGAGCGCATCTCCCTTTTTATTTTGTCTTTTTTGGCGTTTGCCGCAGCGTCATTGAGATTGCGAAGGTCGAGTTCCCGGCTGAGATAAAGCCGCTCCTTGTCGTTAAGCTTTTTAACGGCAAGTTCCAAAATTTCGTCATCGCTGAGCCTGGCGTACTTTTTCGAGC
>JALOAH010000156.1 GCA_023228865.1 Porticoccaceae bacterium | reverse complement strand
CCGGTGCGGTCGATCCGGAAGGTACGTTGCCAGACCAGGTTGGTCGCAGTCGGGAAGTCGGCGGCAAAGGGCTCGAAGAGCGGCAGTGCCACCAGCCGGTTAGTCGGGAAGAGCGGATCAGCGGGGAGGGCGAGCGGGTCGAGTCCGGCGGCGATCTCGGTCGCCAGGGGAAACCCGTTGGTGGTGATGTCTATTGCAAGTGAGTTGACGGCAGCGGTCGAACCGAAGCGCCAGATCTCGTAGGCATCGGGAATACCGTCGCCGTCGTGGTCTTCGAGGCTGGTCGGATTGAACGGATCGGGGTCGCTGCCATCGACCAGACCGTCACCGTCGCTGTCGGGGTTGAGAGGGTCGAGGCCGAGGCTGATTTCGAGTCCGTCTGAGAGACCGTCGTAGTCGCTATCCGGGTTACGCGGATCGGTGCCGTAGATAAAGAGTTCTTCCCAGGTCAAGAGGCCGTCACCGTCGTGATCGTCAATTGCTGGATCGAGCAGACCGAAGGCGCGCCAGTGTAATTCAAGCCCGTGGGGAACGGCAGCGGTATTGCAGAGGCTGTAGGTTTCACCGCCCAGGTTGTGCTGGGCTCCGATTACGAAGTTGGTCGCCGCAGAGGGCAGCTCCGTATCCGGCAGACCCGAGAGGTCATAGCGGTAGATGAAGTCGCCGCCGGGATGGAGTTCGATCTGGAGGGAGACAGGCCAGTCGCTGTTGCGGTTCAGCAGGACATCCTGCCAGGTCAGGAGCAGACTCCCGCCGGGCATGACAGCGTGCCAGAAGTGTCCCTCCGGCGGAACGATACCGAGCGAGGTCTGGAACGGTGCCAGGAAGTCGAGGTCGCTGCCATCGGGCAGGGCATAGGCGCGGGGTGACCCCTTGGGTCGGCCGAAGGAAACCGTGCCGCTGCTTGAGACATGCAGACCCTCAATGAGGTTGGTGCCGAGGATAAAACTCCAGTTGGTCGCCGGTAGCCAGAAAGTGTCTTCGGCGAGACCGTAAGCTGTCCAGGGCAGATACGTGATGGCGTTGGTCGGGACGCTGATCACGATATTGCTGTTGGTAGTGATACCGGTGAGGGCGAATCCGGCGCGATATTGCTCCAGGCTGAGCCGCGGTAGCTCGGTGTCGGACGGTCCGGCGGGCGCCGCGGACGGTCTGGATGAACTTTGTCTGCCGGGTTTGGTACTGCCCCAGACGATAGAGAGGGACAGAAGAGCCAGAGCCAACAGACGGCCCGCTGGTGAGAGGGTACGTAGTCGTTCTCTCAGTGCTATACGCAGGTGTTGGATGAGAGGTACGTGAGAGAGCCAGGCGGCGAGTGAGACGATAAAGGCCAGGATCAGGAACACCCAGAAGGCGAGGGTGTAGAGTTCCGCAATCCTGACGAGTCCTGTCATCGGCATCTACCTCAATATAATTACCATTCCATCGGCACCGAAGCGGACAACGATATCCTCGTCGCGTGGGTCACGTCCCCTTACGGTGACTCTGAGAAGATCCCAGCCGATCGGGTTGATCCAGTCGGGTAGGGGGTCGAGATTCAAGCCGGAGAAGCTGAAAACCCCCGCTTCGTCTTCCAGCGTTAGCTCCACCGGAGTATCGTGCTGCGCAATCCCGATCCGTAGCTTGAGAGTCCGTTCCTTAAGCGTCTCGCCACCATCAGAAGGTATGTATTCATAACGTTCGCGCAGACCACGGGGACGTATAAACCAGGCACCCCGATCCCAGCCTATAATAAGGTCAGTCTCCTCGGCGGCCAATTCTCCATCCATCGGACTGTCATCGCGCCCGAAGGCGATCTGGACGTTGTTGGTGGCACTGGTCGTGGCAGTAATCGTAACCGTGAAGTCGAGGAGCTTGTCGGCAGCCTGTGGCGGAATGGCTTTATCCTGCGAAACTTCACCATCGGCATAGACAGGTTCGCCGAGACGTTTGACGTTCAGCGTCCAGCCCCGCACCATAGGCGGTGCGAGGCAGAGTCCGGACACTGCCACAAAGAAAATACCCAACCTCGCAAACCGGCTCATTGAAGGTCGCTCCAGAAAAAGATTATCGCCATGCATATAGCCAAGCCCAGTGATAAAGCAAGCTTACTATAAGACCGACCAACCTGCAATTCTTAATTTTAGCAGTGGTTTTACGAGGGCGCATCTCTGTTATTGAACCTTTTTCTTTTGCTGGCTAGATAGAATGGTCTTGAACTGACTTGTTCCGCCAGATTATCTGGATATACCAGTCTATATTTTACCGCAAGCCGTGATTACTTTTCTTTTGAGGTTTTGGTTTTCTTTCTGTATTTTGAACTCTTGGCTTTTGAGAGCTCGATTGACAGCGCATAAAGCCTTTCAACTATCTCTTTGAAAGCTTTGTAACTCTCCACTTCAAGCGAAATGCGCTCAAGATCATCGGCTCGGATATATTCAGTGTGCCCCTTTTTACGGAAAGTATAGCTAAGCTGGGGATAAGCCTGCCGATTTTTGTCACGGGTTCGGTATTGGGTTGAAATATGTCCCGGACGCATTGGAGGCAAGTCCATGATCTCCTGCTTCGTCTCGCATATTCTGGCCTCCAGTTGAGTGATTTTTTCTGTTTGCATTTCTACTCCTTTCGTGAGACCATACTGAATCATACGAATGATTCAGTGTCAAGGAGAAAAATGACAACAGACGAATTGGCCAGACTAGAGAGAGAGTTTGAGGAAGAAGCCAGAGCTGAAGGCCTCAAGAAGTTTCAAGCCCGCTTACAGGAGTTGGCCGATGACACCCCAAGCACAGGCAGCGACGGCAAGCCTTTGAGCAAGGTGCGCATGATAGGCATGAACATTCAAACCGTTATGGGTAAAGCACGCATAATGGTCAAGTGCGGCAAGTGTAAAACGACCGCGAAATACGAGACTCCCTTTCGGCTCAAGTTCTTTAGCCCGAATTATTCACGAATAATGACGTAAACTACTGAAAAAAGTGGGAAGTTCTCTTGTAATCTGCTATAATGCAGATAGTTAAAACAAAAACAAAAGGACTTCCCATGAACCAAGCTACCAAACAGAGCGTTTTATTTCCAGAGTTATTTTCCAAACCCTGCAGTGTTGACAGGGCTTTTTCATTTAGCCTATTTAATTGATGACATTCCTACATGTTACTTTTTTCTAGACAACTTGACCCATTTTTGGTTGTCTATGCTTCGGGTGCTCTCCGTTTTCTTTTCTTGTTTTTTTTCCTATAGCAAGCCAACGAGGTCTAACATGTTGCATATCAGAGAGATATCTGACAGTGAGTTGAAACGTTTCAATCAGCTTGAGAAAAAGCATCATTACATGGGCGAGACACGCTCTGGTGGACACACTATGCGCCTTGTGGCTGTGGAGTCCGGCGAGTGGGTTGCTCTATTATCTTGGGGGGCAGCATCTTATCGACTCAAGGCACGGGATGAGTATATCGGCTGGACGCGCTCCATGCGTGCTGATCGTCAGAAGCTGGTTGTGCAAAACCGTCGTTTCACACTACTTTCCAAGCCTGGAGAACGCCCCAACCTGGCCTCGCAGGTATTGGCTTGCTGTGTACGGATGCTTCCCGAGCTTTGGTTTGAGAAGTTTGGCTACAAACCACTGCTGGCTGAAACGTTCAGTGATCGTGAGTCTGCAAGCGGCACCTGTTATCGTGCTTCCGGCTGGGAGGCACTCGGTTTGACGAAAGGCTTTGCGCGGTCCCGTCACACAGGTGACTACTATGTGGATAATAAAAGCCCCAAGAAACTCTGGATCAAGACGTTACATCCCAAAGCCTGCGAGCTTCTCTGTGCCCACAAACTGCCTGCAGAATATGAGAAAGCCTCTGGCAGCGACAATCATGGAGTTCTGCCCCTTTTATCAAAACAGATCGAGTCGCTTCAAGAGGCTCTAAGCCGGGTGCCGGACCCGAGAGCCCGCAATCGCAAGTTTCATATCGGTGCCATGCTGACCTTGCTGACCATGGGGGTCATGACAGGCATGAAAGACCTCCAGTCAATCGTCAGATACTGCAACAAGTTGACCATGCGGCAACGTGCTCTGCTTGGACTGCCACGCTTTGACCGCAAAGGCCAAGGCGAATACCGCTGTGTACCTTCCTACAGTGCTTTCTATAATCTTTTGCGACAGCTCGACCCCGACAGCCTGGCAGAGGTCGTAGGTGCGTGGATCAGGGAAAATGAAGGACAATTACCCCGCCAATTGGCTCTGGACGGCAAGTTTATTCAAAATGTAACAGGGCTTGTGTCATTAAGCGACACGGAAACCGGAGTTCCAGTTGCCATGGCTCAGATATCACAAAAAAAGAAACAGGGCGAAAAGTGTGAGGTAATTGTCGGACGTAAACTCCTGCGGGAAACTGATTTGTCAAATGCTGTTGTTTCACTGGATGCCTTGCACTGCCAGCAGGAGACAGTTCGTGAGGTAGTCATGTCGGGTGGTGAAGCTTTGGTGCAGATCAAAAAGAACCAGAAAACGATCTATCAAAACTGTGCCCGCATCACCTCGGGCAGCCCCCCCTTTTTTCAACACCAAAAGTAACCGAAAAAGGGCATGGAAGGATCGAGACACGTAAAACAACCGTTTATTCGATTTGCGAACCGATGAAAGTCGGGCTTTTTGGAACTTGTACACTTTTGAAGACAACCAGGACTCGTGAAGTGATTAAAACTGGCAAAACTTCCGCGGAAACTGTCTTTCACCTCAGCACTTTGAACATCGAGGCTCGTACGGCTGTTCAGTGGGCAGCCCATATCAGAGACCACTGGAAAATCGAGTCACGCAACCACAATCGTAGGGACTGTACGTTACTTGAGGATAAAACCCGCAGCAAAAACCCCAACCTGGTTGCAAATCTGGCAGTCTTGAGATCAGTGCTGCTCCTCATAAACTCAAGGACAGAGAGCCAGAACCTGGCCGAACTTGTCGATAATCTCAGAGATAGTAAATGCACTGTATTTCGAATGGTAACATCAAAGCTAAAACCCAAATAAAAACGCCCTGAAACTGTGGCCGGTGAGGTGTGTGGTTTTTATTTTTGAGCAGGTGCAGAGCCCTGCGTTCCCAGTCAGGCGACGCGTCAGGCTGGGGCACGATGTCAGGCCTGTCCGATAGCGCCGGTTTTCCGGGCTTTGTCGCATGATCTTCCGGGGCTCAGGCCAACGAGCCGCGCCCCGGAGTGCCCCCGGGGTGGCGGAGCGGACCAGTCGGAAAACGTGGCGTCAGATTGGTTCGTACGCAAGGCGTCGTGTCCCGAGCGAAACAAGTGTTTGCGAGGGGCACGAGAACGCAGCGGACGGGCCGATATCACGCCACGTTTTCCGACTGGTCCGCTCCGCCATCCCCCGATGAGCAACACTGCACTTACACAGGCCAGCGCCGATCACTGTCCAGGCTGCGCTACTGCTGCAATGCCAGGTGGATATTGGTGTAGGAGGCGACGCTGTGGGTACCGGTCACAGGCTGTCGGAAGCCGACCGGACCCTTGCGGAAGAGCCGCAGTGCCGCCGGATCATCGTCGCGCCACTCGAAGGTTTCTACCCCCTCGGGTGCAACACTCCAGTTGCGCCGCGTCACTTGAAAAACAATGTCCTTCTCGCCACGGCTGACGGTGACACTATAATCGGCAGCCGAACTCTGGTGGCGCAGGCCGACCAGGCGCGAAGACCCGATCAGGACGGATTCGCCATTCATGACCCGGTAAAGGCCGCTGGCGACATCGCCGTTGTTGCTGTTGATGACCAGAGTATAGTAGTTCTCAGGATCCTGATAGAGCAGCACCGCCCCCTGATGACCGACAACATAGGACTGGGAGTTGCGGAACTCGAACAGGAATGGCATGCCGACCGAGCCCTCAGTAACGATCAGGCTTTCATCCTCCTGGGTAACGCCCGGACGCAGAAACCTGGTGTTGCCGGACTTGGCAACAGTAGCCGCGCCGGTGATCAGTTTCCAGCGCAATCCGTTTTTCAGGTTGGGGTCAGCCTGATCATAATTGTTGTCCGCGAAATTGTCCTGCGCCCAGCGGGTTGCGGGTCCACCGCGGACCGGGGGCGAGCGGGGGGATTCCAGACCGGCATCGTCAACGGCTGTGACGCTGTAGTTATAAGTGGCGCCCGGCTCGACAGTTGCATCAACGAAACTGGTCTCGCTCCAGGTTTGGCCGACCGGCTTGCCGTCACGATACACCCTGTAGCTGACGACCTCGAAGTTG
>JALOAH010000155.1 GCA_023228865.1 Porticoccaceae bacterium | reverse complement strand
GTCTGCCAACGAAACCTTAACTTCCGCGACTTTCCACGGTTTCTCGATACCCAATATCTGGCTGTATAGCTGTGTGTCTTTCATGGTTGCTAGGCTAAACTACCCACTACGATTGGTGAAGGCCCATCTAGCTAGGAAAATGGCGGCTATATCCCTCTCGGATCCTAACGCTCAGATTCCTGCTCCGATCGAGATTGTCCGGAAACATTAAAGGCTGCTTTTAACCATCGACCGGTGCGCTCAGCCCAGCAGAAGAACAGCGGCGTGAACAGTGTGGCCAAAAAAGTGGCCGCCAGCATACCGCCGATAACGCCGGTGCCAATTGAGTGCCGTGCGTTGGCGCCAGCACCACTGCTGATAGCCAGTGGTAGTACACCGAGAATAAATGCTAGTGACGTCATCAGGATTGGTCGGAAACGGAGTCGTGCCGCTTCGATCGCTGCTTCTGAGATACCGAGACCGTCCTTGACTCGGGCTGCGGCGAACTCGACGATCAAGATGGCATTTTTTGCTGCGAGACCGACTAGTGTGATCAGACCGATCTGCAGGTAGAGATCATTGTGCAAGCCTCGTGCCCATACAGCGACGAAGGCGCCGAACACGGCAAACGGGACTGAGAGAATCACTGCAAAGGGTAGTGATAAGCGCTCATACTGAGCGGCTAGAATCAGAAATACCATTAGCATCGCCAGCAAATAAAGCCCGGCGGTGTTCTGCACGATTTGCTTCTCCAGAAAAGCCTGTGCGTTCCATTCCAGTGTATAGCCTGCGGGTAGATGTTCGTGAGCCAATTCTTCCATCACTGCTAACGCTTGACCAGAGCTGTAGCCTGGAGCCGGACCACCTAACAGACGTGCAGCGGGATAAATGTTGAAGCGCTCGACCATGTCAGGACCGGTTACGAGATACGTCTCACCTAATGCTGTGATCGGTATAGGTCTGCCGTTCTTGCTGCGCACGTAGACATGGCGCAGATCTTCAGCATGGGTCCGATATTGGGCGTCAGATTGCATCTGGACACGATAGACGCGGCCCAGCAGGTTGAAGTCGTTGACATAGTAGGCACCAAACGTACTTTGTAGTGTCGCAAAAATTTCGTCGATATCGACACCCAGCAACTTGGCCTGCTCACGGTCGATATCTAGCCTGAGTTGTGGCACCTGTGCAGAAAATGATGTAAACACCCCTGCGACCTCTGGTCGCTCAGCTGCTGCAGCGACGAGTTTGTTTGTAGCTGCTTCCAGAGCCTGATAATCGGAGCCGACGCGAGACTGTACGAACCCCTCAAAACCTCCGGTTGCTGACAGCCCTTCAATGGGTGGTGGCGGGGCCCCGAAGACCAGTGCATCCTTGATCTCGGCATCCATTGCCATTACTTCATTAACTAAGGCTGGCGACTGAAGGGCTTCATCGCGCCGCTCTGACCAGGGTTTAAAGGTGATAAAGGAAAAGCCAGTACCAGGGCGAGGTACGAAAGTATAGGGATCAAACCCTCCAAATGAGACGGTTTCTAGTACTGCTGGGTGATCGGCTAGGTTCTGCTCAATCTGTTGCATCACCGCGTTGGTCCGCTTCAGTGAAGCTGCGGGGGGTAGAAAGGGCATTGCGATAATATAGCCCTGATCTTCCTCTGGCACCAAGGACGTAGGTAATGCATCCGAGAGTTTCCAGGTTACGCCAAGCATGATGGCGAACAGAGTCGTGGCAAGCACACTGTGACGAATAAAAAAGGCTACCCCTTGTGCGTAGCGCAGAGTGACACGTTCGAACCACTGTCCATAGCGGGCTAACATACCACCAGAGGGTTTTTCCACGTGGGGCTTTAGCAGTAACGCACACAGGGCTGGTGTTAGTGTTAGTGCAACAAATCCCGAGATAATTACCGCGACAGATAGCGTAATCGCAAACTGCCGGTACATTTCGCCCGCAAGCCCGCCGAGAAATGCCACGGGAAGAAATACCGCTGTGAGTACCAGTACGATTGCAATTAGTGGGCTGGTAACTTCACGCATTGCACGCCTGGTTGCTTCCCGTGCACTAACACCCTCGGTGCGCATGTGCCGCTCCACATTCTCCAGAACGACGATAGCATCATCGACAACAATACCGATCGATAGCACCATTGCAAACAAGGTCGTCAAGTTTATGGTGACGCCTAGTGCCAGCATTCCAGCTAATGCACCGATGAGTGACACAGGTACTGCCAGACAGGGAATTAAAGTCGCGCGCCAGTTCTGCAGAAACAAGAACACAACGAGAAACACTAATATTACCGCTTCGGCTAATGTCTTTAGTACTTCTTTGATCGAAACGCGCACAAAGTCCGTAGTATCGAACACAATTTGCCAGCGCATTCCCTCTGGGAATTCCTGCTCCAGTCGCTGCAGTGTTTCACGTACATCGTTGGAGATATCGATGACATTGGCCCCAGGTTGTGGAAATACCCCCAGGGTGACAGCAGGTTTGCCGCCTTGCGTATTGGTGACACTGTAATCGCGCGCAGCTAACTCTACGCGCGCTACATCGCCGAGGCGTACGATGGAACCACCTGCCTCGGCCTTTAGAATGATGCGTTCAAATTCCTGTGGTGTGACCAGGCGTCCCTTTGCGGTAATGCTGATACTGAGATCAGTGTACTCGGGTGATGGTTCATCACCGATGCGCCCGGTCGCAAACTGTGAGTTCTGTTCACGCACAGCAGTGGCAACATCCATTGGCGTGAGTCCAAACTGCGCCAGTTTGTCTGGCTGTAACCAGATACGAATGGAGTGCTCTTTGGCGCCGAAGGCATCAATACTGGCTACTCCCGGTACACGGCGGAGTTCATCGGCAATATTGACGAGCGCGTAGTTGGAGATAAAAGTGTCGTCGTAGCGCCCATCCACCGCGTCTATACTAATATATGACACAGCCGTCCAGTTGAGTTTGCGCACCACTACACCCTGGCGGCGTACTTCTTCTGGCAGTAGAGGCAACGCTGCTTGCACACGATTCTGCACGTTGATCACTGCCTGATCAGGGTCGGTGCCTATCGCAAATGTCACGACTACCTGAGTTGTACCATCCGCAGCAGCGGCTGAGCGCTGATAGATCATTCCCTCAGCGCCATTAATCTGTTGTTCCAGCGGTGCGTTAACAGTCTCAGCTGACACCTCTGGTGTTGCTCCGGGATAAGAGGTCGATACCTCGACCATCGGAGGTAGAATGTCCGGATAGAGGGCCACAGGTAGTGACCCCAGCGACACCAAGCCGGCAATAACGATAAAGGCGGACAATACGCAGGCTAACAGGGGCCTATCTATAAATCGGGCAAACATTATTATTGGCTCGCGATAGCAGCAGGTGTGCTATCCAGCGTTACCTCCACTGGTGTCGCTGGTGAGCCAGGTTGAACCTTTAGAACACCATCCACGATTACGCGATCATCGGCTTTGAGTCCGGCTTGTACATGCAAAAGGTTACCGACTCCTAAACCCAGCTCAACAGGCTGAAATTGTACGGTGTTCTGGTCATCCAGTGTCCAGACGAAGGGGCCATCGGCGCTGTGTAGCACTGCTCGTGCTGGTACATAGATGCCTGCAGCCGTGCTCAGCCCTTTGATAGAGGCGCGAACAAATTGCCCAGGTGCCAGGGCGCCAGCAGTGTTGTCTAGTGTTGCACGAACTTCTACTGTGCCAGTATCGCCATGTACTCGTGTGTCGATAAATTCTATTCTAGCTTTGTCCACCAACTCCTTGCCGCCGGCGGTGTGCAGGCTCACACTAACAGCCTCTGGCTCTTGTGTCAGTGCTTCGCGTACCAGCCGTGCTTCGTCTTCGGGCAGGGCAAAGTCGATATACAAACGATCGGACTGTGCAATTGTTGTTAGTAAGCTCGATTCAGCACCCGCATGGATAAGGCTGCCTTCAGAGCGAGCTTCGCGACCTGTGATGCCTGCGATGGGAGCACGCACTTCAGTATAGGCCAGGTCGAGCTTTGCCTGTTCGAGTTCGGCTACTGCGGCGGCTACTGCAGCTTTGGCTGATGCAAAGGCGGCTTCTGCCAAGTCACGCTCGCGATCTGCACTGAAACCTCGCTCTACCAGCTTATGAACGCGTTCGCGTTGTAGTTCCGCTTCTACCAATCGTGCTTGCTCGACGCCGAGACGGCCTTCGGCGCTACGTACCGCGGCTACAAATGGCGCCGGATCAATACGGAATAAGAGGGCCTCGGCTTCGACCGCCGCACCTTCACGGTAATAACGTTTTTGTAAGATACCTGAGACACGGGCCCGCACTTCCACTTCGCGTTCTCCACGGGTACGTGCAGTGTAGACCAAGTCCATTGGCACAGCCGCTGATTTCAGAAGGACTATGTTTACCTCTGGGGGTGAGGGTGGTGGGGGAGCCTCGGGGGCACCACAAGCGGTTAAGCCCAGCACCAGGGTGAGCATTACCGCCATGATTAATCCACTCGGGGTATATTTCTTCACAAAGGAGTACCTGGAGTATCTACACGTCCTTCCCCTATTTGGCGGCTATCTTGCTTCATTTTTAGGCCCTTTTTTAGTCCCTTGACAGTGCAAAATCACCGTCTTTCGCGTAATTTGAGTACGCGTCATCCACCGGGGAGAATCCCGCTATTTCTGAATGGTGCTGGGATTGTAATCATCAAAGCTGGCTCTGTCCAAAGCAGAAAGCCTTGAGGTTTTTCGCTAGATCCTTTTTATATCTGTGGATTTATAGGTGTTTAGCATTTTTCTATGTTGTATTTCTGGTTGTTAATTGGTGCCCAGCTTATACACTTTTCTGAAGCCTAATTAACAGGGGTAGCTTTATGTGTGATGAACATACAGTAAACGACAACAAGCAGCACCTTCAAACTGGCATTACCCGACGGCGCTTCAATCACCTTGCGGTTGCCGCAGCTCTGGTGGCTATATTCTCCTCAGAGGCCAGTGTGCAGACTGTTATCGAGACCGAGGTCGTTATTCCTACACTCAATGGCGAGGCGGATTGCTACTTTGTTCATCCGACTAGCGGTAGCCATGCTGGGGTGGTGATCTGGCCGGATATCCTCGGCTTGCGCTCGACCTTTCGCGCATTGGGTCGCCGCTTGGCGGAAGCAGGGTACTCGGTGCTGGTGGTCAACCCCTTCTATCGCAGTGCGCCAGCACCGGTTGTGCCGGAGGGTGCCAGTTTTCAAGATCCGGATGTGCGCAGTGTGGTTATGGCGTTGCGGGAAGAGCTCACAGTGGATGCCCAGCGTGTTGATGCCCGTGCCTTCGTCGCTTATCTGGATGCCCATCCCGCAGTGGACACCCGCCGCAGAGTAGGCGTGATGGGCTACTGCATGGGTGGGCCGATTGTAATGCGGGCGGCGGCTGAGCTTCCTGAGCGAATTGGTGCCGTCGCCTCCTTCCACGGCGGAGGACTGGCTACAGCTGAGGAGGACAGTCCACACCTGTTGATTCCCACTATGGCGGCAGATTTTCTGATTGCTGTGGCGGAAAATGATCATGAGCGGGCACCAGCCGTGAACGACATTCTGCGCAACGCTTTTGTTGAAAGTAATCTCAAAGCTGAAGTAGAGGTGTATGAAGGCGCGCTGCACGGCTGGTGTGTACCGGATTCTCCGGTGTACGACAAAGTGCAGGCAGAGCGCGCGTGGGGGCGGTTGCTTATGTTGTTTGAAAAAGCCCTGGCTTGAGATGAGGCAGCACCAGCCGTCGCTCCAGCCAGCGGGCGGCAACTACGACCACTGAAACCATCGCCAGATACACTGCCCCGGCCAACAGGTAGGCCTTGAAGAACTGGAAGTTGCGAATGGCGAGATCCTGTATCTGGGCAAAGAACTCGGTGTACTGAATCAGGAAGGCCACCGAGCTATCCTTGAGGTTGAGGATGGCCTGGTTGGTGAGAGCGGGCACCGACAGGCGCAGCACCTGCGGCAGGGTGATCAGGGTGAACACTTGCAGGGTACTGAATCCCTGGGCTCGGGCGGCTTCCAATTCATCCTGGTCGAGGCCGCGATAGGCCGTCATCAGGTAGCGGGCATTGTAGGCCGATACGTTCATGGTGAAGCCGATCACAGCCACCGCCAGAGGTGACAGGCGCAACCCCCACTGCGGCAAGCCGTAATACATCAGAAACAGCAAGACGATCAGGGGCGTCCCGATAAAGAACGAAATATAGCTCTCAGTGAGGCGGCGGCACAGCCGGCTCTGGCTGAGAGTGAGGTAGAAAACACCGATACCGCCCACCAGGCCGGTGAGAGTAACGATAGTAGCCAGCAACAGGGTGTTGCCAAGCCCTGCGAGGATTTGTGGACCAAAGTCCACCACTTGCTGGAGAAAGGTC
>JALOAH010000154.1 GCA_023228865.1 Porticoccaceae bacterium | reverse complement strand
CCGCCAAAATCAACACTTCAATTTCATTGACGTAGAGAGCGTGCGTCTTAAGGCCTGATCTTTGGCTCGCAGCGACGGAAAGGATTTCATCACGACTGTTTACCAGCCTGCGAAGTTGCTCTGCAAGTGCGCCAACATTGTGTGGTGGGACTATCCAGCCGTTTTCCCCATGCACAATTTGCTCGGCGGGCCCGCCGCAGTCCGTGGTCAGCACTGGCCGCCCCGCGCTCAACGCCTCGGCCACCACCAGGCCAAACACTTCGAGATAGATGGCCGGCAGTACCAGCACATCGATATTGGCGTAGACCTGATCCACCTCGGTTCTCGCAAAGGCGCCGTGTAAGTGCAGCCATGGCGGGTTGCCAAGGCGATCCAGGTGGCGTTGCCAGGCCGCCTGATCCCGGGGGTTGGTGGCGGCGCCATGGATATGAAGTTCCGCCGTTCCATCCGGGTCCAGCAATGCCATCGCGTCCAGCAGCACATGGACGCCCTTGGCGTGATCGATGCGCCCCACGAATCCGAATCGGATTGGCCGGGCGCCTAACCCCTCTATCGGCGGCGCCTTGACGGGGTGAATCCCGTGGTGCAGCACTTGTAGCCGGGAGGGCTCCACACCCGCCCGGGCAAGGGCATCACCCATGGCCGCCGATGGTGCTACAACTTGCTGAGCATTTTTAAGGTAACTGGCGAGACCGATAAGCTTTTGCTCGATCTCCCAGGGTATGCGCAACACTCGCCCGAGGTACCCCATTGGATTTTTTCTCGCCAACAGCCCGCCCAGGACCCGGTAAATGGACATCGGCATAAGCGCCAGCACCCTGCCGATGCCAAACCCGGGCTTTTTTGAGCGAAGCACACAGGCCGCGCAGACTTCGATACCTGGCCGGAGCTTACAAATGCTGTCGTCTGGCCTGAGTAGATCCCCTTTTGGGCAGACCTCCCCCGGGTGATGGGCGACAACAAGGTGGCGCAATCCCAGCTCCCGGCAGGCGCTCACCAGGGGTGGCATCATGCCGTTGATCTGTACCACGTGCGGCTTTATACGATTGAGTAGCGTCTTCACCCGCTCCAAGCGTTCACCACCCAGTTCGCTAATGCAATCGCCAAGGCGCTCCCAAGGCAGAGGGAGCGATAGTGAGAAAACGGGAATACCCTCCCATGCCCACTCGGCAATATTTCCACCCGGGCATTGAGCCGAATTGGCGGGCTCCAAGAGAATAATGTCGTGGCCCTTGGCCCTAAGGCCCATAGCCAGATCCTGAACATAGGCCTGTCCACCGCCTATCTGGCGGTTGAGAGGCCCCGCGGAGACAATCAGGATTCGCATAGCAGCTTGTCGATCTCCGCAATAGCATCGCCGGGCGTGATCATCTCCATCCTGTGGGGCACCAGGCCGTCATCGTCATAACTGAAGGAGTCCGGGTGGTAATGCATCATTACCGTGGTTCGATCACCCACGGGATACCAGTGTTTGACGGGTATACGGGTGCCAAAAAGTGCCAATGTGGGTCGGTTGAGCAGCCCTGCCAGATGCATGGGGCCACTGTCGTTGCATACCACAACCCTTGCCTTGGCAAGCAGGGCTATCAGTTGGGGAATGGTTGTCTTTCCGGCCAGGTTAATCATTTGCCCGCCGCCTGAGGCGATCACCCTGTCCGCAATGGGTGCCTCGCCAGCGGAGCCGGTAACAAGCACCATAAGGTTATGGTGCCGTGCAAGATGGCTGGCCACTTGAGAGAAGTATTCAGCCGGCCAGAGTTTGACGCCATGTTTTGCCCCGGGGTGAATCACCGCAAAGGGCTGATCGGGTAGGTCGATGCCGGCGAGGCACGCCTCGTCTACGGGCAATGGGTTATCTCCCGCATCGGCGGGGCCAATACCCAGAGGTGCCAACACTCGCCAACCCCGTCGTGGCTCGTTCCTCACGAACAATCGCTTGAGCGAATTGGTCCAGGTGGGAACGCCATAGAGTGAAAGGCTGTCTCCCAGGTACCAACGGGCGCCAATTTTTCGAGCAAACGCTATCTCCCTACCCACAAAGCCGGGCACGCCGCGATTTGAATAGGGCGATAGATTGACAAAAAGATCCGCCTTAAGGCTTGCCAAACCCGGTTCGGAAAACACCAGTCGCAGTCCCCGCCGTACCACCGGCTGATAGGCCAACACATGGAGCTCGTCGATCCAAGGCAGTTCCCCCAGCAAATCGCCGATGGGAAAGCCCTCACTGTGGCACACGCAAATGAATCTCGCATTGGGGCACCGCTTTCGCAATGCCGCCATGGCGGGAATATGAACCGCGACGTCGCCGAGCATGCCCTGCACATAAACGACAATAGAGGATGGCACAAAGCCCTTTTGGGGTGTGCTCAGCCCAAGACAAGCCTTTCTCCAGATAAAGAGCGCGCATCGCAAGGCCCAGGTGCACACCGCCATGGCGACAATCCTGGGATACTCGTCAAGACGTACAGGTGATCTATGACGCTCAAGCCTGATAGCGTGATTGTATGCCTGAACAATATCGGGGCCGGAATTTAGCTCTGCACGGATCATGTTAGATATCAAACGGCTAGCCGGGGGAGCCAGGCCGTGCAATCAGACTCATCATGATCAATGGAAAATTTGTAGCCCTCTTGAACAAGCCTATCCAGACAAAACGTTTTCTGTGCCTGCGACAGGTTCATCCATTCGAATTTTATTACCCAAGGTTTGAAACGAGAAAAATCAATCATTCCGATTATCTCTGCGTCAAAGCCCTCGGTATCAATCTGCAATACCTCGGCGTCAAACAACTCGTGCTCGCCAATAACAGACATCAAAGGTTTACATGGCACATCAATGGCAAGAATGTCTTGATCCCTGATACCGTGTTTTACCAGGTGATGGCGGTTGAAAGACGCAATACCTGACGCCCAATCCGGGTAATCGCAAACAACCAGAGGGTTGACGTGATATATTTTTTCCGACGTCAAAGTGGGGTGAATGGCAACATTTACGGGAACCACATCGGGGTAGTCTGAATAATTGAACGCCAGCCTGGCAAACATATGAGGTAATGGTTCAATGACTATGCCAGACCATCGGTTCGAGGTGACGGTAAAATACAGGCCGTCGAAACGAATGCCATCGTTAGCCCCGACCTGCACAAACCGCACTTCTATACCGGTACGGTATAGAGCCTCCAGTGCAAGCTGAAAAGGGGGCACTCTGACCAGCCTCCAACCTAACGGCTTGATTAGCCTATTCACTACCCTAGGAATCAAAAGACCCATGTGCTCAATTGATGGCCTCATAGAGGATGTTGTTGAAATAAGCAGCGCCAGGATCTAAGTCGTTGCATAAGCCCATGCAACGGTCGTGGCACCAGGGAGTAGATAAAATCATCTGTCGAGAGGGGTGCAACTCTCTTCATCGCTAAAATATGGATAAGATAAATTAGCCGAAGCGGCCAGATAAATATCAAAGCCTTTCGCTTTTTCGAAAAATACGCAAGTCTTCGGCGATAACAGTTGGCAATATCGTTATATTGATTTGAGGGTAGGTTTTCAGACGAGGCACTGATGTCCGTCAGGCACTGTTGCGAAGAGATGATATCCGACGTCAGCCTTAGTTTTATCCGCTGGCGGGCTTTTTTTTCGTTAGCTATCCCAGCAATCCGAGTGACCTGGCCAGGATGGTTTCGGTGCTTGACCAAAGGTCGTGCGAGCACTGCCGCACTGCCAAGTAACTCCGCGCGCAAGTTGACAATATTGTCTTCGAAGATCACACCCTCGGGTAATGGCGAAAACCTGTCGACCAGGTCGCGGGAATAAGCCATGGCAGCACCGTGGGGATGGTAAGTCGCACCTCTGATTCGGTCTTCGAGACCGTACAACCGCAGAGCGCCGGGCGCACAGTCGCAACCCAGGCCGTTTACATCCAGTGGGTGGCCTTCGGCGTCAATTTCTTGTACCCAGGACTGAACCAACTTGACGGCCTTGTTCGCGCTGGCCACTTGCATGATGCTTTCCACCCTCTCTGGCAACGATATGTCGTCCCCGGCGGATGCCACTATCCAGTCTCCACTACAGTAATGCCATACCTCATTGATATGCTGCGAGATGCCCATATTCCGTTCGTTGCGGCGGGCCAGAATACTATGGGAGCCCCTGTGCTCCCGCAGAGTTTGCTGGATTACCTGCCATGTGTCGTCGTCGGAACAATCATCGGAGACAATAATCTCAAGGGGCTGATAGGTTTGACTCAATGCTCCTTCGATAGCTTGCCGAATCATCGACTGGTGGTTGTAGGCAAGAATGTAGAAACTCACCTTCGGCCTGTTGGCAGTTGAAGGATTCACCGGAGCAATTTACCTATACCTTTGGCGATCTTCCAGGTGGCCGGCGTGTATCGCCTTATGTCATTGTGCGTAGCAGTTGTTTCCTGTGCCAAAAGGCGGTTGAGCACGGCGCCTACACCGTGGTTATCCATTACGTATTCCTGGGTTTTTTGAGCCAAGTTATGGTACTGCTCTTGATCGTCCACCATTGCTATAACGTCTTTCATTTCCATGCCAACGAATGCAGTTTCGGCTTCACTGATAAAGCGACCCAGGGAGCATCGTTCTGTTTGATAAAGCCACTTATACCGATAGTATTCAGGAACATCACCAACACTTGGATCGACAAGCAGGGTTGGCACGCCAGCCAATCCACCCTCGAGGGCGGCTGTCCCCATGGAAAAATGGAGATTTGAGTGTTCCCCAATGCGCTCTCGAAGGGTATCCCCGTAATAGCCTATATGAAAATCCAAGGTGATATTTTCAGCGGTGAGCCCGTTCAGCTCGTTTAGATATGGTGCTTCACTGTCAGTGTAGATATCGATCTTGAACTGTCGATGCTTATAGGCTTGGAGGTCCAGCATGACGCGCTTAACTGGCTTTATTTTCCAGATATCATCACTGCGACCTATGTAGGACAACACCAAGGGAGAATCGACGGAAAACCTCTTGATGGGTAAGGCGCTACTCGTATCCACGGGGATCGGAATAATGGGAAGGTTAAGCGCTTTGCCGCAGAAATCGTCGATGGCATCGGACGTGTTCCCATCCATGCTGATCAACGCAGATTTTTCGGAAAGTGTGTCGATCAGTCGTTTCGTAAACCAATTGGCCACACTATTCTTTCCAGTAATACGTCGTTCAAAGCCAAAACGATTCCAGCGGGTGATTTGCGGAGCGAGAATCCCCCAGACAAGACAAGAACCCGGCATATCGACTATATTGGAAAGGCCATCGTAGTTGTGGGTGTGAATAAATAGTTCTGTACCAGATGGAATAAATTCTCGGATATTTTCCCTAGAAAAAAAACTGTAAGGGATATTGCCCTCTTTCAGTCGCTTCACCGCGAACGATTTTGGATCACCTAAGATGATGCTTTTAACCCCTCGGGATAGATGTGCGTACTTAACAATTTCATAGATTAAGTTTTCAGCTCCACCGGTTTTGTGATAAAAAACATCGGGAAAAACAATACGCATCAGGTTTCCTTGAGTTGCACTGTGGCAAGCTTTTTCTTGAAAATAGCACTTATAACACTCTGGCCAGACGCCCGCGCAACAATGCCTCGTATTGACAGAGCTCCGGCAACCACAGCAATCACTCCAGCCATAAAACTTCCCCACAAGCCTCCAACCGCAAGTAATCCCACAAAACTCAGGGCAACGAAGATCGCCGAAATGGCAAGCTGTCGATTCACAGGATTCGACGGGCTATAGCGGATCAGCCATCGAGCCACCACCGTCATCATCACCGCATAGATACCATAGGCTATGGCGAACCCATAGGCCGCGCCCACTGCACCGTAGAGGGGTACCAGCCAGGCAACAAGGCCGAGGTGAACAATGACAAAGACTGTTTCGGTGATGGCAAAGGCGCGGGACGCGCCGAGGGCCAGCTGGATAAACCCGAGGGGCCAGGAGATGATTCGCCCAAAGATACCAAGCACAAACCAGGGCAGCAGATCGGCGCCGGGCTGAAAGGCCTCGCTGTAGAACAGGTGCAGCAGCCAGGGTGACAGGGCCAGGGTGGCCAGCAGGCCTGGAAGGGCCAGCAGTATGCCAATCTCCGTCTGTTGGTTCACCAGCTCGGTGGCTTTTTGATGATCGTGAATCACACCAGTAAGACGCGGATAAAAGTCGGTACCCATGGCGCTCAGGATAAAGCCCGCAAAAAGGCCCGAAAGCGCCCACGCGGCCTGGTAGAACCCCGCCGCCTCGACCCCTTCCTGGCGAGTGATCAGGGTACGGGTAAAAATATCCAGGGCCGCCATCATCACGCCGCTCCACATAAAGGCGGAGCCCAGGGTCGCCAACCTGCGGCCAGTGGCGAGAGTCTCCCGCCACCCGAGGGTAACCGCTGGTAACCGGATGCGTCGAGAGTACCACCAGGAGGAGCCGAGAGTGATTGCGGCGGTGGCCAACAGCACCGGTAGGATAC
>JALOAH010000153.1 GCA_023228865.1 Porticoccaceae bacterium | reverse complement strand
TAAGCGACGGCAAGCCGGGGCATATGAATCAGAGCCTGGGGCTGGCTCGCGCCCTGGAAAACCTTCGCGTTGCGACGAATCCAACACTCCAGGTCGAAGAGCCGCGAGTGGTTGCAGTCCTGTCACCCCTTCACGCCCTGGCCATGGCCTTGTCAAAGGCAGCGGCAGTGCGGCGAGAAAACCCCGCCGTGTTGATTGGCGCCGGCCACAGAACCCACCTGACCTTGCTGGCGCTGAAAAGAGCCACGGGGGCTGCGGCGGTGGTGCTGATGAAACCGTCCCTGCCGCTGGCATGGTTTGATCTCTGCCTGATTCCTGAGCACGACCAGCCGCCGGCGCGCGCCAATGTGGTTGTCACCCAGGGGGCTATCAACCAGATGCGGGCGGACACTGAAAAAGATATTGCCGGTATGATGTTGATTGGCGGTCCCAGCGACCACTATTGCTGGGACGACAACAGGCTGTTGGCGGCCATTGAACGCATTGCCGGCGCGGGCGAGCCCTGGCTGCTGACAACGTCGAGGCGCACGCCGGCGAGCTTTATTCGGCGCCTGTCAGCACTGGCGCTGGCCAATGTCAGCATTGTTCCCTATGGGGATACCGCCGCGGGGTGGCTGGCGCAAACCCTGCCCAGGGCGAGAACCTGCTGGGTGACGCCGGACAGCGTTTCCATGGTTTATGAGGCGTTGACCGCCGAGTGCCGGGTGGGGATTTTTGATCTCGAACGGTTGCGCGATCACCGCGTCGTCAAGGGGATTGATGCCCTGGTGGCGCGGGGGCTGGTCGCCACGTTTTCGCACTGGCGTCAAACCGGATGCCTGCCGCCGCCGGCAATAAACTTCAATGAGGCGCAGCGCTGCGCGGCGCTGGTTTATGACAGATTGCTCAAATGAGGCCGATGTTGTGGGGCTAGTTTCTTGAAGGTTGTCCAGATTTTGCCGAATCTCAACGGTGGCGGTGTCGAGCGCGGCACCCTGGAAGTGGCTCGCCATCTGGTGGAACAGGGTTGCGAATCTGTGGTGATTTCTGCGGGTGGCGCCATGGTCAGCCAGCTGGAGGCCGAGGGCAGCCGCCATGTGTGCTGGGATCTGGGCAAAAAATCCCCGCTGACGTTGCGCCATGTTCAGCCCCTGCGGCGCTGGCTGCAGCGGGAAAAGCCGGATATTGTCCACCTCCGTTCCCGCCTGCCCGCCTGGGTTGCCTGGCTGGCGTGGCGAAAATTGCCAGAGGCGCAGCGTCCCGGCTTGGTCACCACGGTGCATGGTCTCTATTCGGTTTCCCCCTACAGCGCGATTATGACCCGGGGTGAACGGGTGATTGCGGTGTCTGAAACGGTCAGGAATTACATCGCCGCAAACTACCCGCAAACGGACATGAATCTGGTGCGCCTGGTGTATCGCGGCATAGATCCCCAGGATTTCCCCTTTGGCTACAAGCCCGATGATCAATGGCTCCACCAGTGGCGCCAGCAGTTTCCCCAGCTGGCGGGCAAAAAAATCATTACTCTGCCGGGGCGGCTTACCCGGCTCAAGGGTCACCACAATTTTATTGATCTGATCACCGCACTCAAGCAGGCGCACATGCCGATTCACGGTCTTATTGTTGGCGGCGAAGACCCCAAGCGGCGCCAGTATGCCAGTGAACTGCGGGGGCGAATCGAGGCCGAGGGTCTGGCCAATGACATCAGCTTCACCGGCGACCGCAAGGATATTCGCGATATTTATGCGGTCTCCGATGTGGTGCTGTCCCTGTCCACCAAGCCGGAATCCTTTGGCCGCACCACGCTGGAGGCTCTGGCCATGGGGGTGCCGGTGGTCGGCTACGACCACGGCGGCGTCGGTGAAATTCTCGCCGCCCTTTATCCCCAGGGGAAAACACCCATTGGCGATCAAGATGCCCTTGTCCACTGCGTGACAACAGTGCTCAACAGCCAGATCAAACCGGCGGGCAACAACCGGTTTTTCAAGGCGGATATGGTGGCGAAAACCCTGACCATCTACCGGGAGCTGCGGCCGTGATCTGGATTGTTGTACTTACGTTGGTGGCGGTGCTGTGGTTCAGCCTTCGCTACGGCTGGTGGCGGCGATCTGTGCCGGACAGTCACCCCCGCATTCTTATGTACCATATGGTGAGCGAACCCCGTCCCGGTGCTGCCTTTAACAAGTTGCGGGTGCCCCCCGTCATGTTTGAGCGCCAGGTGCGCTGGCTGGCACAGCAGGGCTACCATTTTGCTCTCATGTCGGAATTGGCGGCCTGCCCAACTTTGCCAAACAAAACTGTCGCCATCACCTTTGACGATGGCTATGAGGACAATTACCTCAATGCCCATCCGGTGCTGGAAAAATACCGCGCCTGCGCCACCCTCTACCTGGTGGAAGACCGCTTTGACCGCGACTGGTCAGTCAACAAAAAAAGCCATCACAACAGCGGCGAGCTGATGGCCGAGAAAAAACTCAGGGATGACCAGGTTGCCGCCATGCTGGCTTCCGGTTGCTGGGAACTGGGCGGCCATACCCGCAGCCATGCCAACCTGTCCCGTCTCGACGCCGGAGCCAGAAAAGAGGAAATCGCCGCCAGCAAGGAGGCGCTGGAAAAACGCTTTAATACCAGACTTTCCAGTTTTGCCTACCCGTTCGGTATTTACAGCCAGGATGATGTCATTGCCGTCAGCGACGCGGGATTCGATAGCGCAGTGACCACTGTAGAGGGAATAGACAGCAATATTGACAACAGTCGCTACGAGCTCAAGCGCATCAAAATTTCCGGCAAGGACAACTGGCTGGCATTTCGCCTGCGCCTGCGCACCGGACGCAGGGGGTAGCGGCAGGGCATGACATTTTCCCTGCGGCACTGAATCAGCCCTTGACGACAACCTGGATTCGCCAATAAAGCCCGCCGGTTTGCTGCGGGAGTCAATACATTAAAATTGCTGGAATGTGATCGATAGAATGAATAGATTTTTTGACAGATGGAGCGCGGTTTCCGAGGGATCATGGCTTTTGGCGCTGACTTTTGCCTTGTTGGTGACCGCAGCCTACGTGCCCTTTTGGGGATTTTTTTCCCTGCAGCCGTTTGTTGCCATAGCTCTAGTGATTTTTTTCGTCAATAAATTCTACCGGGGCTATGGCTTTAACGCCAAAACCAGCAGCCTGCTTTTGGCGATGCTTTTTGTGGTTAATGTCATTGTTTCGGAATTGCCTGCTAAAAGTATTACCGCCATGGTTTCCATGACAAAAGGCTTGCTTTTGTTCTATCCCGCCGTGGTTGCCGGTTATTTCCTTGCGGGCAGGCCGGAGTTGCAAACTAAAATTGTAAAGCTCTATTTTTTGGCAAATTTGGCCTTTGCGCTCTGGGTTTATGTGGCGGTTTTGGATCGCGACAATTTTTTTGAATCTCTGTTGCTGTGGTCAAACCACCATCTTGGCAATATGCATAATTTTAATAACTTCCTGTTTTTTTCCCTGCTCGCGGGCGTGGTCGGGCTCAGTGCATCAAAAACCTGGATGGAGAAAAGCCTGTTTGTTATCGCGTCCGGATTTGTCGCCTATTTATGCTTGCTGGCCAAATCCGAGGGTGCTGTTTATGGCCTGGTGATGACGGGATTATTTTATGGCCTGTTTTTCTCGGCAAAAAAATATCGTCCTCTTTTTGCCATTGCCATTCTCGGCTGGATTTTGTTGCTGATTTATATCTATGTAAATCCCGGCGTGGTCAGTGTTTTGTCAGGCTATGAAGGGGGGTCACTCCAGGCCAGAAGCGAAATTTTTAGCAATGTCTTTCAGGCTTTGGATGGCAATCTCCTCTTTGGTCTGGGGGTGGGCACATTCAGATATATTCCCGAAGTGGCGGTCAATGGTGAAAATTTTATCCACCCCCACAATATTTACCTGGAAATTTTGTACTCCTTTGGCCTTGTCGGTGTGCTGGTATTGGCCTTTGTATTTTGGTCCGCTGCGCGCCGCATTGAGCTGCCGCTGTTGAAATCGCAACAGGTTTGCGTGCTGTTGTTTTTGATGCTGGTTTACTACAGCGCAAAAGGCATGAGCGATATCAAGCTGCTGTACCAGCCCAGTATGAGTTTTTACGCTATAGCCATCGGATTTCTTGTCGGTGCGACACAGTTTCTGAAAAAAGGAGCCGAACCCGGTGTGCGCTGAAAAAATCGTCTTTGTCGAAAGAAGAAAAAAAGACTATTCCCGCCACAATATTCTCAAGGGGATACTGGGCGGCCTGGATCTGCACAGTCGAATCTATCTGCTGTTGCCTTTTTCGAAAAAGAAATTTTTCAGCCTGTGGTTAAAGCGCCGAGTGGTTATCAATGATTTTTTTATCTCCGACTACGACACCTACGCCAACGACAGGAAAAAAGGCTCAAAATTCAGCGCCAGCGCCCTGTATAAATACGGCCTCGACTGGTTCAATTTTCGCTTCAGCGCCTACTTGCTGAGCGATACCCAGGCTCACTTCGATCATTGGCAGCGACTGTTTGGCCGCTTTCGCGGCGAGCATCTGGTTTTTCCTGTATTGGCAGACCCGGCTATTTACTATCCCGGTGAGGGGTGCGAGCCAGAGGATGTGCCCAAAATCCTGTTTTACGGTTATTTTATTCCCCTCCATGGCATTGATGTTATTTTAAGGGCGCTAAAACACTGTGAACAAAAAGGCCTGGTTTTTTCCGCCCATTTCATCGGCAAAGGGCAAACCCTTGCCGCCATGGTGGCTTTGAGTGAACAGTTGGCACTGCGCCAGGTTGTCTTTAATCAGGCCTTTATTCCCGAAGAAGAGCTTGCCGAGCGCATTCGCGGTAGCGATCTGGTGCTGGGGATTTTTGGCGGCAGTGACAAAGCCCGCTCTGTGGTGCCGAACAAGGTCTACCAGGGACTCGCCTGCCGCGCCACCGTGATCACCCAGGATAGCCCGGCCATTCGCGAGTTTTTCACCGACGACGATCTCTGTCTTGTCGAAAATGATCCCGCCAAACTGGCTGCGGCTATTGAGGGTCTCCTTCACAACCCGGAGAGGCGCCGGCAATTGGCGGACAGCGGTTGTTGCAGCTATAAAAAGCTCTATGGAGCCAGTGTTGAAGCACTGACAGCTTTTGTGATGTCAGTGGATAAAAAACATTCGCCGAAACAATAAGCGCGCAGAGGATGAGCCTGGTGACGGGGGGTAAAAAAATTGACAGCCAGTAAACCGAAATTATCCGTATGGATGATTTCCGACGGCAGGCCTGGGCATTTTAATCAAACCCTGGGTGTTATCAGAGCCCTGAAAAAAAACTATGACGTCAGCCTGGCGACCATAGAAACCCGGCTTCGGCTGGGCTTTTTGCGGCCATTGCTGAGAGCCATCGGCAACAGCAGAGTAACGTGGTTGAATGCCTTGCTGGCGCCGCTGGTGAGGCTCTGCTATTACCCCTTCGCCCTGCCGAGCGCCGACTCGGCAACAACCTCTTCACCAGCGCCTGACGTGATTATTTCCTGCGGTGGCCAAACCCTTTATTTGAATCTGTTGCTGGCGCAGCGAACGGGGGCGCGCAATTTTTTTCTCGGCTCTCTGCGGGGTATCCATTGTCGATTATTCACTGCAGTAATCAGTGGCTTGTGGATTCCGAATGTGTCAAACCTGGTGGAACTTGAATTGTCGCCGGGGCTTTTTGACAGCGAACAGGCGGCGCAAGCCGGTGCTGCTTTTTTGGCAAATCTCTGTGCCGCCTCGGGGTCTGAAAAAATCGGTTATGGACAAAAAACCTACTGGGCAATGCTGGTGGGAGGCGATGGCGCCGGTTATCAATTCGACGACGCGGATATGGCGGCGCTCGAAGCCCTGTTGCTGGCGGCGTCCCGGCGCTACGGTATTCAGTGGTTGCTGACCACCTCGCGGAGAACCGCCCGGCGCCACGAGCAACGCTTGGCCGTCTTTGCCGCGCAAAACCAGGACATTTTTGCCTACAGGGTGTTTTATCATGAAAAACCCGAGCCTGTGGTGATGGCCTTTTTGGGGGCGGCGGATAAAGTGTTTGCCACCGAGGACAGCTCGTCGATGATCTCCGAGGCCATAATGTCCCGCAAACCGGTGGTGACCCTGGCGCCTCGGCACAGCAACGCCAATGACAATTACCGCCGTTTTCTCCATAAACATCGCGACAAAAACCGCATGATTTCCCTGTCCCTCGCTGAGCTTGCCTCCGACGAGCTGGATGTCTCCTTTGCTGACTTCAGGCCGTTGGCAACCGATATCGACGTCGCGATTGTCGAACAATTGCAGCCTTTTTTAGGGGGGAAGGAGCCCTCTGCGGATAAGGAGCCCTCAGCAAATAAGGAATTCTGAGCGGATAAGGAACCCTCAGCAAAAAAGCGAGTATACGGCGCCTTAGCCGGGCTCTGGCTCGAAAGTTGCGTCAATTGTGCCAGTTGTCTGAATTTTCGCTTGCAAGGCAAGCTCCAAAAACACACCCCTAAACTGGGGCGGGGCG
>JALOAH010000048.1 GCA_023228865.1 Porticoccaceae bacterium | reverse complement strand
GGAGAGGCGGACTTGTGGGAATAGGCCACTTTCACGGGCGTGAAGGGAAACACCTGGGAACTGGCAAAGGCTGACGGCGACAACATGGCAGCGGGAACAAGTAGGGCTGCAAAACAGCAACACAAACGCTTTATGGCCCTTTTCATCACTACAAAACTCCCGACCCATTGTTATTAATCTGCGACAAAATTTACTCGCTCAGTAACCAACTGGCAAGCCCTCTGTGATTTTTTCTCCGGGTCTTCATCAACGGATAGTGATTCGCAGGAGCGGTGCTCACTCCTGCGAATCACGCAGACTAGCCAGCGAACCGAATACTGCCGTTATCGAGCCTGGCCTTGATGGTTTCCCCCGGGCCATAGGTGCCCGCCAACACCGCCTGGGCGAGGGGATTTTCCAGCAATTGCTGAATGGTTCTTTTCAGGGGACGGGCGCCATAGACGGGGTCGTAACCGGCTTCGCAGATTTTGTTCATGACCTCGTCGCTGAGTTCAAGGTGCAAATCCCTGTCCGCCAGCCGTTTTTTGAGCAGTCCCAGCTGAATTTCGGCAATGCCGCGAATCTGCTCCTGGCCGAGGGGATGAAATACCACCACCTCGTCGATACGGTTAATGAATTCAGGCCGGAAATGACTGCCTACCACATTCATCACCGCTGATTTCATGGCTTCATAATTTTCTTCACCGGCGAGCTGCTGAATAATGTCAGAACCCAGGTTGGAGGTCATGACAATGACCGTGTTGCGAAAATCCACGGTGCGCCCCTGGCCATCGGTAAGGCGGCCATCGTCGAGCACCTGGAGAAGAATATTGAACACATCCGGGTGGGCTTTTTCCACTTCGTCCAGCAACAGCACCGAATAGGGTCTGCGGCGCACGGCCTCCGTCAAATAGCCGCCCTCTTCATAGCCCACATAGCCGGGAGGCGCGCCGATAAGGCGAGCCACGGAATGCTTCTCCATAAACTCCGACATGTCGATGCGCACCATGGCTTCTTCACTGTCGAAAAGAAATTCCGCTAGGGATTTGCACAATTCCGTCTTGCCCACGCCGGTGGGACCAAGAAACAGGAATGAGCCGTTGGGTCTGTTGGGATCCGCCAGACCGGCGCGGGAACGGCGCACGGCGTTGGCCACAGAAACCACCGCCTCGTCCTGTCCCACCACCCGGTTGTGGAGACTGTCTTCCATGCGCAGCAGTTTTTCCCGTTCCCCTTCCAGCATTTTGCTCACCGGAATGCCTGTCCATTTTGACACTACTTCGGCGATTTCCTCCTCGGTGACCTTGTTGCGCAACAGCTGTTTTTCAACGACTTCTGCGGCGCCCGCGGCAGCGAGTTGCTTTTCCAGGCCGGGAATAACGCCGTACTGAATTTCCGACATGCGGCTTAAATCACCGGCGCGGCGCGCAGCGTCGAGATCGAGCCGGGCTTTTTCGAGATCACTTTTAATCTGGGCTTCACCCTGCAGTGAAGCTTTTTCCGCCTTCCAGATTTCTTCCAGGTCAGCATATTCCTTTTCGATCTGGCCAATATCGAGAAGGAGTTTTTCAAGGCGTTTTTTCGACGCCTCATCACTTTCCTTCTTAAGGGCCTCGCGCTCCATTTTCAGCTGAATCAGACGGCGCTCCAGGCGATCCATTTCCTCCGGCTTGGAATCGATTTCCATGCGAATGCGGCTCGCCGATTCGTCGATAAGATCGATAGCTTTGTCCGGCAACTGGCGATCCGTGATGTAGCGTTGGGACAGTTTGGTGGCGGCGACAATGGCGGAATCGGTAATATCGACGCCGTGGTGGACTTCGTAGCGCTCCTTGAGGCCGCGCAGAATGGCAATGGTGTCCTCTTCACTGGGCTCGTCCACCAGCACTTTTTGAAAGCGCCGCTCCAGCGCCGCATCTTTTTCAATGTATTTGCGGTACTCATCGAGAGTGGTTGCGCCGACACAGTGGAGCTCGCCGCGAGCCAGCGCAGGCTTGAGCATATTGCCCGCATCCATAGCGCCCTCGGCTTTACCGGCGCCCACCATGGTGTGCAGCTCATCAATAAAAAGAATAATGCGGCCTTCCTGCTTGGCCAGTTCGTTGAGCACCGCTTTTAGCCGCTCTTCAAACTCGCCGCGAAATTTGGCGCCCGCCAATAATGCGCCCATATCGAGGCTGAGGACGCGTTTGTCTTTCAGGCCTTCGGGCACTTCGCCGTTGATAATGCGCTGGGCAAGTCCTTCAACAATGGCGGTTTTACCAACACCGGGTTCACCAATCAGCACCGGATTGTTTTTGGTGCGCCGCTGCAACACTTGAATCGTGCGGCGAATTTCATCGTCGCGACCGATAACCGGATCTAATTTTCCTGCTTCTGCGCGCTCCGTCAGATCGATAGTGTATTTATCCAGCGCCTGGCGATTGCCTTCGGCTTCAGCGTTGTCCACGGATTCCCCTCCCCTCACCTGTTTAATGACCTGCTCCAGCTTTTTCAGTTCGCCATAGGGCTTGAGAAGCTTGCTGGTTTCACTGTCGTCAAATAATGCCAGTAACACAGTTTCACTGGAAATAAACTGATCGCCCTGCTGTTGGGCGCGCTTGTCGGCAAGGTTGAGCACCTTGCCCAGGTGCTGGGAAATACTGATTTCCCCCGTTGGCGACTGCAACCTGGCAAGGGTTTCCAGCTTTTCCGCAAGAGATTTTTCGATAGCGGCAATATTAAAACCCGCTTGCGACAGCATGGGGCGAAGCGAGCCGCCCTGCTGTTTGAGCATCACTGACAATAAATGAACCGGTTCGATGGCGGTGTGGTCTTTGCCAATGGCAAGGGACTGGGCATCGCCAAGGGCACTCTGCAATTGGTTGGTAAAACGATCAATACGCATTTTGACTCCTGATCAGGAATTTCTTCATTGCCAAAAATATGGGGGCACGCCCAAGGCATTTCAATTGCCAAGGGAAATTATGCGTTGTTAAACCTTTTCTCGTTGCGCCAAATCAATAAAGGGCGCTAACCCATATAGAGAAATTACAGGGTATACGCTGAAATCAAAACCAGGGGAATCTGCTCAGATTCCCCCCAGGCATAAATATTTTATTTCGACATAATCATCAATGCCGTATTTTGAACCTTCGCGGCCATTGCCGGATTCCTTGACGCCACCAAAAGGCGCCATTTCATTGGAGATAATACCTTCGTTAATACCGACGATGCCGTACTCCAGGGCTTCGCCGACCCGCCAGATGCGCCCGAGATCGCGGCTGTAAAAATAGGCGGCCAAACCAAATTCGGTATCGTTGGCCATGGCGATGGCTTGTTCTTCACTGGAGAATTTAAACAGGGGCGCCACCGGGCCAAAGATTTCCTCCCGGTAGAGGCGCATGTTGGCGCTGGCGTCGGCAAGAATAGTGGGTTGATAAAAACAGCTGTCGGGGTCAAAGGGCGCACCGCCGACAATGACCCTGGCGCCTTTTGAAACAGCGTCCGCAACCAGGTCGTCGACATCGCTAACCGCTTTGCGGTTGATCAATGGCCCCATGGTGGTGGCTTTGTCGGCGCCATTGCCGAGGCGGAATTTTCCGACCTCTTCGGCAAACCGGTCGACAAACTGGTCGTAGATGCCTTCCTGCACCAGAATGCGGTTGCTGCAGACACAGGTTTGCCCGGCGTTGCGGTATTTTGACGCCAGCGCTCCGGCAACGGCGGCGTCCACATCAGCATCATCGAAGACAATGAAGGGAGCATTGCCGCCCAACTCCATTGAGGTTTTCTTGACCGTTGCCGCACACTGCGCCAGCAACAACTTGCCGACGGCGGTGGAGCCGGTAAAGGTGAGTTTTTTAACCGCGGGATTGGCGGTCAGCTCGCCGCCAATGGCGCTTGCAGAGGAACCGCAAACCACATTGAAAACACCGGGGGGAATGCCCGCCTGCTCCGCCAGCACCGCCAGGGCGAGAGCGGACAGCGGCGTTTCTTTAGCGGGTTTGGCGACGAAGGTGCAACCAGCCGCGAGCGCCGGCGCCACTTTTCTCGCCAGCATCGCATTGGGAAAGTTCCACGGGGTAATGGCTGCCACCACACCCACGGGCTGTTTGATCACCAAAATGCGTTTGTCGCCACTGGGGGGCGCGATTACGTCACCGTAAATGCGCTTGGCTTCTTCGCCAAACCACTCGATATAACTGGCGCCGTAGGCGATTTCCCCCTTTGCCTCCACCAGCGGCTTGCCCTGTTCCGCGGTGAGAATAGCGGCCAGGTCGTCCTGGTTTGCCATCACCAGATCAAACCAGTTGCGCAACAGCTGCGCCCGCTGCTTCGCGGTTTTACTGCGCCAGGGCGCAAGAGCCTGTTGTGCCGCCGCGATGGCCTGGCGCGTTTCGAGCGCGCCCATATCACTCACCAAAGCCAGGCTTGCGCCAGTAGCCGGATTGGTGACCGCAAAGGTTTTTTCGCCGGAGGCAGCGAGCCACTGGCCGTCAATGTAGGCTTGACTGCGCAGCAGCGCCGGGTTTTTCAGGTTCATCGTTATCTCTAGGGCAGCCGGGAATCTTCCTGGCCTTTTAAGTAGAGTCTTAAGGGAATATTGCCGTCCTTGCCAAGATAAAGAATCAGGCCGTAATTGTCCTTGTCGTAGTCTGCAACCCACTCGTGGCGAATCTTGATCTCGGCTTCGCTTTTATCCGCCCGGCGACCGTAAACCACAACCTCTTCCATATCGCTATCGTCGGTCACAGAGGTTTTGGGAATGGAGATTGTCACTGTGGTGGAGCCGTCTTCGGGGGAGACGTCCACCGCCTTCAGAATGGCGCCAAGGGCATTTTCCTGATAGCCCTCCACGGGTTCGATCCAGTCTGTCTGCAACTCCGCCGCGGACAGCGGCAGGGACAGGGTTGCCGTCAGCCATAGGGCACGGTTTAGTAATTTCAGATTCTGTTTAAACATCGAATTTCTCCAGTTGCTATTAGAGGTTGATTTATAGTTTCAATGACAGCGTTTACAGGGTTGTTCTTTGCAAGTGTCAGTAGCGCTGCCCCCGCAGCGGGAGCGAAATTCAATGGTGGTGATGGTGGCTGCCACCCTCGGCACCGCCGCCCTGATCACCCCAAAGGGGGCGAAGATGATTGATACTGTCCACCAATGCCCAAACACCCAGGGCGATCATCATGACCGCCAGTAGGTTGCGAACTTTGGCGCTTTGCATCAAACGCCGCAACCTGTCTGAAAATACGCTTCCGGCTATCATGGCCGGCGCAGTGCCAAGGCCAAAAGCAACCATCATCAGCGCCCCGCCCAGCGGATTTGCCGATGTGGCCGCATAGGCCAGAGCCGTGTATACCAGGCCGCAGGGCAACCAGCCCCAGAGGGCGCCCAGGACGAGGGCATGGCCAAAGGAAGTCACCGGCATCAGTTTTTTACCCAGGGGCTGAACAAGCCGCCAAAGGTGGGAACCAGCCTTTTCGAGATAACCAAGAATGCCCCACCAGCCAGCCAAATAAAACCCCATTAGCACCAGAATGATGGCAGCCGCAATGCGCAGCACAGACCCCAGGGCGAGATAGCTACTTCCCCAGTAACCCAGGCTGGCCACCAGGATTCCGGCGCTGGCATAGCTGGCAATGCGGCCGATATTGTAACCTGCGATGAGAGGGAGGCTGCGTTTGCCCTGGGCAGCAAAACCAAGCCCGGTGGCAATACCGCCACACATACCGACGCAGTGGCCGGAGCCGAGAAGGCCAATCACAAACATGGCGAGCACTGACACGGATTCAACGGGCGCCATGGTCATCCACGCTCCGGGTTATCGTCGTTTTTATCGTCGCTTTCAGGGGGCACGTCTTTTGCGACAGACTGCTGCTTTGCGAGCCTGACATCGTCCTCAAAGAGAATTCTCTCCCCTTCCCGGTCTATATCATCGTACTGGCCGGAGTTTACCGCCCAGATAAAAATCACCACCACCAATGCCAGTATCAGCAGCGACAGGGGGATCAGAAAATACAGACTTTCCATTGAGCTCTTTCCTCGGAATTAGCCGGGCTGGGGGGAAATCCCTTTGCGGGAAAGCCGCAGGCCGTTGGCGACCACGATCAGCGAGCTTGCCGACATACCTATAGCCGCCGCCCAGGGGGGCACATGTCCGGTGGCGGCCAACGGCAGCGCCAACAGATTATAGCCCAGTGCCCAGGCCAGGTTCTGGCGAATAATGACCGTGGTTTTGCGGGCGATGGCAACGGCATCGGCGAGAACATCGAGATTGCCAGATACCAGCAGGGCATCCGCATGCAGGCGCGTCAAATCTACCGCATCGCCCATGGCCACAGAAACATTGGCGCCGCTGAGCACAGGCACATCGTTGATGCCGTCCCCTACCATCATCACCTGGCGACCATTGTCCTGAAGTTTGCGCAGCCGCGCCAGCTTGTCCTCCGGCAATGCGCCCCCCTGCCAATGGTCAATACCCAGGGAGTCGGCAACCGCCGCCACAGTTGCGGCGCGGTCACCGCTGAGCAGCGTCACCTCGAGGTTCATGGCCGCCAGATCAGCCACCGCCTTGCGGGCGCCGGGGCGCAACTCGTCCACCAGGTGAATGCTGGCGAGCAAACCGTCTTCATTGGCAAGAAACAGCCAAAGCCCTTCGCCGGACTCGGCAACCGCCATTGTCTCTAGAGGAATACCCAGTTCGCGGTGACAGAATTCCGCCTTGCCCAGGATATGGCGCTGACCTTCGATAGTACCACTGACCCCCATACCCACCACGATCTCATTGCCGACAACTTCCGGCAGGGGCGCGTCAATGTGGCGAAAGGCCTTGGCAATCGGGTGGCTGGTGCCGCTTTCCAGGGCGGCTGCTCGGCGCAGCAGATCCTCATCCCCCGCACCCCCATGGGGAATCACAGTGTCAATCACCATTCGTCCCTGGGTCAGGGTTCCGGTTTTATCAAAAATACAATCGCTGACGGTGGCCAGGGTTTCCAGAACATGGGCTTTGCGAATCAGAAACCCGCGGCGGCGCAGCTCCGCCGTCGCCACGGTCAATGCCGCCGGCGTTGCCAGGGACAGGGCACAGGGACAGGTGACCACCAACACGGAAAGGGTTACCCACAGCGCCCGCGAGGGGTCTATATACAGCCACGCCAGGGTCACGCCAACACTGATCACCAGCAGGCGGGCAACGAACCAGCCGGAAAGTTTGTCAGCCATGGCAGCAAAACGGGGTTTCACCGCCTGGGCTTCAGAAACCAGATCGAGAATGGCGGCG
Source organism: Porticoccaceae bacterium (assembly GCA_023228865.1). Next base: position 29,202 of record JALOAH010000048.1, on the reverse strand, counting down.
AGCCTTGTTTTGTTGCCGGTGGCCGAAACCCGTATTTCCAGGGGATTGGCCATATTGAGGGTACCGGCGCTGACAGCGTCGCCACTGTGTTTGGCGACAGGGCGCTCTTCGCCGGTGAGAATGGCTTCGACAATCTCGCTTGAGCCCCGCCATACTTCACCATCGCTGGGCAGGGTTTCGCCGTTGCGCACCAGAATCAAATCCCCCACCTGCAGGGATTTAACCGGCACCAGCTCCTGGCCATCCCTGGTTAACCTCGTCGCCACCGGGGGAATCAGCTGCGCCATGCTGCCCGCGTAACTGTCGTTGCGGTGGCGCACCCGCATCTCCAGATAGCGGCCGAGGAGAAGGAAAAAAGTGAACATGGCCACGGAGTCAAAATAGACTTCCCCGGTATTGGTCAGCGTCGCCCAGACACTGGCGCTGAAGGCCAGGGTAATGGCAATAGCGACGGGAACATCCATCACCAGCTGGCGAACTTTGAGGCTGCGCCAGGCGGCGCTGTAGAAGGGTCTGGCCGAGTAGAGCACCACGGGAATGGCCAGCAGCATACTCAACCAGCGAAACAGTTGCTGCCACTCGTCATCAATACCAGAAAAATGGCCTGCATAAAGGGCAATGGCGACCATGCCCGCCTGCATCATACCCAGTCCCGCCAGTCCGAGGCGCAGCAAAAATGTTTTGTTTTCGCGAATGCGTTGCTTTTCCGCATCCACATCGCCAGCGGGGCGAGCCTCGTAACCGATCTCTTCAAAGTCGGCGAGAATCGTGCTCAGCTTGATTTGCTCCGGCCGCCAAACAATTCTGCAGCGATGGGAGGAGACATTCACCCCCACCGAGATAACCGCCTCAAGGCGGGAGAGATGATGCTCAATCAGCCAGGCGCAGGCGGAGCAGGTGATGCCCGATATCGCCAGCTCGGCAGCGACCGTGCCCTCTTCCTCCTGAATGCGGACAAAATCCGCCTGAATTTCCGGCAGATCGTAAAAAGACAGCTGCTCGACCCTGTCTTTCACGGGGGTTGCCGAGGTATCTGAGCGGTACTGGTAAAATTTTTCAAGACCGCCATCAACAATGGCCGTGGCCACCGCCTGGCAGCCGATACAACACATGGGCTGGACAGTGCCGTCGATGGTGACGGAGAAATCCGCGCTGGGGGGAACTGGCAGACCGCAGTGATAACAGCTTTGTGCAGACATCAGCTATCGGCGCTGGCGGGCTCGAGCAGCACTTGCCGGAATCTGTCCAGGTCGATTTCACCATTAAGGCGCCACTGGGATGACTCAGCGGGAGCCTGATCGCCACCCTGCTGCCGACGGAGGTCTGCGGGTTGCAGGCGCAGATAGTAGCGATGTTGCGGTTTGGCGCCCAGATCCCCGCGGTAACGACCTGCGGCAACCAGCGTCAAATCAATGGCCATGTCCCTGCTCTGGTCGACGGGATGAATGAGCAAGAGCTGCAGATCGTCATGGCGCGCAGCCGCGCCGAAAAGTTCGACAATGACCTCACCGGAGAGATCATCGATAACCACTTTTGCGCTGAGACCCAACTCCTCGGCAAGGCGATCCTGATCGAGCTGGGCATTGATGGCCAGCCCCTCCTTGTAGTAGTTGTCCCTCACCAGGGTGTCGGCGTTATTAAAGGCGATATAAACCGTGGTCAATCCCGCCACCACCGCTGTCGCCGGCAGGGCGATTAGAAACCAGGGCCAGAATTGGCGATACCAGGGTACTGTCGAACTGTGGCTCAAAGGCACGTTTTAATCACTCCCACACTTGTGTTACTGCAAACGGATATTGTCGAGCTGGCGTACCAGCAGCCTGTGCCCAAGAAGCAAGGCACCGCTCTGGCCGCTGTCAATAGCGCCTCGAAGGGCCGATAAAACGGCTTTCCTGGGTTGCACTGACACTGGGGTCATCCACGGATTCCACTTCGAAATAGACCTTGGCGTTGGGCTCGCGCAACAGTCCCGGGTCGAGCTCCAGCCGCACCAGAAGACTGTAGACCTCACCGCCGGCAACCTCAACCTGGCGATCGCCAGAGTAGGTAAAGTCATAATCGCCGACAGCTTTAATGACGTAACTATGACTGACGTTTTCCATATTGTTGATTTTGAGGGTATAAATGTTTTCGACAAAGCCCTCGGGGGTTTCCCGGTAGAGCAGATTGCGATCGCGAATAATATCCACTTGTAGCGGTATGCGGCTGGCAATGGTGTAAAGAAACAGGCTCACCATCACCGTCAGCACCAGAGCGTACCCAATAAATCTGGGGCGGAAAATCTCCGTTTTATTGCCAGCAAGATTGTGTTCCGTGGTAAAGCTGATGAGATTGCGCGGGTAACCCATTTTATCCATGACGGAATCGCAGGCATCAACGCAGAGGCCGCAGTTAATACATTCGTACTGAATGCCGTCGCGGATATCGATGCCTGTCGGGCACACCTGCACACAGAGACTGCAGTCGACGCAATCCCCCAGACCTTCTTCAAGATGATCCTGACCTTTCTTGCGCGCCCCTCGAGGCTCGCCGCGGCGCGGATCGTAGGATACGATCATGGTGTCCTTGTCAAACATCACCGACTGGAAACGGGCATAGGGACACATATAAAGGCAGACCTGCTCGCGGAGAAAGCCCGCGTTCATATAGGTCATAAAGGCAAAAAATGCCGTCCAGAATACCGCTGCGGGGTGGGCGTCAAAGGTCAAAAACCCCATGGTCAGATCGCGGATGGGATTAAAATAGCCCACAAAGGTAAATCCGGTAACAAAGGCGATCAGCAACCAGGACACCTGCTTGCCGGTTTTGCGAATCACCTTGTTGGCGGACCAGGGTGCATTATCGAGTTTAATGCGCTGATTGCGGTCGCCTTCCCAGACGTGCTCCGCATACATAAACCACAGCGTCCACACGGTTTGCGGGCACGAAAAACCACACCAGACTCGCCCCACGAGGACGGTGACCGTAAACAGTGCAAATGCGCAAATAATGAGGAGCCAGGCGAGGAGCATAAAATCCTGGGGCCAGAAGGTCAGCCAGAAAATGTGGAACTTGCGTTCCGGCAGATCAAACCATATGGCCTGGCGGCCATCGATGTTAAGCCAGGGAAGGAGAAAATAGGCCGCCATCATTGGCATCAATGTGTATTTTCTGACATCCCGAAAAAAGCCCTTCAGGCGTCTTGTATAAATCTTTTCGCGGGTCTCATAGAGGTCGAGAATCTTGATGACTTCTTCAGACCCTTGCTGATTTTCATGCTGGTGTTCGTGGCTCACAGTGCCTCCGACAATACCGACTCATCAAACTGACGAACCTTCACGCTGATTCTGTTGCCCTTGGCTCAGGCTAACCCGAGTCGAGGGAACAAAAATAGAAGGAGTACCAGTCAACGGTTGAGCAATTTTGCTGCCCGCCACTGCACTGTTCGACCAACCCGGCAGTTCAAGCTCCGGGACAAGCAGGCAGCACGGGCTTGCCCTTTAGTAACAACTACTGGGACAGGCTGTAAACATAGGCTGTCAGCAGATGGATTTTATCGTCCTTGAGCAATTCCTTGTGGGCTGGCATCTTGCCCGCACGGCCATTGCGAATGGTATGTTTGACATACTCCGGGGATGCGCCATAAAGCCAGATATCATCGGTGAGATTGGGTGCGCCCACCATCTGGTTACCCTTGGCGTCGGCGCCGTGACAGGCGGAGCAGTAGGTGGCAAAAACTTTCGCCCCCTCTTCCGCCTTGGCGGCGTCGTGCTTGCGGCCACTGAGGCTGAAAACATATTCGGCGGCGTTTTCAACGCCCGCCTCGCCAATCATATTGCCCCAGGGATTCATCACGCCATTGCGACCCTCGGCAATAGATATTTTGATGGCTTCGGGGCTGCCGCCGTAGAGCCAGTCATTGTCGGCAAGGTTGGGAAAGCCATAGGCGCCACGACCGTCGCTGCCATGGCAAACCGAACAGTTGTTGGCAAAGAGACGACCACCCATTTTCAGTGCTTCCGGATTGGTGGCCAGTTCCTCAATGGGGGTTTCATTGAAGCGGGCGTAGATAGGCCCGTATTTCTCCTCCGCTTCCTGAACCTGTTCCTGCCATTGGCCGGCAGACGTCCAGCCCAGCACACCCTTGAAATTGCCAAGGCCGGGATAGAGCACCAGATAAACCACAGAGAAAACCACCGTCAGCAGGAACATTTTAAACCACCAGCCGGGTAGCGGGTTGTCGTATTCCTCAATGCCGTCGTAGACATGGCCGGTTGTCGGCGGTTCGCCGGCGGCAGCGGCCTTGGCCTGTTCCCCGGTAATTTTTATTTTCCTCGTGGCAAGCAAAAGCCAGACAGAGCCGACGATATTGATTGCTACAATGACAATTACCCATACACTCCAAAAAGTGCTCATTTCAATTTTGCCTCTCGTTGCTGTTCTCGGTCGCGCGCCGCTTCATGCTCTTGATTTCGTCATCATCAAAAGGCAGGTGGGACGCTTCTTCGAAATCTTTTTTCTTGTGCTTGCTGAAAGCCCACCAGCAAACCGCCAGAAATGCGACCATGGCCAGTATTGTGCCTATGCCCTGCATGGTACCCTGATCCATGATTCGCTCCCGTTAACGCTTTTGTTTGATCAGCAGGCCAAGCTGCTGAAGGTAGGCGACAAGGGCGTCCACTTCCTTGACATCGCCGTTGGCAAATGGCTCGGCAGCGGTGGCGATATCCTCATCGGTATAGGGTACGCCCACCAGGCGCAGCGCCTTCATCTTGGCCGCGGTGTGCTCACCGCTGACCACTTTCTCGAACAACCACGGGAATCCGGGCATATTGGACTCTGGCACCACATCCCGCGGATTGTAGAGGTGAGCCCTCTGCCAGTCGTCACTGTAGCGGCCACCGACACGGGCGAGATCAGGCCCGGTGCGCTTTGAACCCCACAGGAAGGGGTGCTCGTAAACCGTTTCCCCAGCGACCGAGTAATGACCATAGCGCTCAGTCTCGGCGCGGAATGGCCTCACCATCTGGGTGTGGCAAACGTGACAGCCTTCGCGAATATAGATATCGCGCCCTTCAAGCTCCATGGCCGTATAGGGTTTCAAGCCCTCCACGGGTTCGGTGGTTGCCTTGCTGAAAAACAGGGGAACGATCTGCGCCAGACCGCCCCAGCTTACGGCGATGAGAATGAGGACAATCATCAGGCCAATATTTTTTTCGATAATTTCGTGTTTCATGCCTGAATCTCCTTAAGCAGTTCTGGGTTCTGCGGCAAGAGCAGCTTCTTTGCTGTCGCCGAGAGTGCGCCAAACGTTGTAGGCCATGACCAGCATGCCCGAGAAGAAGATAAAACCACCCAACAGACGCACATAGTAGCCGGGGTAGCTGGCTTCAATAGATTCGACAAAGCTGTAAGTGAGGGTGCCGTCAGTATTGAACGCCCGCCACATCAGCCCCTGGGCGATACCGTTTACCCACATGGAGGCGATATAGAGAACAGTGCCGATGGTCGCCATCCAAAAGTGGAGATTGATGAGGCCAACGCTGTACATTTCCTTGCGGTTCCACAGGGTGGGAATCAGGTTGTAGAGCATGCCGATGGAAACCATCGCCACCCAGCCGAGGGCGCCGGAGTGAACGTGACCTATGGTCCAGTCGGTATTGTGGGAGAGGGCATTGACGGTTTTGATGGCCATCATGGGACCCTCAAAGGTGGACATGCCGTAGAACGACAGCGACACCACCAAAAAGCGCAGCGTGGGGTCAGTGCGCAGCTTGTCCCAGGCACCGGACAGGGTCATCATGCCGTTGATCATACCACCCCAGGAGGGTGCCAGCAGAATCAGGGACATCACCATACCCAGGCTCTGCACCCAGTCGGGCAGAGCCGAATAGTGGAGGTGGTGGGGACCCGCCCAGATATAGATAGCGATCAACGCCCAGAAGTGGACGATGGACAAGCGGTAGGAGTACACCGGACGACCCGCCTGCTTGGGCACAAAGTAATACATCATGCCGAGAAAGCCCGCGGTCAGGAAAAAGCCCACCGCATTATGGCCATACCACCATTGCACCATGGCGTCGATGGCGCCGGGGTATACGGAATAGGATTTGGTAAGGCTGACCGGCACGGCGAGATTATTGACGATATGGAGCAGCGCAATGGTGAGAATGAAAGCGCCAAAAAACCAGTTCGCCACATAAATGTGCTTGGCCCTGCGCTTCATGATGGTGCCAAAAAAGACAACCGCATAGGACACCCAGACAATCGCAATGGCGATATCGATGGGCCACTCAAGCTCGGCGTATTCCTTGGTCGAGGTCATCCCCAGCGGCAGGGTAATTGCCGCCGCCACAATAATGGCGTTCCAGCCCCAGAAGGTAAACGCCGCCAGGGGGCCGCCAAACAGCCGCGCCTGACAGGTTCGCTGTACCACCCAGTAGGATGCGGCAAAGAGTGCGCAGCCGCCAAAGGCAAAGATCACCGCATTGGTATGCAGGGGTCGCAAACGGCCGAAGTGAAACCATTCCAGGGGTGGATTTAATTGGGGAAACGCCAGTTGTGCCGCGATAATGACACCCACCAGCATTCCGACGATACCCCAGACCACCGTCATAATGGCGAATTGCTTCACCACTTTGACGTTGTAATCCGGCACATGGCCGGTTGAAGTGACATGGTTCATTGCTTAGTTCCCATTTCTCAGTATTAAAAAGGTGGTACATCTACAGAAGGTTAGCTAGTTCGCCAACTACCCCATTATTTCCCATTGTGGGTATAAAGAGTTTGACTTGAATCAAGTGGCTCTGAAGGATAGATCATAACCACAGATAAAACTTCGAGAACTCGCCTGAATTTATCAACGAGTTCAGCCTAACTACAATCTGAGCAATACCTGGCAGCCTCGGCAAGGAGCGCCAAGGCAGCGATTGGTAGTTTGCAGATATCAAGACAACCGCTTTCAGCCTGACTTCCGACGCGGATGCAAGTATCCCGTGCCCCCTGGCGCCAGTGGCGCGACAGGGGGCAATTTTCCACAGTGCACGGGCGGAACTGCTGGTAGGAACAGTTGCCGCGGGTGCGGTTTTAACAAAATCTAGAGCAAGCTGCGGTTTTTGTTGGCCGCAATACGCAAACGCAGGGCATTGAGCTTGATAAAACCCTCAGCGTCCTTCTGGTTGTAGGCGCCGGCATCATCGTCAAAGGTGGCAATTTTCTCATCAAAGAGGCTGTCGGCAGACTTGCGGCCGACCACGGTGACATTGCCCTTGTAGAGCTTGACGCGAACAAAGCCATTCACAAACTGCTGGGAAGCGTCGATCATGGTTTGCAGCATTTCCCTTTCCGGCGACCACCAGTAGCCGTTGTAAATCAGCTTGGCGTAACGGGGCATCAGCTCATCTTTGAGGTGAGCCACTTCCCGATCCAGAGTCAGGGATTCGATCGCCCGGTGTGCGGGCATCATTACAGTGCCCGCCGGAGTTTCATAGCAACCCCTGGACTTCATACCCACATAGCGGTTTTCAACGATGTCGAGGCGGCCAACGCCATTGGCGCCCGCAACCTTGTTCAGATGTTCAATGACCTGCGCTGGGGACATGGCCTGGCCGTCGATGGCGACAATATCGCCCCTGCGGTATTCCAGCTCCACATAGGTGGGCGTATTTGGCGCCGCTTCGGGAGAGACCGTCCAGCGCCACATATCCTCCTCCGGCTCGCACCAGGGATCTTCCAGATTAGCGCCCTCGTAGGAAATATGGAGCAGATTGGCATCCATGGAATAAGGGGATTTCTTGCCCCTTTTCATTTCCACGGGAATATTGTGGGTCTGGCAGTAATCCATAAGCTTGTCGCGGGAGAGCAGATCCCATTCCCGCCAGGGAGCGATCACCTTGATGCCCGGTTTCAAGGCATAGGCTCCCAGCTCAAAGCGAACCTGGTCGTTGCCTTTGCCGGTGGCGCCGTGGGAAATGGCATCGGCGCCGGTGTCATTGGCAATTTCGATGAGTCGCTTGGCGATCAGCGGGCGGGCAATGGAGGTGCCGAGGAGGTATTCGCCCTCGTAAATGGTATTGGCGCGAAACATGGGGAAGACAAAATCCCGAGCAAATTCTTCGCGCAAATCATCGATATAAATTTCTTTTACGCCCATTTGCAGCGCTTTGGCGCGGGCGGGCTCAACTTCCTCACCCTGGCCGATATCGGCGGTAAAGGTGACCACCTCACACTGATAGTTTTCCTGTAGCCATCTAACGATAACCGAAGTATCCAGACCACCGGAGTAGGCTAGCACGACTTTTTTAATCTCAGACACTGATGTCTCCCGGAGTGGCAATGAAAATTTGGACTGGAGGTACTGTATTGAATATCAGGGCGCACGATTTTAATGCTTTGAAGCGACAAATAACAGGGCGAAGCCCCTTCGGACAGCAAAAGTTTTGTCCGCAATCCCTTCCGACGCGCTACAGCCTGTAAAGGAGGAGCACTTTCAGGTAGGATTCCGCCCCAACCAGACAAAACACCCACCAACCGCCAACCCACCACTACGGGACTACGGATTTCATGGAAAAGCTTGTTATTACCCGCCCCGATGACTGGCACGCCCACCTTCGGGACAACGAAGCCCTGACCACCACAGTGCCCGCCGCTGCCCGCTATTTTGGCCGCACCATTGTCATGCCCAACCTTGTCCCTCCGGTGCTGACAACACCCCAGGCAGAGGAATATCAACAGCGAATTCTGGCGCAGCGTCCTGCCGGCAGTCGCTGGCAGCCCCTCATGGTGCTCTACCTCACCGATCGCACCACGCCCCAGGATATTCGCAGCGCCAAAGCCAGCGGTTTTGTCAAAGCGGCAAAATACTATCCCGCCGGGGCAACCACCAATTCCGATTCCGGCGTTACCAGCCTCAACAATATCTATCCGGTATTGGCCACTATGGAAGAAGTGGGATTGCCTCTTTTGCTCCACGGCGAAGTGACCGATGGCGATATTGATATTTTTGATCGCGAAGCGGTTTTTATCGAGCGCCACCTCAGCGCCATCGTCTCCCGGTTTCCCGACCTGAAAATCGTCCTTGAACATATCACCACCCAAGAGGGCGCCCAGTTTGTCGCTGCGGCGAGCGCCAACGTTGCCGCCACCATTACCCCCCAGCACCTGCTCTTTAACCGCAACGCCATGCTCGCTGGAGGCATTCGCCCCCACTTTTACTGCCTGCCCATTCTCAAGCGCAATATCCATCAGGAGGCGCTGATTCATGCCGCCACCAGCGGCAATCCCAAGTTTTTCCTGGGCACAGACTCCGCCCCCCACACCACCGCCAACAAGGAGGCCGCCTGCGGCTGCGCCGGCTGTTATTCCCACCACGCCCCCCTTGAACTTTACGCCGAACTTTTTGATCGCGAAAACGCCCTCGACAAACTGGAGGGTTTTGCCAGTTGCCACGGCTCCGACTTCTACGGCCTGCCCCGCAACACAGACACCATCACCCTGATCAAAAAACCCTGGCAAGTGCCAAACTCGGTTATGCTGGGCAACGACGCCATGACTCCCCTGTGGGCAGGCAATGCACTCAACTGGCAAATACTCGATGGCATCAACAGCGATGGACAATAGCTCGTTTGCAGACAGCATGGACTGTTTTACCACCCTAGCCACACGTTTTCGCGGCTTTTTGCCCGTGGTGGTGGATGTGGAAACCGGCGGCTTCAATGCCCGCGAGCACGCCTTGCTGGAAATTGCTGCGGTAACCCTGGAAATGGATGACAACGGCCACCTGCGGCGCGGAGAAACCGTGGCCGCCGCCGTCATTCCCCACCCCGACACCCGCATGGAGCAAGCGGCCCTGGATTTCACCGGCATAGACCCCAGCGACCCGAAACGGGATGCAATGCTGGAAAAAGACGCCCTCAACCATGTCTTCAGCAAGGTTCGCCACTGCGTCCGCGACAACGAATGCACCAGGGCAGTTATCGTCGCCCACAATGCCCATTTTGATCTGGGTTTTGTCAATGCGGCGTCGGAGCGGGCGGGCATCAAGCGCAATCCCTTTCACCCTTTCTCCTGTTTTGATACCGCAACCCTGGCGGGTCTCGCCTATGGCCAAACCGTGCTCGCCAGAGCCTGTGCGGCGGCGGGGATTCCTTTCAATAATCGCGAAGCCCACAGCGCCGCCTACGACGCCGAGCGCACCGCCGAATTATTCTGCACCATTGTCAACCGCTGGCGGGATCTGGGCGGCTGGCCTTAACCGCCTGACTGAATCTTAAGGAACCTGTCAGACTCAGGGTTTAGTGTTGTTTATGCCTTGATTCGGACTTTTACTGGTGAAGCGCAACAGTACATAACCACCGACGGCAGAAAGCAAGGTGCCGACCAGAATGCCCAGGCGGTCATCCACAGGAATACTGCTTTGATCACCCTGGCCAAAGGCGAGAGAGCTGATGAATAGACTCATGGTAAAGCCGATACCGCAAAGCATGCCAACCCCGTAGAGTTGCACCCAGGTGGCACCTGCCGGCAGTTTGGCGATACCGAGCTTTACGGCAAGCCAGGACAGGCTAAAAATGCCCAACTGGTTGCCTAGAAAAAGACCGGCGGCGATTCCCAGGGGTACCGGGTGAAACAGCGAATCCAGGCCGATTCCGGCCAGCGGCACACCGGTATTGGCAAACGCGAACACCGGCAGTATGCCGTAGACCACCGCCGGGTGAAGATCGTGCTCGATGCGCTCCAGCTGGGTCAGACTTTCCCCCGGCAGCTTTTTGTAGGGCACGAACATGGCAATCAGGACACCGGCAAGGGTGGCGTGAACACCGGATTTAAGCACCGCCGCCCACAGCACCAAGCCCACCAGCAAATAGGGCGCGATACCAAGCACCCCCCTGCGATTCATTAAAAACAACATCACCACCGCAGCACAGGCCACTGTCAGCGATAGCAGGGACAGGTCAGAGGTATAAAAAATCGCGATAATAATGATGGCACCGAGGTCGTCCACCACCGCCAGAGTCATCAAAAATAACTTGAGGGAATGGGGGACGCGGCTACCCAACAGGGCGAGCACGCCGAGGGCAAAGGCGATATCCGTGGCAGAGGGAATCGCCCACCCCCTCATCGCCACGGGATCGTTCCAGTTAATAAAGGCGTAAATCGCCGCGGGCGCCGCCATACCGCCGACAGCGGCGATAATCGGTAATGTCACCCGCGCGGGATCGGAGAGCTCGCCCACCAGCACTTCGCGCTTGACCTCAAGACCAATAAGAAAAAAGAAAATGGCCATGAGGCCGTCGTTAATCCACAGCAACAGGGGTTTGGCAATGGCGAAATCAGCCACACGAATTTCAACGGGAACCGACAGCAAGGCATCATAGAAAGGCACCAGGGGAGAGTTGACCGCCACCATGGCGAGAATGGCGGCAATCACCAGAAGAATGCCGCTGGAGGATTCGAGGCGGAGAAAATCGCGAATAAAATCGGCGACTGAAGAGCCGCGGCCATCGCCGGGGGATTGGGTGCCGGATATTTTTTGTGACTCCATGTGACCTCACTATCAACTCAAAGCCAAGTGAACTGCAAATCAACCACAGGGCTACAATAACGTGTTTGACAGCCTCTTGAAAAGCATTTCCGGCTCGGCGCCCACCCGCCCAACCCCGGCCACAGCGCAATCCGAGAGCCTGCTCCTTTTTATCGGATATCAATCAGCTGCAACTTGTAACCGGGAAATTGCTGTGCAGTAACCGTTTGCCACCGCCTAGTTTTTCACAGGATACTGGCGAATTCCGGCGCGCAAATTCAGCCAGCGGGTGCAGCATCCAGGCCAGGATTTTCAGCGATTGCCCCGGGCGTCAATGCCTGCTACTGATTCAGCCGCCAGGGAGCCAAGAGCTTTGCTGGCCATAAAGAAGCAGCACCGCTATAATCCGCGCCTGTAGACCCCCCATTGATTCAGTTAACGGAAGGCACCTTATGAGCTTCAATTCCATTCCAGCGGGTAACGATCTGCCCAACGACATTAATGTCATCATCGAAATTCCCGCCAATCATGACCCCATCAAGTACGAAATCGATAAAGAGCACGATGCGATTTTTGTCGATCGCTTTGTTGCCACCCCCATGTTTTACCCCGCCAACTACGGCTTTATTCCCGCCACCCTGTCTGAAGATGGCGATCCCCTGGATGTGCTGGTTATCTCCCCCTATCCTGTGATGCCCGGTTCAGTGATTCGCAGCCGCCCCGTGGGCATCCTCAACATGACGGATGAATCCGGCAGCGACGCCAAGCTGATTGCCGTGCCCCACAGCAAACTGTCAAAAGAGTATGAACATATTCAGGATATCGATGACGTTCCCCAGTTGCTGCGCAAACAGATTGCCCACTACTTTGAGAACTACAAGGATCTGGAAGAAGGCAAATGGGTCAAAGTGGAAAGCTGGTCCCACGCTGAAGATGCCCGCAAGGAAATTCTCGCCTCCCGCGAGCGCTACCTCAAGGAAAACACCTGATTCCAAAGGCGATCCCCACAAAAAACCCCGCATTCATGCGGGGTTTTTTGTGGGATCCAACAATTTCCGGATCAGAGGGATGCGGAATTTTCCGCCAGATAAGAAGCCACTCCATCGGGGGTCGCATTCATACCTTTGTCGCCAGACTTCCAGCCAGCGGGACAAACTTCGCCGTGCTCCTGGTGGAAGCTGAGGGCGTCAACCATACGCAGCATTTCATCCACATTGCGACCCAGAGGCAGATCATTGACCACCTGATGGCGAACGATACCCTCTTCGTCGATTAGGAAAGAGCCGCGGAAAGCGACACCGGCGGCAGACTCGACATCGTAGGCCTGGCAGATTTCGTGCTTGATATCGGCAACCAGGGTGTATTTTACCGCACCGATGCCACCGTCATTGATGGCGGTGTTGCGCCAGGCGTTGTGGGTCCAGTGGCTGTCAATGGAAACACCAATGACTTCTACACCGCGCTTTTGAAACTCTTCATAGCGATTGTCAAAGGCAATCAGCTCTGAGGGGCAGACAAAGGTGAAGTCCAGTGGATAGAAGAAGATAACTGCTTTTTTGCCCTTGATGGCTTGAGACAGGGTATAAGAATCAGCGATTTCGCCGGAACCCAATACAGCAGACGCCGTAAAATCCGGGGCGGGTTTACCTACAAGTACAGCCATTTAAATTAACTCCTGTTAAGTGCCTGTTAAAAATATGCGACAAAAAGGAAAAGCGTCCACCGCCAGCAGGCTTCTCCTGACGGGCTTTCCCAGGGGTGGATATTGGCCAAATGGCCAACCCAGGCCTCTGAAGCACAGGAAAAATTTACACATTTTCACGATGGCTTCAAGAGGCGTGGCAAACCCATCAGGTCGACGGGGTTTGCGACCGGGCTAATAGTACACAAAAGGCCAGACATTTCTCATTGAAAATAACAATAGCGGCAATAGCCCCACGTCTGGCGGTTTATTCGGCCACTGCTTCGTCAATCAATGTCTGCAATTCGCCGCTCTCTTTCATTTCAACAATAATGTCTGAACCGCCGATAAGCTCGCCTTTTATCCACAACTGGGGAAAGGTGGGCCAGTTGCCGTAAGCAGGCAGGTTGGCGCGAATTTCGGGATTGGAAAGGATATCGACATAAGCAAAGCGCTTGCCGCAACCCACCAGAGCTTCAATGGCGCGGGCGGAGAAACCACACTGGGGCTGATTGGGGTTGCCCTTCATATAAAGAATGACGGGATTGGATTCAATTTGTTGCTTGATGGTTTCCATAATATCCATGGGGACGACACCTCAAATGGTTGCGAACGAAATAACTGAGCATTGAAGTCGGGTATTTTACCCGTTTTTCCCGCCCACCGAAACCGCCCCGCGACGCCCATTACGACAAATACCCCGCCATCATTTCCAGACAATTGCAATGACCCAATAAACCTTATAAGATCACCCGCTTTTCTTCAGGCAGCTGGCGCTGCCTGTTTTGTTTTTGGAGTCGCCAATGGCCACAGAAGCGCTGATGAACACTTACGGCATCCGCAAATTAACCCTGACAAAAGGTCAGGGCAGCCGCGTCTGGGATGTCGATGGCAAAGAATATCTGGATGCCCTTGCGGGCATTGCGGTTTGTGGACTGGGACATGCCCACCCCGCCGTTACTGCGGCTGTCAGCCAACAAGCAGCAACTCTGGTACATTGCTCGAACCTCTACAACATACCGGTTCAGGAACAGCTTGCCGACAAACTCCACAGCCTGTCCGGTATGACCAATGTTTTTTTTGGCAATTCCGGCGCCGAAGCCAACGAAGCTGCCATTAAACTGGCGAGACTTTACGGCAATAACCGCAACATTAAGATGCCCACCATTATTGTCATGGAAAAATCCTTCCACGGCAGAACCATGGCAACCCTGAGCGCCACCGGCAATCGCAAGGTTCAGGCCGGCTTTGAGCCGCTGGTCAGCGGTTTTGTCCGTGCGCCCTACAACAATATCGACGCCGTCAATACCATTGCCGCCAACAACCCCGACATTGTCGCCGTTCTGGTGGAGCCGATTCTCGGGGAAGGCGGCATCTCTATTCCCGACGCCAACTACCTGGGCACCTTGCGGGAAATTTGTGACCGCAACCAATGGCTGCTGATGCTCGACGAAATTCAAACCGGCAACGGCAGAACCGGCTCCTGGTTCAACTACCAGCAACAGGGTATTCTTCCCGATGTGGTGACCACCGCAAAAGGGCTTGGCAACGGCCTGCCCATTGGCGCCTGCCTCGCCAGCGGCGTTGCCGCCACCCTGCTGAAACCCGGAAATCACGGCTCCACCTTTGGCGGCAACCCCATCGCCTGCGCGGCCGCGCTCGCCACTCTCGAAGTGATTGAAAAGGAAGGTCTCTGCGCCAGAGCCGCGCAACTGGGCAGCCAGCTTCTCGCCCGCTTTAGGGAAACCCTTGGCCATTGCGAGGGCGTCAAAGACATTCGCGGCCAGGGTTTAATGATTGGTATTGAGCTGGACAGACCCTGTGGCGAATTGGTGGCCATGGCCGCCGACGCTGGCTTGCTGATTAATGTCACCTCAGAAACGGTGATTCGGCTGTTGCCGCCACTGACCTTTTCCGACGACGAGGGCGAACAGCTGGTATCAATCCTGTCGCCACTGGTAGACAACTTTCTCAAAGCCTGAAGGCATAGATAAAGACGAGGCGCCCCATGGCCACAAGACACTTCCTTACCCTCACCGATCTGTCCGTCGCTGAACTCAAGGCGCTGATCGCCCGCGCCATTGAACTCAAGACACAGCGCCGCAACGGCACCGAAACCAAACCCCTGGCGGGCAAGGTTCTGGGGATGATCTTTGAAAAAGCTTCCACCCGCACCAGGGTGTCTTTTGAGGCCGGAATGGCACAACTCGGTGGCAGCGCCATCTTTCTGTCGCCGGACGACACTCAGCTGGGACGCGGAGAGCCCATCGAAGACACCGCCCGCGTGCTGGCGCGCATGGTTGATATTGTCATGATCCGCACCTTTGGCCACGACAAGGTTCAGCGCTTTGCAGAATTTTCCTCAGTGCCGGTAATCAACGCCCTCACCGACAGTTTTCACCCCTGCCAGTTGCTGGCAGATATTCAGACCTTTGTCGAGCACCGCGGCAGTCTCGAAGGTAAAACCGTGGCCTGGGTTGGCGACGGCAACAATATGACCAACTCCTATATCAACGCCGCCGCCATGCTCAACTTTGAACTGCGTATCGCCTGCCCGCCGGGCTACGAACCCAATGCGGAGTTGATGAAAAAACACGCCGCGCGCATTCACCTCACCCGCTCCCCCAGGGACGCTGTGCAGGGCGCCAATCTCGTGGTGACTGACACCTGGGCCTCCATGGGGCAGGAAGACGAAAAACAGCAGCGCCTCAACGATTTTGCCGGCTATCAGGTAGACCATGAACTAATGAGTCACGCGGCGCAAGACGTGCTTTTTATGCATTGCCTTCCGGCTTACAGGGGCATGGAAGTCAGCAATGAGGTTATGGAAGACAGCAACATTTCCGTTATCTGGGACGAAGCCGAAAATCGCCTCCACGCCCAAAAAGCGCTGATGGAATTTCTCCTCAGCCAGTAAAGCCCCTGTCAATGCCGAAAAACAGGGCTGGGTGGTGCTATTAACCGGCAAATACTCAATGAGTTGCTGTAACCCCATGGATCAACGCGCAACAGCTGCAGCCTCTAGTTTAGAAGCATCTTTTACACTGCTGGAGTCCTACCTGCAGCAGCGCATTCCGGGAAGCCGCCTGGAGGCTGCCGCCCTGCCCCAGGTGCCGGAACTCCGTCTTTATCTCATCAACAGCGATTACCCCCGCGACGGCCTCAGTCGCGAGCAGGCGGAAGCCCTGATGGACAATCCGCCCTATTGGGCATTCTGCTGGGCGAGCGGCCAGGTGCTGGCGCGACTGATTCTCGACAACCCCCAGTGGGTGAGCGGCAAAACCCTGGTGGATTTTGGCGCTGGCTCCGGGGTTGTCGGCATTGCCGCGAAAATGGCGGGGGCACAACGAGTCATTCTCTGCGACCTTGACAGCCAGGCACTGGCAGTGGCGGAGCTCAATGCCGCCCTCTGCGGCGTGAATGTGGAGTTGTCGACATCCCTGGACGATATTGTTGCCCTGAAGCTGGAGAACAGTCTGGTTACCGTGGCCGATGTCTTTTACGACCGGGACAATCTCCCCCTGCTGGCCAGCCTTCAAACCCATTTCACCGCAGTGCTGGTTGCAGACTCCAGGCTTAAGGGTCAGCCTTTGCCGAGAATGGACATCATTGCCCGCCACAGCAGTCACACTGTTCCCGACCTCGACGAGTCCGTGGAATTCAACCGGGTTGTGGTCTACAAATCCCGCTAACCCGGATATTGCCCCAGTTGCCGGAATTTAGCCGGCTCTCTTGATGGCGCCCTGCTCGCCCAGGGTTTACCGCCAAGTCTCCCGCCTCAAGGGAGCGTATTGAAAAACGCTTTGCTGACAGCCTATTATCGCCGGGGGTACCCGGTTCCTGACGGTGATGGAATGTCATTTAAGCCATCCTCGTCAGCCCGCCCCGCAGGTGAAACGGTGGGCGGCGATCCATGTTTTCGCCAAAGTGTTCGATTTCTAATGGCCATTGATTGATTTCGTTGCGCAACAGCGAACCTTCTTCATATCGCCTTTATTAGAATTTTATTATAATGCGATTAACATCCTTACCCTGGTGGTGACTATGCTGGCCATACTTGAAGCCCATCGCGCTGGATTGCTTGGCCGTCGCCACTGGCTCGGCAATATTGTTTCCGGGATTATCGTCGGCGTGGTCGCCCTGCCCCTGGCCATGGCCTTTGCCATCGCCTCTGGCGCCAAACCCGAACAGGGGATTTATACCGCCATTATTGCCGGTGTGGTTGTTTCCCTGTGTGGCGGTTCGCGGCTGCAGATTGCCGGCCCCACGGGCGCCTTTATCGTTGTCCTTTCCGCCATCACGGCCAAATACGGCATCAACGGCCTGCAAATTGCCACCATCATGGCGGGTATCATGTTGCTGCTGCTGGGGCTGGCGCGCATGGGCTCCATTATTAAATTTATTCCGGATCCGGTAATTCTCGGTTTCACCGCCGGAATAGGTGTCATTATCTGGGTGGGGCAGTGGCAGTATTTTTTCGGCCTCCCCCCTGTGGAAGGGGATCACTTTCACAGCAAAATCGTGCATTTGCTGGCGGCTTTTCCCCAGCTCCACCTCACCACCACAGCCATCGCAATTGGCTCCCTCGCCCTTGCCATCTACGCTCCCAAGATCAAGGCGCTGAGGAAAATTCCCGGCCCCCTGGTGGCTCTGGTGGCAGCAACCACAGCCCAGTACATCTTTGGCTTTGACGGCATCGCCACCATAGGCTCCGCGTTTGGCGGCATTCCCAAAGGCCTGCCCTCGTTCCAGCTGCCCAGTGTCACCACAGCACAGGTGGTGGAGCTTATAGGCCCCGCATTTACCATCGCCATGCTCGGCTCCATCGAGTCACTGCTTTCCGCGGTGGTGGCCGACGGCATGGCGGGCACCCGACACAATTCCAACCAGGAATTGATTGGCCAGGGTCTCGCCAATATGCTCGCGCCATTTTTCGGCGGTTTTGCCGCCACTGGCGCCATTGCCCGCACCGCCACCAATATTCGCAACGGCGGCACCAGCCCCATTGCCGGTATTGTCCACGCCCTGGTGCTGGTGCT
Source organism: Porticoccaceae bacterium (assembly GCA_023228865.1). Next base: position 10,982 of record JALOAH010000048.1, on the reverse strand, counting down.
GATTCTGCTGTTTCTGGCACCTCTGGCTGTCCATATCCCCCTCGCCGCCCTCGCCGCCATCCTGTTTTTGGTCGCCTGGAACATGAGCGAAGCGCGGCATTTTGTCAAAATGGTGAAACGGGCACCCCGCGCCGATGTCGCCATTCTTCTCATCACCTTTACCCTCACGGTGTTTGCCGACCTGGTGGTGGCGGTGAATATAGGGGTTATTCTCGCCACCCTCCATTTTCTTCGCCGCATGGCCACCAGCGTTGAAGTCAGGGAAGCGAGCGAACAGGAGCTGATGCAGGAATTCGCCCATCAGGGTATGACCAGCCTTCCCCCCGGCGTTCTCGTCTTCGCCATTGAAGGACCGTTCTTTTTTGGCGCGGTGGAAAATTTTGAACGCGCCCTGGCAGGAACCCATACGGATCCCCGCATCCTCATCATTCGCCTCAAATGGGTGCCCTTTATCGACGCCACCGGTTTGCAAACCCTCGAAGAAGTCATTCAGGATCTCCACCGCCGCAGCGTCCGCGTTATGCTGTCCGGCGCCAATGACCGCGTTCAGAGCAAATTGATAAAGTCGGGAATTATCAGCCTGGTTGGCGAGGACAACAGTTTCGGGAGTTTCGACCTTGCCCTCGCAGAATGCCAAATCCTGGCTCAACAGGATGAAACTCTGGTAGGGGAAAAGGTGATGGTTCTAAGCTCAACGGACAAGATTGATCCAGATGCTCCGCCTAAAACCGCTGGCTCGCCCAGCAACTGAGTACGCAACAGTCAACTGATATGGGGATTGGATTTCTGGACATCGTTGCCGTAATCCACCCCGTACTTGGCGAGATAATCGCGGATCAGCTGACGCACTACCTGGGAAGGCGTCAGATCCTGGGAAGCGCAGAGGCTTTCAAAGGCTTTTTTCTTTTCCGGATCAATCAGAACCGTTAAACGTGCAGTCTTGGTTTCCACGGGCCACCTTAGTGGTATTTGTGATAATAAAATTATAATCAAATTAGCATTCAAAAACATCGACGACCGCACCCTGATAAACCCCCAGCCTGCCCTGGCACCCGCATGCCCGCAGAGACCCATGCCTCGCTGCCCAACGTAACAACGCCGATCAAGGTTTTCGGAATTGCGCGCGCAAAAACCGGCCAGACTCGCCAATAGTGAACTAATCTTGTACAAGGTGTCTGTGGAGGATCCCCTTATGAAAACATTAACATCCACCTGCCTATCAATGCTTGTGGCTACCCTTGTCATCGCTTCGGCAAGTGCCCAGGAAAACGGCCAGTCAAACCCGCCGACCCTCTATGAGCGACTGGGCGGACTACCAGCCATTTCCGTGGTCGTCAGTGATCTCCTCGACGTTGTGGTGCCCGATCCTATGTTGAATGAAAATCCCGCCATCAAGGCCTCCAGGGAGCAAGTGCCCGCCCCCTATCTGAAATATCAGGTTACCGCCATGGTCTGCGAGGCCAGCGGCGGGCCCTGCAAATACCACGGCCGGGACATGAAATCCTCCCACGCCCACCTCAATATCACTGAGGCGGAGTGGCAGCGCTTCATCACCCTGTTCGAGGAAATACTGACACAGCACCAGGTGCCTGCCCAGGAAAGCCAGGAATTGCTGGAGATCGTCGACTCTACCAAAGCGGATATCGTCAAATCCTGATATCCCTGGTTGGTGGCGCCGGCACAGTCAGGCGGCTGGCCGCCTGTTGGCGCTGGCTGCGTCTGTGTCGCAGCCATAGCAACCCTTTTTTTCATCCTTCCACGGGGCGCGAGTCAAGGAGATATTGACTGCCCTGTGGAATCAAACACATCCCTGCCTTCCGTTAAGTATTTGTTAAGAATTGCCCTTTATTCTCTGAACCCTAGCCAACTACCAGGGTGCCAAACCCGGAGAGAAAGGATGGATGCAACCGTCGTTAGCATCGAGAACAGCTACAGAGAGCGCAACCATAGAGAGCACCGCGTGATTTCCCGTTCGCTGCAAAAGCTGCTGATTCCCGGCCCCGACTTCAGGCTGACCACAGCAAATGACAGCGAGCGCGGCGAAGTGGAGGCCTTTATTGCAAAGAAATTCCGCGACCACCACAATGCTCGAATTTCAACTTTTCTCCCCGCTCTTCTCAGTATCCACTGCGGCGGCGCCTACACTGCGGCACTGGGACTCAACCCCGCGACCCAGGGCGCCATGTTTCTCGAACAATATCTGGATCAGCCCGCTGAGCAGGTCATCGCTGCCCTCAGCCACCAGCCTATTTCCCGCAACAGTATTGTTGAAGTGGGCAATCTGGTGTCCAGCCTCAACGGCGCCACCGCCCTGCTCTATTTGATGTTGCTGGCTGTGGTACAGCGCAGTGGCTTTCAATGGGTAATATTTACCGCAACCCCGGAAGTGCAGCGCAGTATTGAAAAAATCGGCTTTAAAATTGCCTCTATCTGCGAAGCCAATCCCGAGCGTCTCAATACAGATAGCAGGCAGTGGGGCAGTTACTACGATGCCAAGCCCTGGGTAACCCTTGGTTATGTCAGTGAGAGTCTGCAATCCTGCCACCAAAATTTGATGTTGGAGTCTGTACTCAGCTTAACAGCACCCGCCATTGCCAAACTGGCGGACAAATTGGCATCACTCTAATGGCGACGGCAATTGCTTTAACGGACACCCTGTTCGAGCTTGTGCCCGCAGAGTTTGAACACAGGCCAGCGGCTGTCAGTGACGGCAACACAACCCTGAGCGGCATCCAGCTGAGGCAGGAGTGCGAGAATCTTGCCCGCCAATTATTATCAGCAAAGATCACCAGGGCAGCGCTGCTGGCAAGAAACAGCGCCACCTGGGTCATTGCCGATCTTGCCTGCCAAATGGCCAGAATAAGCAGTCTGCCACTGCCTGGTTTTTTTAGCCTTGAGCAAAAAATTCACGCTCTCAACGACAGCGGTGTCGAGCTGATGGTTTGCGACAGCCATTGCGACACTGATTACCTCGACTTTTATCGCTGGCTGACCAGTCATTTCGCCCGTATACACAGCCAAGCCGACCTTGATATCTGGCAGCGCTCGCTGTCAGAAAAAGGTTCTTCACTGCCAAAGGGCACAGGCAAAATCACCTATACCTCAGGCTCCACAGGAGCACCCAAAGGGGTTTGCCTCGGCAATAATCAGCTTCTCGTCCAGGCGCGGGCACTTGCCGAAAAAACCGCGCTGCACAACCCCAAACATCTGTGTCTGTTACCCCTCAGCGTGCTCCTCGAAAATGTCGCCGGCCTCTACACAGCGCTGGTTGCCGGTGGCAAGGTTTTGGTTCCCGATCAGGCTCTGCTGGGTTTTAGCGGCAGCACCAGGGTAAATGCAGAAAAACTGCTCAACGGGTTAACCAACCACAATCCGGACTCAATAATTTTAACGCCACAATTACTGGCTCTCGTGACCAACGCCTGCGATCAGGGCTGGCAGCCGCCCCCCAACCTCAAATTTATTGCCGTGGGCGGCAGCCGCGTATCTGCAGAACTCATCGCCAAAGCCCGCCACTTCAAGTTGCCGGTTTACGAGGGTTATGGTCTGTCGGAATGCGCTTCGGTGGTCAGTCTCAATACACCAAACGCCGACCTGCCCGGATCTGCGGGCAAACCTCTGGATCATCTCAGGGTCAGCATCAGGGATGGCGAAGTGATGGTCGCTGGCAACAGTTTTCTCGGCTATGTCGGCGATCCCTCAAGCTGGAATAAAACCACCGTCGCCACTGGCGATATTGGCCATCTCGATGGGCGCGGTTTTCTCCACCTCGATGGTCGCAAAAAAAACCTGATCATTAACAGCTTTGGCCGCAACATCAGCCCGGAATGGGTTGAAAGTGAAGTGATGTCAGGGGACGTGATTGATGAATGTCTGGTTTTTGGTGATGCCAAACCCTGGCTGGTGGCGTTGATACTGCCAGGAAAAAGTGCCGACAAAACAGCCATTGAGCAATGGCTGAGTACTGTCAATGAGCGCCTTCCCGACTATGCCCGCATACATCAATGGCACCAACTTGACGCGCCCATGGCGACCATAAATGGCTTGTTTACCTCCACAGGAAAACCGCGCCGCGAGGCAATTTGTGCCTATTTTCACCGTGAAATAGCACAGCTTTACGCTGCTATCGGCGCCAGCAATTCAGACGCACCCCCAACCCCGAAGGCTGTGACGCAATGACTTTTTATCAACAACTGAGCCAGGCAACTGTCAGCGAACGGCAACATTTGTTGCAGTCCGCGATTATTCGTAAAGCCCTTCATGGCGGCATCAGCCTTGACGATTACGTGGCTTTTCTCACCCAGGCTTATCACCACGTCAAACACACGGTTCCCCTGCTGATGGCCGCAGGCTCAAGATTGCCGCAATCAAAAGAGTGGTTGCGGGTTGCTCTGGCGGAATACATTGGAGAGGAAATCGGCCATCAGGAGTGGATTCTCAACGATATCGCCGCCTGCGGCTTTGACAAGGAAACCGCCCGCAACAGCACCCCCAACCCGGCAACGGAATTAATGGTGGCCTATGCCTACGACATGATTGCGCGGGTCAACCCTGTGGGGTTTTTCGGCATGGTGTTTGTGCTCGAAGGCACCAGCATCAGCGTCGCCACCGCTGCCGCCAGCAGCATTCGCCGGCAACTCAACTTGCCCGCCAATGCTTTTTCGTATCTCAATTCCCACGGCTCCCTGGATATTGAGCATATGAAATTTTTTGAAAGCCTGATCAACCGTGTGGATGAACCCGCTGATCAAAGCCAGATTATCCATTGCGCCAAAATGTTTTTTACATTCTACGGCAACATTTTTCGCTCACTCACAGCGGAGTAAACTGGGTCAATGGATATCAAGGGCAAAACCATTCTCGTCACCGGCGCCAGTGGCGGCATCGGCGGCGAAATCGCCAGGGCACTGGCCGCAAAAGGTGGCCGTCTGATTATCAGCGGCCGCAACAGCAATACTCTTGCCCAACTGGCAACACAGCTGGGCGGCAGCCCGGTGGTGGTCAATGCCGACATCTGCACTGACGCCGGCCGCACAGCGATAGTAGCCGTGTGCGCACGGGAAAATGTCGATATGGTCATTCACAGCGCCGGCACTCTGGATTTCGCCCTTGTCAGCGCCCAGAACCCGAATAATATCCAAACCATGATCGATCTCAATGTTGCCGCGCCGATTTTACTGAGCCAGGCTCTGCTGCCCCTTCTTGAAAAGCGACCCGAAGCGGCCATGGTGTTTGTCGGCTCCACCTTTGGCAGCATCGGCCATCCCGGTTTTGCGGTTTACTGCGCCAGCAAATTTGGTTTGCGCGGTTTTGCCGAAAGCCTGCGGCGGGAATTGGCCGACAGCCAGATTCGCATTCACTATCTCGCCCCCAGGGCGACAACCACCGAACTCAACAGCGACAATGTGGTGGCTCTCAATCAGGCACTGGGTAACGCCAGCGACGAGCCGGGACTTGTTGCCGCCAATGTGGTTGAAATTCTGGCTTCATCAGCGAGCCGCAGCATCGACATGGGCTGGCCGGAAAAATTGTTTATTCGCGTCAATGCCTTATTTCCCGCTATGGTAGACGCAGCATTGGCGAAAAAACTTGCTATCATTCGCCGCTTTGCCGAAAAACAACAGAGCTAATACCCATGCCCATTCACCACGGAGGAATTATGGCGACAACAAAAAACCTGTTCATCACCCTGGCGCTGCTTTTTGCCAGCGCCACCGCTTGCGCCGATCTCAATAGCGACATCCACCACCTGCAAACCCGGTGGGCGCAAGTCAATTATGAATTGCAGGGCGATCCACAACTTGAAGCCTTTGAACAGCTTATCGCTGAGGCCGAAAAGGTTACCGAACTCTATTCGAGCAGGGCTGAGGCCTGGATCTGGAGCGGCATTATCAAATCCACCTTCGCTGGCGCCAAAGGTGGTCTCGGCGCGCTCAAATTTGCCAAGGCCTCAAAAAAAGATCTGGAAAAAGCCCTGGAACTGGATGTCAAAGCTCTGCAAGGATCTGCCTATACCAGTCTCGGCACCCTTTACGCCAACGTTCCCGGATGGCCGGTGGGGTTTGGCGATAGCGAAAAAGCCGAAGAGCTGCTCAAGCAGGCGATAGCCATTAATCCCGATGGCATCGACAGCAATTATTTTTACGGCAAATTTTTGCTCACCGAAAAACGTTACCCCGAAGCCCGCGAATACCTGACAAAAGCGCAGAACGCAGCGCCAAGAGTCGACAGACCCCTCGCCGACGCCGGTCGTCAAAAAGAGATTGCAGCGGCACTGGCCAACGTCAACAAAAAACTCAAAATCTAGCGGCCATGCAAATACTTCTGGTTGAAGATGATTTACCCCTTGCCCAAAGCCTCTGCCAGGCTCTGGGCAATAAGGGCTATGTAATTAACCACGTCAACCGGGGACAGCTCGCCATCAATACGGTTAAAACAGTACCGCCGGATATTATTATTCTCGACCTGGGTTTGCCGGATATGGACGGCTTACAGGTGTTGCGCCAGATTCGCCATAACACAAGGGCGCTCCCTGTATTACTGCTGACAGCACGGGATTCCACCGATGATGTGGTGGCGGGACTGGACGCCGGCGCCGATGACTATCTGGCCAAACCTTTTGAAATGTCCGAATTGCTGGCGCGCCTGCGAGTTCTTGAAAGGCGCTTGGGCAACAGCAAAGACAGTGAAATTATCCTTGGCGCTGTCGCCATCAACACCAGAGATATGGAAGTGTGCATGGACGGCAAGCCCCTGGAACTGCCAAAAAGAGAGTATATGCTGCTCAAAGCCCTCATGGAAAATGCCGGAAAAGTGGTAACCCGCAGCAGTCTGGAATCCCGTCTTTATGGCTGGGGAGAAGAAGTGGCCAGCAATGCCATCGAGGTTCATATTCATCACCTGAGAAAAAAATTGGGTACAGACTTTATTCAGACCGTTCGCGGCGTTGGCTACAAAGTAAAAAAATCAGCACCGCCGCCGCTGTGAATTGATTACTCAAGCAGAAGGAATAAATACTCCCGTTTCAGGCCGTCAAAAAAGGGATCTTTTTGCCGAGCCTACAGGGATGTATTCACCACGCGCCTGAAACGGGGGGTATTCATTCTGGACATCTGGTTATTAACCCGGCAATAAAGATTGCCGGGTTAATAGTATACTCAACAGCCACCCACGGAATTTGTCAGCACATTGAAATCCATTCGCAGCTTTCTGATTATCGCCACCCTGGCCATGCTGGTGTTGGTGGTTTTTGTGTCGGCGGTTTTGGGATTTCAGTCGAGCATGCGCGAGGCGGAGCAACTCTTCGACGACCAGCTTATCGAGCAAGCCCATTTCGCAATAAATTTGCGTACTGACAAATTGCTGACAACAGAAAATAATGCCCACATCGCCTATCAGTTATGGCGAAAAACAGCGACAAACGACGCCGATTTATTGGCCGCCACGGACAATATTCCCGCTGCGGCGGTCACCGCCCTTCAGCCCGGTTTTGACTACGCCAATTTTTCTGGCTACCGCTGGCGAACCTACGTCTATTTTCCTGAAAATAGCGACCTGATCGTAGTGGCCGCAGCGAGAACCGACATTCGCTATCAACTCGCGGAAAACATTATTACCGAAGCCATCCTGCCGGTGGTTATCTGGCTGCCCCTCGCGGGCGTGTTGATTTGGTTGATCATGGGGCGCGGGCTTATGCCCCTTAAGGAATTGGCAAATCAACTCAGGCGCAAGGAGTCCAGGGATCTTTCCGCCATTCAACTGTCCCAGCATCCCAGGGAATTGAATCAGGTCGTCAACTCGGTCAACGCCCTGTTGCAACGACTGCAATCCGCTTTTGAGCGCGAAAAACGTTTTGCCTCCGATGCTGCCCACGAATTGCGCACCCCCATCAGCGCACTGAAAATACAGCTTCACAATCTCGAACAGAAATACCCCCAGCAACTGGAGGAATTGCGCCCGCTCTGTGCTGGTGTAGAGCGAATGCAGCATCTTGTCGAACAGATTCTCGCCCTGTACAGGGTCACGCCAGAGCAATTTTCAGCGACCTTTACGCCCGTGAATTTGTACCAGTTGGTGCAAGCGGTCATCGCCGACAATTACAACCGCTTCGAAGATAAAGATCAGCATATTGAACTCACGGCAAACGGCAAAGACCAGAGTCTCTCGATTTACATCGAAGGCGATCGCTTCGCCCTTGAAACCCTGGTGGCCAACCTGCTCACCAATGCCAACAAATACACCCAGCGGGCGGGAAAAATTCATGTCGATATCAGCCACACCGCCAACGCCGTGATCCTCAAAGTGGAAGACAACGGCTCAGGCATTGCCCCTGCAGACCGGGAGCGCATATTCGCCCGCTTTCATCGCGTCGGCGGCGACCGTCACAGTTCCGGCGAATCTGGCTGTGGCCTGGGGCTTGCCATTGTCAAAAACATTGCCGACCTCCACAGCGCAACCATTAGCGTAGAGGAGTCATCGTTTGAAAGCGGCACCTGTTTTACACTGATATTTTCACCGTTGAGGAGCGAACCTTGATCACTGCCCCGTTGCGGCCAATCGCTGCCTTTTTAAGCTTGTTTTTTGTCCAGCTGATTTTTCAGGCGAACCTCTATGGCGATACGGCCATGATAACCATTGAAATCAAAGATCATTTGTTCTTTCCGTCGCGGGTGGAAATTCCCGCCCACACCAAAGTCAAACTTTTAGTTATTAATCGCGACAACACCGCCGAAGAATTTGAAAGCTACGAGCTCAATCGCGAAAAAATTATTCCCGGCGGCGCTAAAGCCGTTATTTTTATCGGCCCGCTGCAGCCTGGAGAATACCCATTTTTTGGTGAATTTTTTCCCAAAACCGCTCAGGGCAAAGTGATTGCCAGATAATTCAGGTTAAAAACATGCTGCTCACCTCAGTCATTTTAATTCTCCAGGAAATTCTCGAAGCCGCGCTGATTATTAGTGTGCTGCTGGCTTTTTCCGTTATCAATCATCTGTCACGGCAATGGATCAAAAGTGCGCTCATTCTCGGCATAATCAGCGCCCTTGGCTACGCCAGTCAGGTGGAGAGGGTTTCAGAATGGTTTGATTATGTCGGTCTCGAAATTGTCAATGCCGCCATTCAATTTACCACTGCACTTTTCCTGGTGGTTTTTGCCTCTCTGCGTTTCAAAGAAAAAACGCCAGCCAGCGCACAACTCAGCGATCGTATCTGGCAAATACTGATGGCGTTAATCGTATGCCTGGCTATTGCTCGGGAAGGATTTGAAATTCTGCTCTATGAATCCGGGTTTTTCGGCAACCCTGCCCTCTGGTCACCGGTATTTGTTGGCAGCCTGATCGGCGCTGGTATTGGCGTCAGTGTTGGCGCACTGCTGTACTACAGCCTTGTCAATATCAATGCCTACGCCGGCGAGTGTCTGGCGCTGATATTGCTGGCTCTGTTTACAGGCAATATGGCCGCTCAGGGCGCATTATTATTGATTCAGGCTGATTTTTTACCTTCAGGGCAACCCTTATGGAACAGTTCCTGGCTGATTGCCGAAGACTCAATGATCGGACAGCTGCTCTATGCCCTCATCGGTTATGAAGCATCGCCGACCGCCATCCAGGCGGGCGCCTACGGTGTTTTTTTTACCCTTATGCTGGTTCTGTTCGCTTTGCGCTGGCCAAAAAAACCCCACTCCGGACAATAATCCTATGGGCAACAAAATCTTGTTCAGCCATGCTTTTGTTTATTTGCTGCTTGTTGTTGTCAGCGCAGCATCCTGGGCAGACGGCTTTACTGTGGACAAAGTCTATCACCCCTATGTGGAAGCCATGGAACAGGAAATCGAGTGGCGGGTTGTCGCCCAGAGCGGCGAATCCACCAACAAACCGCGCAGCCAATTGCACCGTTTCGCCTATGGCCGCGCCTTTGGTGATCGCTGGTTTGGCGAATTCTATGTTGTCGGCGAAAAAGACCAGGATGAAAGCCTCGAGGTCAGCGCCTACGAAATTGAAGCCATTTATCAACTATCAGAGCAAGGGGAATACTGGGCAGACTGGGGACTCATATTTGAATTGGAAAAAGAAGACGGCCTGGATATATGGGAAGCCGGAAGCGGTATTCTGGTGGAAAAAGAGCATGGCCGCTGGAGCACCACGGCCAACTTGCTGATTGTTCAGGAATGGGGTCAAGACATTGACGACGAGATTGAAAGCAGTCTCGCCGTGCAAACCCGCTACCGCTATTCAGCGCTTTTTGAGCCCGCCATTGAATTTCATAGCGCCCAGAACAGCAAAGCCCTGGGGCCTGTGTTTTTGGGCGATATACGACTTGGCAGTCGCCGCAACCTTCATTGGGAGCTGGGCGCCTTTGCCGGACTGGAATCCGACACGCCGGATTACAGTTTTCGCGGCGGCATTGAGTTCGAATTCTAAATTGCTACCTGCGTCTAACAGGCACCGGCGACACCAGATCACCAGGGTTTTGTCGCCGCACAGCGCTGCTCACCACCATAGTTAACGTCTGCACCCCCAAAAGCCCCTTTCGTCACTCCAACTTTGCCCCCGGCAATATTCTGTACAACCCTTGTACTGCGCATGGTGTTTTGTAGCCTTGAAAAGTTTTCTTCAAATAACGACAACAGGATACAGAAAATGAACGATGCAAAGCGTATTACCTCAACGGTTATTTGGGTCTTTAGTCTTTTTTTTGCCAGCCTGGTCTGTGCCGCTGACGACTCACCTGAAGCCAGGCCGACATCGGTTATTCAGGTCAGCGCTGTCACTGAGGCTATGCGCCTTGAAATTGAGCAGATGGCACTGTCGCAACTGGAAACCACAGTCAATCAGCCAGAGATAAAATTGCCGCCAACTATTGAGTATTACATAACTATATGACATCAAAACAACTCCGCCTGTTTCCAGAATGCAGCAATCAATGTCGGGCGCCTCTGTGCGGAACGCAGCTTTCCGCGAGCGGTGTGCGTCAGCTCAGTAATC
>JALOAH010000152.1 GCA_023228865.1 Porticoccaceae bacterium | reverse complement strand
AAGTGGCGATGATTTGAGCAGTTTTTAACCATTTTTGAATACTTTGGTCATGAGGTCGATTTTTGGATGTTTGAAATCGAGTTCTTCAGACCTTCCTTAATAATAACTTTCAAGTAATAGCTACAGCAAGAGACGCACAAAAAGCAACAACGTTTGACTGGTATAAAGACGTTCAGTTTGTTGCCGTAGATTTTCATAAAGACCATCAAAAAATACAAGTTGCGCGAGGCGCTGGTCTTATTCATTTGGCGTGGCAAGGGCTACCCAACTATAATTCTCTTTTCCACTTCGAAGACAACCTGCCTTTTAACTACAGCTTTGTTAAAGAGTTGGTATTGAATGGCGTTAGTCAAGTCTTAATCACTGGCACTTGCTTTGAGTATGGTTTTCAAAGCGGTCCCATTGCTTCAACAGCAAAGCCTCAACCCAACAATCCATACGCAGTAGCGAAAGACACTCTGCGTCAGCAACTGGAGTTCCTGTCCAAAGAGCATCCATTCCGTCTTCAATGGGCACGTCTGTTTTATATGTATGGAAAAGGGCAGAATCCAAAGTCAGTGCTATCACAGTTAGATACCGCCATTGACTACGGCGACCGAACTTTCAATATGAGTGGTGGCGAACAGCTACGAGACTATCTGCCGATTGAAGCGGTCGCACAGCAGCTCTTTGACTTGTATGTAAGCAGCAAGACTGGCACATACAACATATGTAGCGGGAACCCAATATCCGTTCGACGTTTAGTCGAAGATCGGATCAATAATCGCTGCGCAAGCATTGAACCAAATCTTGGCTATTACCCATACCCAGACTATGAGCCGATGGCGTTTTGGGGTGTGCGTGATATTGGCGAAACTGTCTTGCTTCCAGCTCTACCAAACGCTCCTATCGTACACGCTCCATTTCCCCCATTCTTGTTGACCTTGCTCACCTCGGGCATCGTATCGGTTTTACGTCTTTTTCGGGGAGCCGCAGATGTCAACAACCAAAGGGCCGGGGCAGGCCTGGTGGGAATCTCATTTAAATGCCATCGCCAGTGAGGGCATTGATGCCAAGACTTATGCTCAACGTGAGGGGCTGGCTGTCTCAAACCTGTACTATTGGCGCCGGCGCATCAAAGCGCAAATCCATGGTCCGCTTCAACCGGCACCGCGAAGTACCGTGGCGCAGACCGCACCACCGTCACGGCGTTTCGTTTCCGTAGCCCTGGGCACGAACAGTGACCACACGATTAATCGTCATGTCCTGATCCTGGGCTCGGGACTGCGTCTGGAATTATCGTCGCTGCCCACACCCCAGTGGCTGGCTCAGGTGAGCCAGGCCATGGCCGCGCAGGTGCGCTGATGCATCCGGGCGCCTCCATCGGTCAGGTCTACCTGTGCTGCGTGCCGGTCGACTTCAGAAAGCAAATCGACGGCCTGGCAGCCTTGGTCGAGGCTGAACTGGAACTGAGTCTGTTCAGCGATACGCTGTTCGTATTTGCCAATCGCCAGCGCAGCCGGATCAAGATTCTGTATTGGCATCGCAACGGGTTTTGCCTGTGGCAAAAGCGTCTGGAGAAAGAACGATTTGCCTGGCCTGCACCAGGCTTAGAGGCCACACTGGCCATCTCCAGAAAAGAGCTCGAATGGTTGCTGGAAGGCTTTGATTTATGGGCAAATTATCCGCATAAAACATTGAATTATCAATCAGTTATGTGAGTTTATGCGGTATAATACGGCATGTCTGAAACGCATGCCGCCCGCCTCAATTCCAGCCGCTTATCAAGCACTGAACCCGTTGATTTGCCCTCGTCAATCGAGGCGTTTGAGGCGGCCTTGCAGGCCGAACGCGAGCGTACGCTGGTCCTGTTTCGGACCAATCTCGAGCACGAGATTCAAACTCAACTTCAAGTGCAGCTCGACGCACATCGCCAAACCCTTGAGGCCGACTACCAACGCCAAATCGCCATCGAGCGCGAACAGATTGAACGCCGTATCGCGGCCGAACTGGCCGCAGACATGCAGGCCAAGATCGCCGAAGGGATAGCCGCCGGTGTTGCTGCCGGCGTTGCCGAAAAAATTCAATACATCCTCGAGCAATGGCGCTTGAGCCGCCATCGGCGCTTCGGCCCCAGCAGCGAGTCGCATCAGGGTGAACTGTTCAACGAAGCCGAAGCCTTGGTCGATCAGGCGCCGGATACGCCAGACGATCATGATGAAGGCGAAGACGATACCGGCAAAGACTCGTCCCCCAAGAAGAAAGCCAAGCGTGGGCATCGCCGTGCGCTGCCGCCCGAATTGCCACGTATCGAACACGTCATTGACGTGCCCGAAGATCAGCGCCTGTGTGAGTGCGGCACCCCCATGGTGCGCATCGGTGAAGACGTCAGCGAGCAGCTGGACATCGTTCCCATGCAGATCCGGGTGATCCGTACGGTGCGCCCGCGTTATGCCTGCCCCAAAGGCGATCAGGCCCCGGTGCAAATGCCGGCCCCGGCCCAGGTACTGCCGCGCAGCAACTTCAGCGCCGGTTTCCTGGCCATGCTGGCCGTGGTGAAATACGTTGATGGCCTGCCGCTGGCGCGCTTTGAAAAGGTCCTGGCCCGTCACGGTGTTGAGGTACCCCGCCAAAGCCTGGCCCGTGGCATCATCAAACTGGCCCAGGCTCTGCAACCGCTGCATAACCTGGCCCGCGATGCCTTGCTCGACAGCCCGGTCATCTACATGGACGAAACCACCGTTCAGGTGCTCAAAGAGCCCGGACGAAGTCCGACCAGTACCAGTTATATGTGGGTGCAACGGGGCGGGCCGCCGGGCAAACCAGTGGTGCTGTTCGATTATGAGTCCAGCCGTTCGGGGCAGATTCCCGTGCGCTTGCTCGACGGCTGGCAAGGTTACCTGATGACCGACGGGTACGATGGCTATGCGCCCGTGGCCCGTGGGGCCGGGGTTGAGCATTTGGCCTGTACTGCGCATGCCCGCAGGAAATTTGTGGAGGCCAAACGCGCTAGCCCCAACGGCAAAAGTGCCCGCGCCGATCATGCGCTGGACCTGTTCGGCCAGTTGTATCGTATTGAAGCCCGGCTCAAAGAGGCCACTGACGCCGAGCGCTTCGAGGCCCGGCAAACCCGCAGCTTGCCGGTGCTGCAAAAACTGCGCGCCTGGCTCGATGACACGTTGCCCGTGGTAACGCCAAAGAGCAAACTGGGCGAAGCGCTGGGCTATCTGCACAATGTCTGGTCCCGGCTGGTACGGTATACCGAGCGGGGTGACTTGCCCATCGACAATAACGCCGCCGAATCGGCCATCAGGCCGTTCGTGGTCGGCCGAAAAGCATGGCTCTTCTCTGACACACCGGCGGGCGCACACGCCAGTGCGGTACTGTACTCGCTGGTGGAAACCGCGAAGGCGAGCAACCGCGAGCCTTACGCGTGGCTGCGATATGTCGTGGAACGTCTGCCGATGGCGACGACCGTTGATGAGATTGAAGCGTTGTTGCCGTGGAATACCCATGACGAGCATTTAGCCATGAATCTGGCCGCGCTGGAATAATGGGGTAAATGGAGCGGGTACCTCCTATCAAATCAAAGACGCACGCACAATCTTTAGCTCCGATGCGGCTGCGTCTAAATTGCGCACTAAACTTTTTGGAAAATGAAGCATTTGACCCACAACTAATCGACTATACCGACGATTACGAAAACAGTCAGGCACACTCTACGAAGTTCAAAGATCATATGCGATCTGTCCTATCGCTGCTTCAGACCGCTTTGCCAAAAAATAGCGTCATTGTTGAAGCCCCCTCTGTCACACTACATGTCCGGTCGTTTGATTTCACTTTTTTATAAACCCCTGGGGCGGATGGAGTGCCGTGATGCCATCCTACAGTGCCGAGCTTAAGGCTCAAATCGTCAAGAAAATGATGCCACCGAACAATCAAAGTGTTGCCCAGATCAGTCATGAAAGTGGCATTACAACGGCCACGTTGTATGCTTGGAAACGTCAGTTTCAAGCCAAAGGATTTGTGGTGCCTGCCAAGAAATCGCTTCCCGATCACTGGGATGCCAAAGCCAAGCTGGCCGCGATCATTCAGACCGCTGCCATGAACGAAGCCGAGCGTTCCGAGTATTGCCGTCAGCATGGGTTATACCCCGAACAGCTGGATGCCTGGAAAGACGCGTTCGAGTCATCTGACACGCCAGCAGGTGCGGTGACCAAGGCGGTGCTGGCCAACGAGCGCAAGAAATACAAGCGACTGGAAAAAGAATTACTGCGTAAGGAGAAGGCGCTGGCTGAAGCGGCAGCGCTGCTGACCTTGTCAAAAAAAGCCCAGGCCATCTGGGGCACCAACGAGGACGATTGATCCCTGTTGAGATGAAACAGATGGCCATCACTCTGATTGATGAAGCGGTTCACGCCGGTGCGCGTTGCCATAAAGCCTGTGAGGTGATCGGGATTACCTGCCGAACCTTGCGCCGTTGGCGCACGGATGACACCTTGGTGGATCGTCGCCAGCACCCGACGGTTCGGCAGTATCCGCACGCGCTGACCGATAGCGAAAAAGCACAAATTCTGGCGGTGTGTAATAGCGCTGAGCACCAGAGCCTGCCGCCTTCGCAGATCGTACCTCGCCTGGCTGACAAAGGGGTTTATATCGCCTCTGAGTCCAGCTTTTACCGCGTGCTCAAAGCGCACGGACAAGTGAACCGACGTGGGCGAGCGCAGCCACCGCGTCAGGTCCCTGCACCGAAAGCCTGGGTGGCCACGGGCCCCAATCAGGTCTGGACCTGGGACATCACCTATCTGCCCAGCGCCGTTGATGGACAGTTTTACCGGTTGTACATGATTGTTGATGTGTTCAGCCGCATGATTATGGGCTGGGAAATTCATGCCGAAGAGCTGGCTTTGCATGCCGCCACCTTGATCAACAAAGCCTGTCTGCGTCATGGCGTGCGGCGTGATCAACTGGTGTTGCACTCGGACAACGGCAGCCCCATGAAAGGGGCCACCATGTTGGCAACCTTGCAGAAACTGGGAGTGATGCCTTCGTTCAGTCGCCCGTCGGTCAGCAATGACAACCCGTATTCCGAGGCGCTGTTCAGAACGTTGAAATACACCCCGGCGTATCCGCGTCGACGCTTTATTGACCTGAACCAGGCAAGGGCCTGGGTGCAACGATTCACCACTTGGTACAACACCGAGCACCGGCACAGCGGCATTAAGTTTGTAACCCCCGCACAGCGCCATACCGGTCAAGACCGAACGATTCTGGCCCACCGCAAAGTCACCTATGAGCGAGCCAAACAGGCACGCCCCGAGCGATGGAAAGGTCGTCAAACGCGTGCCTGGAATCATGTCAGTGAAGTGTGGTTAAACCCGCAAAAGGATGAGTGCAATGCATCGAAAAAATTAAAGTTTGCCGCATGAAATATCGGACAAGTTGCTTGACAAATACCGGTAGCAAACCGAGATATTTCGGGCCTGTTTTTTTAATACTCACAAAAAGTTACACTATTTTGCCCTGTGGATAACTACGGGTACGTCGTCCTGTGAGTAATTTGTGAATCGATCACTAACAACTCATCGCTTTAAAGACATTGAATTTTTTGTCCAGAATCCATCCTTGTGTTTCGCCCAGAGTAGTCCTGTGTTTTAGTGACGCTAACCCGCTGAAATTAAACAGCCTTGTTCAGTTGTTCCACTTATCCACAGGCACCCATTATCAGTTATCTTTTGATATACAGATAAAGGAACAACTTAACCATTTCCTCCTCAAGCCCGGCCTGGCCATGCCCATGGCACTGCCCCAAAAAGCGGCTTACACTTCGAACCTCTGTAATTCACGCCAACGCTGAGCCAACATTGAACTGACCACCAGCTGCAGCAAATGAAACACCATAAGGGGTAACACCATAAAACCCGCGACTGATGCGGTAAACAACACCTGTGACATCGGCACACCACTGGCCAGGCTTTTTTGGGCGCCACCAAACAAAGCGGTAATACGATCTTCCTGGCTAAAACCAAACCAACGCGCTAACCCGTAGACAAAACCCATTGAAAACAGCAAGAAAATCAAACTGATGGCAACCAGCCCCAGAATCATGGCAAATGAAACCTGTTGCCAAATACCACCGATTACCGCTGCACTGAATGCGCTGTAAATCACCAATAGAATTGAACCCCGGTCAATGAAAGACAAGGCTTTGCCGGTTCTGCGAAAAGTGGCGTCAAGATATGGACGTAAAAAATGGCCCGCCAAAAATGGCAACATTAACTGGGCAAAGATATTTGCGACGGATTCCATGGCTGGCACGGCACCCGTCGTAGGAGCAATGAAGCCGTTGACCAGAAATGGCGTGATTACAATGCCCAGCAATGTAGATGCCGAAGCACTGCACACGGCAGCGGGAACATTACCGCCGGCAATGCTGGTCAAGGCTACCGCCGATTGCACGGTTGCAGGCAGCATGCATAAATACAAAACGCCCAGATACAGTTCGGGGTTG
>JALOAH010000047.1 GCA_023228865.1 Porticoccaceae bacterium | reverse complement strand
GGTCACGTTGATCACCGGCTGGTTGTTAACGTCGGTAAGCAGATTGGCGGCGTCGATGAGTACTATGCCGATTACCCCTATGTCATCAACCATTTTGAAAATCCGCTGTTAAAGGACGGGGAATTTAAATATAATCCCTATCACCTGGGTGAAGACGCCCTGCATGCCTGGCAGGAGGCTGTGTTGTGCTACAAGTCACAGCTTTCCTCCTTCTGGCGCAATGACGATGAAACGCTCCTGGCGCTGCGTAACTATCTGGCAGGCGGCGGTGGACGCTTGTGGCGAAAAGCTTAGCTTGACAGTCCCCATACAGGGAGGTAAAATCTTTTTCACCCTGAAAGATGGGCCTGTAGCGCAGTTGGGAGCGCGCCTCAATCGCACTGAGGAGGTCGAGGGTTCAAATCCCTCCAGGTCCACTGCGGTGCCCCGGAAACCTGCGGTAAAGGGGCGCGGGGTACCTGAGGGCCCATGGCGCAGCTGGGAGCGCGCCTCAATGGCATTGAGGAGGTCGAGGGTTCGAATCCCTCTGGGTCCACAAGAGAAGCGTCCGAAATGGACGCTTTTTATTTTCGGGCTGTCAATTCGAGTTTTGTGGGGTGTCTGAAAAAGGGGGAGGGCAGGCGCGGAGATGAGCAAATATCGGGAGACGGAGGACGGACTAACATCCCCGGTCCTCTTTCCTACCAGCTACCCGCTTCAATCTCCCACACCTCCACGCGCACCGGCGCCACCAGCATCACCGCCGGCAGCAGCTCCGCAAACGCGGCTTGCACTGACTCCTGGTTCGCGTCGACCTCCTCCGGCGTTGCCAGCAGCGCTGCGCTGCACAATGTATCGTATTCAGCATCGGAAAAACCAGCAATGTTCGTTCCGATCCAACCGTTGGTTGTATTCGGTATCGCCCAACTGGTGTACAGCGCACAATCCCCCCCGGGCGGTCGCTGCCATGCGAGCAAGGTCAGGTCAAACGCGCGTCCAAACAGCGGACCCTCCGGGCCGGGCGCATACAACTCGGGCAGGTTCAATGTGTGCACCTGCAAACCCACGCCACAGCTCCCCAGCATTTCAGCGATCCCTGCAGCCAGGTCCTGGTGGAAGGGCGAGGGGCCAGCCAGCAGCGTCAGCGTCAGCGGTGTGAAGTTGAAGACGCCCGGTACGTTCTGCGATACACGCGGCGTAAGCGGGTCACCGTCGTGGTCCACCCAGCCGACGGTCTCCAGCAGGGTTGCACCCGCCGCCGGATCGTAGGTCAACCCAGCCTGCACGGCAGGCGCCGAACCGGTCTGCGCGGCCAGGGCTTCGATGTCGATGCACTGCGTTAGCGCCAGGCGCGTGCGCGAGTCGGCAAAGAAATCCTTGCGCTCGGCAAACACGGGGTTGTTAATCGTGTCATACTCCGCCGGGCGGATGCCGAACACCAGTTGCGTTGGTGAACCTTCCGTCTCAACCCGTACTTCGTAACCTGGCTCCGACTGGATGGCAGCCAACACTTCGGGCGCCTCGACCAGGTTGAAAGAAGAGTCCAGCGCGTCGCAGGTCCCCACCTGCAGCGCCTCCCAGGCCGCCGCCGCGCCGCCCTCAAGGGCGCGCAGCACGACGTGGTCAACACCGGGCAGGGTCTCTGCAGGCGCAGGGTAGCCGGGGTTGCGGGTCAACAGCAGTTCGTGTTCGCCACGCTCAGCCAGGGCAAAGGGGCCGTAGCTGGAGGTCTCGGCGGCGACGGTGCTGAAGTCCGGGTCGGGGTCAAATCGATGCGAGGGCAGCGGAGTCCAGAAAAAGCGCTCCGGCTTGGCGGAGGTGAATCCCGGGAGGCCGCGCCAGCTCAGGTTGAGCGCATCCCGGGCGCTGAAACTCTCGGTGCGCGCTTCAGCCCAGCCGTAAACCGGCGAGGACGGGTCACTCGCCAGGGTATAGCTGAAGACGGCGTCGGCTGGGCTCAGCGGGGCGCCGTCGCTCCAGGTCAACCCCGCGCGCAGGCTGAAGTCCACCACCATGCGGTCCATCTCCAGTGGGTCCAGCCCGTTCCAGGTGATGGTACAGCCGCTCTCGCGGCAACCGCTGGGGCGCACGTTCACCCCCTCGGCAGCCATAACTAGCTCGCCGCGTGCATCAACCAGCATCTGCCCGCGCTGGATCGCCACCGGTTCCAGCCACACGTTGCCCAGGGTGTAATCCGGGGGGTACAGCAGCGCATTCAAACGCTCCCTGGCGGTGGTCAGCGGACCGGTGAGGGGGAAGATCGTCTCCGGCAGGCTGGCAGTGCACACGGTCAGGGTCACAGGCGGCGTTTCCGTCGGTGTGGGTTCGGGGGCTGCGCTGGGCTCCACCGGAGGAGCGGGGTCAACCGTCTCAGGCTGGGGCGTCTCCACCGCCTGTGGCTTACATGCAGTCAGTATCAGGGTCAGCGCTACGGTAAGGATGAAGGCTTTTTTCATCAATACGTCCTTTCGAGGTCATCCTGGTCTTCGTCTTCAATCCATTCATCGGTTTCATCGCCAAAGCGTAGGCGCAGGTAAGACTGATAGCGCTGGGGGGCCACCCGGCCTGCCTCCACCGCCGCCAGAACGGCACAACCCGGTTCATGGGTGTGGGTGCAATCCGAAAATTGGCAATCAGCCACCAGCGCCCGCATCTCCACAAAATAGGCGTCCAGTTCCTCGGGTTCGGTGTCCCACAGGGCTAACGAGCGGATCCCGGGGGTATCAGCCACATAACCGCCCAAATCCAGCGGAAATAGCTGGCGCACGCGGGTTGTGTGGCGTCCCTTCGAGGTCGCATCGCTGACATCGCTCACCTGCAGGCCTAAATTCGGCTGGATAGCGTTCAGCAGGCTCGATTTGCCCACACCCGAGGGACCGGTGAGGGCGGACAGCTTTCCTTTTAAGGCGCCGCCCAGCTCGTCCAAGCCTTCACCCGTCCGGGCGGAAGTAAACACCAGGGGGTAGCCGAGGTCGCTGTACAGGTTAAAAGTCGCCCGGGCAGCCGCTTGGCTCACCAGGTCAACCTTGTTAGCCACGATCAGCGCCTCCACCTGCTGCTTTTCGGCGATTACCAGGAAACGGTCCAGCATACGCAGGCTGGGCTCGGGTTGGGCGCAGGCAAACACAATTACAATCTGGTCGGGGTTAGCCAGCAAAATCTGGCGATACTCGCGCTTCAGCCCCGTGCGCACCCGCGCCAGCTCGGCTGTGCGCTCGTGCACACTCTCGATCACACCGCCCCCATCCTTATGGGGAGTGATCGTCACGCGGTCGCCCACAGCTACCCGGTCTCCCTCCTGTTCGCCCTTCTTCAGGCGACCGCGCAGGCGGCAGGTGTAATCACCGGCATCGGTGCGCACCACCAGGAAGCCAGATTGGGCGCGGATCACCAGGCCGTCCAGGGTTTTAGCCAGGGGGGTCATTCTTCCGGTTCATCAACATCTCCCCCGAGAGGCGGCTCGGTGGGGATGGGCGTCTCGGTGGGAAAAGGCGTGTTGGTCGGAATGGGCGTGTTGGTGGGGTAGGGTGTCGGCGAAGCCACCACATAGGGGTAAGCCTCCCAGGGTAGCACCCAGCCGATATCGGTATTGCCCGAGAAATACAGCGAAATCGCCCGCCGGAAGACCGGCGCAGCCATCTCCGATCCCTCGCCGGCGTTCTCCAGCAGCACGACCACAGCGATATCGGGTCGGTCGGGGTTGTTGACCTGCGAGTAACCGGCGAACCAGGCGTGCGAGAGACCGAAGGGGTTCTGCGCGGTGCCAGTTTTGCCATAGGGTCGGTAGCGCATGGTAGCTAACTGTCTGTGGGCGGTGCCGCGGGCGTTGGCGATCACTTCACGCATCGCGTTCTGGATGATGGTCAGATTCTCATCCGAAACAGGCAGGCTGCCGGTTTCTTCGGGAGTAAAAGTAAGCGTCGGTGTGCTCTCCTGGGGGCCGATGGCGTCGACCAACGATGGGCGATACAGCGTGCCGCCGTTGGCCACCGCGGCAATAAAAGCCGCCACCTGCAAAGGCGTGACGGTCATCTCGCCCTGACCGATCGCCAATTGGACGTTTTGTTCGCAACTGGTCACCTGTGCCGGGATATTACCGGGCTGTTCGGCTACCTCCACACCCGTCGGAATCCCCAGCCCAAACCCCAGTGACATGTCGATCAACGCATCGGGGTGCCCCGCCGCCATCAGCTCCTCGCCGATGACGTAAAACCACGGGTTGCACGAGCGCATCAAGCCCTCGGGCAGCGTTAAAGTGCCGCTGGGCGGGACATCTTTTTCCAGCGTCCAATCCGTCATCACATTGCCGCAAGCCACGATGGAATGGTCGCAATAAATCTGGTCATATTCACCAAAAGTGTCCGTTTCCAGCGCAGCCGCCATGCTGATAATCTTAAACACCGAGCCCAGGGGGTACTGGCCATTGGTAGCCCGATTGAAGACCGGGTCGCTCGGCTGGTTATAAGGGTTCTGGGCATAGACGAAGTTCTGGTTGTTGATATCAAACAGGTTAGGGTCAAACTGTGGATTGGAAACGATCGCCAGCACCCGCCCGGTGTCCACTTCTATTATCACGATGGCGCCGCGAAAATTGCCCATCGATTGCTGCAGGCGATACTGTAAGCCCGGCACGATGGTGGTTGTGATCGACTGCCCCGGCGAGGCTGGGCGCTCTCCCAGCTTGGAGAGAATCTGTCCGTTGGCATCCTTCAGGTACAGGGTGGCCCCGCGCTCCCCAGCAAGCACGTCCTCGAAAGCCAGTTCCAGCCCGGTGGCGCCAAAACGCTCGTTGGGAGAATACCCCAGCCGCAGGTAGCGGTCTAAATCTTCACTGGAGATATACGAAAGATGCCCCACCGTTTGGGGCGCCAGCCCGCCATCAAAGTAAAACCGGGAGGAATAACTGGTCAGATACACGCCGGTCAGGCTGGAAAGGGCGCTCTGGTGAGCGTTGATCTCGGCCTGGGTCGCTTCGCCTAATGAGACGTAGTCAAGGGGATGAGCCGCCTCCAGCATCTCCCGGATTTCATCAACCTGGTAAATGGTCAGGCTGGCCATGGTGGTGTAAAACAGGCTCAACAGGCTGTCGTTAAGGTTTCCGGGGGTAAAGCCGATCGCCACCGCATCCGCCTGGGCAGCCAGCGGTGCTCCGTTGCTGGCGTAGATCGCGCCGCGCGGGGTGGATTGGCGCACAATCTCCAGCAGATTGCCCCCAGCCAGCTCGGGCATGATCAATCCATCATGCCATTCCACCCGCCAGTCGTCCCCCTCGCGCACCAGCGGGATTTCCAGCTGGCGGGTCAGGGTGCCAAAAAAGTTGGTGTTGTAATTCACCTGCAGGCTGGCTACGGCAGAATTGGGTTCCGTCGTGCGGGAAAGCACCTGGTAAGTGATGCCGTTGTCAAACAGCAGCGTCAGTGCAATGGCAGCCTGGTTATAGCGGGTAATAAAATCTTCCTCCGTCAGCGCAGCCCGGCTGCCCTCCGAAAGTTGCCCGTACATGCCGCTGTAATTGTCCACCCGCCAGGCCTCCATAAAGGCGTCAACAGCAGTGTTGACATCCGGGGCTGGGGTGATAAACACCTGCGGGCCCGGCAGCGTGACCGTTGATTCTGGAGTTTCTTCAACCTCCGAAACTTCCCTGCCCGGCGTACAGCCGATGATTGCCGCCAGCAGCAACAAAATGATCGCGATTTTTAAGCTTCTCATAATGAACTCCGATAGGCGCCGGTACTGCCCGGCACCCGGTTCTTAACGATCATTGATTATACTGTGTCACTCCCCGGTTGTGGATTCTTCCGCGGGTTCTGGTTCAGGTAGGTAAAGCACATAGGGTTCACTCTCCCACGGCATGATTCCGCCGGGATCCTCGCCATCGGAGAAATACAGCGTTACTGCCCGGCGAAAAACCGGCGCTGCCATCACAGAGCCCTCACCGGCGTTCTCCAGCAGTACCACCACGGCGATATCGGGTCGGTCGGGGTCGTTGACCCGCGTGTAACCGGCAAATAAGGCATGCGATGTCCCGCTGGGCGTTTCCGCTGTGCCGGTTTTTCCCGAAACTGGGATTTCCAGACCCTGCAGGGTCCAGTAAGCGGTGCCGCGTTGCTCTTCCACCACCATGCGCAGTCCTTCAGCCAGCGCAGCCAGGGTCTCCTCCGAAATGGGTAGCTCTCCTTGCAGATCGGGCGTAAAGGAGTAGGTCTTCTCGCCGGTCACCGTGCTCAAGCTTTCAACCAGCGCTGGCCGGTACAGGTTGCCCCCGTTAGCCAGGGCGGCAAAAAAGGCTACCACCTGAAGCGGCGTGACCAGTACCTCACCCTGCCCGATGGAAATCTGGGCGCTGTTCAAGCAGGACCCCGCCACCGGGGGGATGTTGCCTGGCGCTTCAGCGATCTCGATCCCGGTCAGCGCCCCCAGGCCGAAGCCGTAGGCCATCTCCGACAAAAATCCGTCCTGGTCAGCGTTGTACAGGCTCTCACCGATATGGTAAAACCAGGGATTGCACGAGCGCATCAGCCCCTCCACCAGGGATAAATCACCGCTGGCGAGCCCGTAATTGATGGTCCAGTCGTAAAGCGTAACGCTGTTGCACACCCACATCGATTGACCGCAGAAAAATCGCGAGTCTGGTCGGTACAAACCGGATTCCAGCGCCGCAGACATGCTGATGACCTTGAAAATCGAGCCCAGCGGATACTGCCCCTGGGTGGCGCGGTTGAACAGGGGCTGCGCCGGGTCGCTGAAATAGGATTCCAGCACGCTGCGGTCAATTTCGGTCAGGTCAAAGGCGTTGGGGTTGAAGTGCGGGTTAGAGACCAGCGCCAACACCCGACCGCTATCCACCTCGATCACAACCACAGCAGCGCGCAGGTCGCCCAGGGAGGCTTGCAGGTGCGCCTGCAGGGTTTTATCCAGCGTGGTTGTGATGGACAGCCCGGGAGAAGGTTCACTGGCCGCCAGCAGCGAAACGGTCTTCCCGCTGGGGCTGATGATATACACAGAGCCACCGTGTACGCCCGCCAGCTCCGTCTCGAAGGCGGCTTCCAAACCGTAAGCGCCAATGCGTTCGTCCTGACGGTAGCCCCGCCGCAAATAATCATCCAGCTGCTCTTCGGGAATATACAACATATACCCCAGGGCATGGGGTGCCACCCCGCCATCCACGTAGAAGCGCGAACGAAACTCGCTAATCCGCACCCCATTAAAGGACTGCAAGTACTCCAGGTACGGGGCTGCAGCCGCCTGTGACAGCGAAACCACGGGCAGGTACCAGTCATCCGGCGTGGATTCAACCAGCCTAGCTAGGGAATCGGGGCTGTAAATACTGATCTCTGCCAGGGCGGCAAACAAATCCGGCGCTTGCTCGGGGAGGATTTCACCCGGAACAACCCCAATGGCAAGCGCGTTTTCATAAGCCGCCAGCGGCGCACCAGACCGGTCAAAAATCCGCCCGCGTGAGGGCAGTTGAGAGACAAAATCCAACCGATTGCCGCCGCGCAAATCAGGCAGAAGCATGCCGGTCTCCCATTGAATGCGCCAGCCGTCCGGTTCGCGGGTCAGAGTCGCTGCTGTGTCCCGGCTGAGGGTTTCGAACAGGCGGGTGTGATACGACACCCGGTAGGCAGCCTCAGCATGGTTAGCCTCCGCCAGGGTGGAAAGCACCTGGGTCTGGATGCTCTCCAGCGTCAGGGTCTGGGCGAAATTTTCATAGGTGCGGGTAAATTCTTCCAATGTGATGGCATCACGGCTCAATCGGGTCAGGCTGGCATACATCGAGGGGTAATCCTCAGCCGCCCAGTCCGTCAAAAAGCCCTCCAGGACGTGCTGGGCGGTGGCAGCAGAAGTCACATCGCCCTTCCCGCTCCAGATGGGCTGCCCGGTCCATTCGCCGCCCATACCCAAGCACCCGGCGATTAAGGTCGTTGCGACGAAGACCAAACAAGCTGAAGTGAGTAAAAACCGGGCTCGAACTTTCACGGTATCACCCTCACAGACTGTCCAGGATCGCGTCGTAGACCGGACAGCGGTAATCCAAATATGCCTGGCAGCGCACGGGCAGTCCCCGGGTCACATCCACGCCAAAGGTGCCCAAACCCACCGCCAGGTGACACAGCGGCAAGCCCATCACAGAGGCAAAACAACCTTGCAAGCCCTCCACCGGGTGAAAAGCGACATTTTGAATGCCGTAAGCGCCGGCTTTGTCCAGCGGGTCGCCCGTGGACACATAAGCATCGATTTCAGCATCGGTGTAGGCGCGCATGGGCACGTCGGTTACACATACAGCAGAGAAACTCTGCCCGTGGTGCGGTGCCAGGATCGCAATGGCAGTGAAGACCTGGTGGTCACGGCCGCGTAATTGTTGCAGCATCCTGTGCGCTTCCGCCGGGTCGGCGGGTTTTCCCAGCAGCGTTTCACCATCCACCACGATGGTGTCGGCTGCAATCACCAGCCCGGGCTGATCCTGCGCGATGTTGTGGGCTTTACCAAGCGCCAGGCGACGCACATACGCCGGCGGGGTTTCTCCAACGCCCAGCCCTTCATCAATATCCGCCGGGTTGACGGTAAATGACAACCCGAGCAAGCCCAACAGCTCGATTCTGCGAGGGGAATTCGAGGCGAGGATCAATTCACACATGGGAAAACCGAATTAATAGTCCAACGCATGGATTACACGGGCAATCGCCGCCAGGTGCTCGGGGGTGGTACCGCAGCAGCCGCCAATTACCTGGGCGCCTGCAGTCACCCAACCCGGAACCAGGGCAGCCAAGTCCGCCGGCTTCACAGCATAGACTGCCTTGCCGTCCTGGTCTACTTCGGGCAGACCAGCGTTGGGCTTGAACCACAGCGGTTTTTCCGTGGCTGCCCGCAGCCGGGTTAATACTTCCAGGTTATCCTCCAGGCTGCGCCCGCAATTGATGCCCAGCAAATCCACATCCATCGCGCCGATCTCAGCAGCCACATCCTCTGGCTTAACACCCATCATTGTGCGAACTCCCCGGTCGTAACTGAAGGAGCACACCAGCGGAATCGCAGGGTCAACAGTCCGCACCGCACGAAGCGCCGCACGGGCTTCATTAAGATCAAATTGTGTCTCCACCACGATCAGGTCCACGCCCCCCTGACACAACAATACCGCCTGTTCTTTATAATTTGCTTCAGCCTCTTCAACCGTCATCTCACCCAAAGGTTCCAGCAGCTCACCCAACGGACCGATGGATCCCGCCACCAGGACCTCATGAGCCGAGGCTGCCTTGCGGGTGATTTCCACCGCTGTGCGATTGATCTCCTCGAAGTGGGCTTCCAGCCCCACTGCCTTCAGCCTGCGGCGCGTGGCGCCAAAGGTGCAGGTCAACAGGATGTCTGACCCGCTCTGGATGAAAGCAAGGTTAAGCTCGCGGATCGCATGCGGGTTCTGCAGCACCCACAGCTCTGCTGCTGCACCCATCGGTAAGCCCTGCTGCTGTAAATTGGTGCCAGTAGCCCCGTCTGAAACCAGCACCTCGCCGGCAGCGATGCGTTCAAGAAAGGCTGTTTTTGTCATTGGGATCTCCGTCAATCCGGGTAAACCACCCGGTCGGGTTGGCCAGAGCAGGTTTAATCATCTTCCCTGCGAATCTGAAAGCTGTCAAAGTCACGCGCCACATGGACATTCGGGAAGATTCCCTGGGCTTCGTTGAGAATATCGCGTCCCCGGTAGCGTCGAGAAAGGTGCGTCAGGAACAGGCGCCCAACCTGTGCCCGGGCTGCCAACCCGGCTGCCCTGGCAGCCGTCAGGTGATCAAACTGTTCAGCCAGATCGGCTTCGCTTTCGATGTACGTCGCTTCAATCACCAGGGCATCAACCCCCTGAACATAAGGGAGTAATTTTTCAGCATTGCCCGTGTCACCCACCACAGCCAGGCTGGTGCCCTTGAGAGGTTCGCCCAGCACCTGGTCAGGTTCAATCACGCGCCCGTCGGGCAGGGTTACCGTCTGCCCATTGACCAGGTCGCGCCGCCAGGGGCCGGGGGGGATTTCCAGGCTCTCAGCCGCTGCGACCAGGAAAGGCCGCCGGATGCGCTCTTCAAAGCGGTAGCCCAGCGAGTGAGAGCCGCGGTGATCCACGGGAAAGGCTGTAATCGTGAACCGCTCTGCTTCCCAGAAGGTTCCCGGCTTGATCTCGTGCAAAATCACCGGGGGTTTGCCCTGATAGCCCCGTAAGACCACGCCAAAAACCAGGTCGTGCACACGGTCAAGGGTATGCCGTGTGCCGAAGATCTCAATCTCCTCAATCACATCCCAGCGTAAAAAGGTAGATACCAGCCCGCCTAGCCCCAGGATATGATCCAGGTGCCCATGGGTCAACAGGATCTGATTCAGCCGTTTAAAGCCAACACCAGCCGTTAAAATCTGGCGCTGTGTCCCCTCACCGCAATCCACCAGGAAGCGGAACTCTTCGTGCTGGATTAATAATGAAGATAATCCGCGGTGTGCTGAAGGCGCTGAGGCAGAAGTACCCAGAAATAAAATTTCAAACAATAGCAGTTCCTACCAGCAAAAAATTCACTCAGTACCCAGCCCGGCAATCATGCGCAGCAAGCCCAGCAAGCCTAGCCCAACCTGAATGCCCTCACCGGCTGTTAATTTGGGGGTTGTCTCATCGATTTCCGCCTTCTTGATCAACACAATAGCAGAAATGACGCCTGCCACAGCGCCAATCACAACACCTGTGATAATCGTTTTCGCCTTCCAGTTATTTTCCATAATCCATTTCCTTCCATGCTAATTTATAAATACCTGAACCTTCGCATCAATGGACGATTCAGACGTTTTCACCTTTCCCGGGCTGCCGTTTCAAATACGGCGCCTGCCGACAAGCCTGTTCAGCAGCTCAGACACCATGGCGGCAAAGCCTTTGCCAGCAATGAAGGGCTTTGCCACTTTGTCTGCCCCGCTGCGGATGTTCTCGACGGCGATACCAACATAATACTGAGCTGCCGAGGTGTACTGCGGTAAAATTTTCAGCAGCCTGGTGAGCAACCACACCACCGTAAACAGGACTATTGCTATCACCAGGGCAATAAACAAGGCTGGTATGATCAACCAGATCATCGAGACATCCGCCCATTGTGAAACAGATTTACCTGCTGGCGCGCGAACGGCTGTGTAAATCACCATTCCAAGGGCTGCAAGGATCAGTACAGCGCCTAAACCAACAGGCAGAATAATCTGCCAGATCTTTTGCCTACGATGGCGGGCATAACTTCCGCTTGCCTTTAATTCAGTTAATTTTGTGGATGTTTGTGCAGTCATAGCTTTCATTTTAACATGAATTGCGTCATTAACCCAAATAAAAAGGCCTGGGGTCTGCGAGGGAAAAACTCTTATAGGGAATATCCGCATTCAGCCCCTGCAATCAACTTGCGAATAATTTGATCTACCAATATTGGATACAGGGTCTTTATTAATCGCGTTTTTATTGTATAATTACTTTTAAGGAAATAAGTCTTCGGACTTATGACATTAAATAAAAAATGTTCATCTGCCGCCCGAATATTTGGCGGCTACGATCGAGATATCTAAGAGAACCGCACGAGGTTTTTCGCCGGCAACCTGCCTGGCAAATTGTTGATGATGACGTCGGTTTTGAAATGATCAGCAATGGCGTAATGGTATCCTGCCTTTGCCTTCGTCAAGATTTGAGTCAAGCATACCGTTGAGGATAGATATGGTTTTTACTGACACATCAGTCTCCAGGGACGACCATATAAATTCAGATAAGGGTTAGACGAATCCGTAAGTAACACCTATCCTTAACACAACCATAACCAGCCAGGAAGCCTCGCTGATAAGACGGCCGTAGCCACCATGGGCAAATTACGGCTGTCTTTGGTTTAAGAAAGGCGAAATGGAACGGGAAATTACGTCGATCAAAGTGCAAAAGCACAACCAGCAGAGGGTGAGTATCTACCTCGATGGTGAATACGCCTTTGGCCTCTCCCGCTTCGTGGCAACCTGGTTATCACCTGGTCAGAAGCTCACCAGTGCAGATATCGACCGGTTGCGCGAGGAAGATTCATATGAGATCGCCTTCCAAAAAGCACTGGCTTTCATCAACCATCGCCCCCGATCGGTGGGAGAAACACGCCTCCGACTGCAAGAAAAGGGGTTCAGCGATGCACTGGTTGAGGTCACGCTTCAAAGACTGATCGAGAAAAATTGGTTAAACGATCTTGATTTTGCACGCCAATGGATTGAAAACCGAAACGCCTTCCGGCCGCGCAGCAAACGACTGTTAGCCTACGAATTAAGGCTCAAGGGCATTGCAGATAACACAATTACCCAAGCGCTCGAGAATTATGCGGATGACGAGGATCGCATGGCTTTTAAGGCTGGTTTGAAAAAAGCCCAACAATGCAGCCAGGAAACCAGGCCTGATTTCACCAAAAAAGTCGGCGGATATTTAAGCCGCCGGGGTTTCTACCATGCAACCGTCCGGAACGCCATAGATCGCCTTTGGGAGGTCGTCGCACTTCCAGAATCGGAGCGCTGTGATGAAATGGAGTAAATGGAGTAATGATGACAACAATAAGTACATTAATATTAATTGGTCTGGTGGTGGGCGCGATCGCATTGGGGGGTGTAGCAGGCTTTTTGATCAATCAATCCATGATAGATGCCAGGCGCAAGGCGCAAAACTTGAAGGCAGATCATATCATCAGCGAAGCCAAAGAAAAGGCTCGTGAGGTTGAAATTGAAGCGAAAGCCGATGCGCTGAAGATTACCCAAAAATCCGAAGATGAGCTCAACCGCCGCCGTGCTGAACTTAGCAAAGAGGATGACCGCCTGCAAAAACGCCGCGAAGAGTTGGATGTGCGTCTTGAGAAATACGAGGAACGTGAACTTCGGCTGAACAAACGTCAATCCAGTATCGACAAACGCGCCAATGAAATCGATAAGCTTTATGAAGATATCATGGAAGAATTGCAGCGGGTCTCAGAGATGACCCGCGATGAAGCTCGTGAGGTTCTCCTGGAAGAAACCGAAAAGGAAGCCCGCGCCGATATGGCCCGCATCATCCGCCAGATCGAAAGCGAAGCCCGCGAGAAGGGCAATACGCGTGCCCGCGAGTTAATCGCAGATGCCATCCAGCGCGTCGCCTCCGAAAAGGTCGCTGAAGTGACCACTTCCCTGGTCAACTTACCCAATGAGGAGATGAAAGGGCGTATTGTTGGTCGCAACGGGCGCAATATCCGCGCTTTTGAGCAGATTTCAGGCGTCGACGTGATTGTGGATGACACACCTGAGACGGTCACCGTCTCCTGTTTCGATTCGGTTCGGCGCGAGATTGCCCGGCGTTCCCTGCAGCGCCTGGTGCTCGACGGGCGCATCCACCCGGCCAATATCGAAAAGATCGTCAAAGAAGAAACTGAGCGCATGGACGAAGATATCTTCGAAGCGGGCGAACAGGCAGCCTATGATGCCGGCGTCGCCGGTCTGCACATCGAAGTTCTGAAGAAGCTGGGGCGGCTCAAGTTCCGCACCTCTTACGGGCAGAACCAGCTCGCGCACGCCGTTGAGACTTCCAAAATCGCCAGTGTGATCGCCGCAGAACTGGGCGCGAATATCGATGTTGCTAAAGCCGGCGCACTGCTGCACGACCTGGGCAAAGCAATGGACCACAACACCGAGGGCACCCACGCCCAGATCGGCGCCGAGTTTGCCGCCCGCTACGGGGTCAACCCCAGGGTCGTCAACATCATCGCCTCGCACCATCACGAAGCTGAGCAGGAGTCGGTCGAAGCCGTGATTGCAGAAGCAGCCGACGCCATCTCCGGCGCTCGACCTGGCGCTCGGCGCGAGGATTTAGAACAATATATCAAACGGCTGCGAGCACTGGAGACCATCGCCAACAATCACAAGGGCGTCGAACGCAGTTTTGCCATCCAGGCCGGGCGTGAAGTCCGAATTATCGTCAAACCTGAAGAGATTGATGACGTTGAAGCCAACCGCATGGCGAAGAATATCGCCCAGCAAATCGAAGAGACCATGCAATACCCCGGGCAAATCCGGGTGACGGTCATTCGCGAGAGCCGGGCTACCGAATACGCAAAATAAGCTTGAGAATACCAAAAAAGCTGCCCTCTGGGCAGCTTTTTTATTTAATCGGATTTCGCCTAAGAAACGCACGCTGGATTTTTCGTCAGACCCCCGGGGTTTTTATAAGCAGTAGGGAAAAATTCCAACATAAACCCCGGGGGTCTTTGTTTTAATTTTGACCAAGAAACGTAGCTGGTTTGTTTTGTCAAACCCCCGGGGTTTTTATGAGTAGGGGAATAAAAATCCAGCATAAACCCCGGAGGTCTTTGTTTTAATTTTGACCAAGAAACGTAGCTGGTTTGTTTCGTCAGACCCCCGAGGTTTTTATGAGTAGGGGAATAAAATTCCAACATAAACCCCGGAGGTCTTTATTTTTGTTTTTGTTTGTTGCATCAGACCCCCGGGGTTTTTATGAGTGGCAAGAAAAAATCCAACATAATCCCTGGGGGTCTTTGTTTTAATTTTGGTTGTTTCGTCAGACCCCCGAGGTTTTTATGAGTAGGGGAATAAAATTCCAACATAAACCCCGGGGGTCTTTGTTTGGGTTTGTTGCGTCAGACTCCCGGGGGTTTTATGAGTGGTAAGAAAAAATCCAACATAAACCCCGGAGTCTTTGTTTTAATTTTGACCTCCCCTCCAGCCACTTGCCTTGCTGTTTACAAAAATGGATTGTTCTCCCGTTCGAAGCCGACCGTGCTTTCTGGCCCGTGACCGGGCAGCAAGCGGGTGTCATCGGGCAGCGAAAACACCTGTGTCCGGATGCTTTCCAGCAGTGTTTCCAGATTTCCCCCGGGCAGATCTGTGCGCCCAATGCCCTGGTAAAAAATCACATCGCCGCATAACAGGGCATTAAGGCTTTCCACATAAAAGACAACATGCCCGGCGCTGTGACCGGGCGCATGGCGCACCTCAGCCACCGACGGCAGATCATCCCCCAAGCCCAGGCGCATGCCATGGGTGAAAGGCTGTGTCACCGCCGGCAGAGGCGGGATCGACATGCCAAACTGTCTCGCACCGCCTTCCTGTTGATACCAGACCTGGTCGTCGGGATGCAAGCCCACCGGCAGTGGAGGTGAAAAAGCCCCGGCGATCTCGCCTGCACCGGCAATATGATCAAAATGGCTGTGGGTCAGCCAGATTCCCTGCAGGGTCCAGCCCAGGGATTCCACGCGCTCAAGGACAGTCTGCCCCTCAAAACTGGGGTCGATCACCACCGCATCGCCCCTGGCAGGGTCTCCCAGCAGGTAAACATTGTTCGAAAGGGGCCCTAAAGTCAGGCGGATGATTTCAAGCGTCATTACGAATCTCCTTCTCAGCCTGTGCTGCGTCTGATTGTGCACCATGCCGATTGCCGTTAAAATAGCGCAGACTCAGTAAAAAAGTCAGCGCGAGTACCAGCAGGCTGACCGGGTAGACCGAAACGGGATTCCAATCATACAAAAAGCCAGCCAGAACCGGGGCTGCCATCATCGACAGGGCATTCAGCGTTTCAACCATCCCAAAAGCCAGGCCAACCTCGCCTTCGCGAACCAGGGGTTGAACCAGCGCGACGGTCATCGCCCGGCCCAGCCGATGACCACCCAAAAATAAAAAACCCAACCCGTACCACAAAAAGCGCCCGCCGCCCCAAATTAATACGGCAAACAGCATCAATCCTCCCTGGCTGATCAAAAGGGCTGAACTTGCTGGCAGGTGACCAAAGCCCAGTATCATCAAAACACTGCCGAGGGAAGCCAGTGAACCCAACTGCCCGATGCGTCCAAAGTGCATCCCGCGCTGGTTTTGCAGGAAGTTAGCCGTCAGGGGTTGGGGGAGCATCATTGCGATCAGCACCAGGGCAATCACCCCCAGCATAGTCAAAAAGCGCCTGTTCTTCAGCAGGTGCACTTCACCCTCCATGCTGGTCGTCTTCTCGACAGGTTGTTTCCGGACAAATAAGATAATCAACGTTGATACAGCAAACAATGCCCCGGCGGCAAAATAGACCGAGCGTAAACCAAAGTGTTCTGCAACCATCCCCCCGAAGACTGGCCCAATAATTCCGCCGATATTGAAAGCGGCTGAGATAAAACTGACTGCCCGGCCAACCGACCAATTGCCGCGCGCACCCTGCACATAGGTGTTGAGCGGCGCCATCACCGAAGAGGTGACGCCATACAGGATCAATCCGACCACAAAGGCGCATAATGATGGGGCAAAAGCCATCACCCAGGTAGCGACCAATCCCGAAATCCAGGAGAACCACATCAAGGGTCTGCGCCCGAGTTTATCTGCCAGATACCCGGAAGGGATTTGCGACAGGCTCATCACCAGACCGTTCACCCCCAGGATGGCCCCAATCAGGATTGGGTCAGCGCCCAGTTCTTGAATGTACAGGGGTTGAAAAATTAAAAACATGCCCTCGCCGATGCCCCAGAACAACATCGAGGCGGATATGATTTTGAGATCACGCGCCATGCTGAGCAGATCACAGTCCCATGAAGCTTTCCAATGGGAGCACCTGGCGTGGAAGGTCGGTCAGGGTCTCGAGCCCGGTTTCAGTGACCACCACATTATCCTCGATGCGCACCCCGCCCTTACTCGCCAGGTAAATCCCGGGTTCTACGGTAAAGGTCATTCCAGGTTCCAGTATACGCGCATTATTTTCAAAAATATACGGCTCCTCATGCGCTTCCATCCCCAGGCCATGCCCGGTGCGGTGGGTAAAGGCATCGCCATACCCCGCCGCTTCAATCACTGCCCGCGTTGCTCGGTCAACGAAACCTGCTTCAATCCCGGCACGCCCGGCAGCCCGACCCGCCTGGTTGGCGCGCAATACGATCTCGCCAATTTTCAACAGTTCGGAGTCCACCTCGCCAAATGTGAAAGTGCGGGTAATGTCAGAGAGGTACCCCTCGAAACTGGCGCCCCAATCCACCAGCAGCAGATCGCCCTCCTTTAGCATCCTGTCAGATGGCGTGCTGTGCGGGTTAGCGCTATTCTCTCCAAAGGCAACAATCGGGGAAAAGGGCAATTCAGGACCCGATCCGGCGCTCAGCAGATGAATGATGAGCTGGTTAGCCACTTCTTTTTCGGTCATCCCCGCTTTGATGCCCTTCAAAGTCTCTAACAATGCGTTCTGGGCGATGATGGCTGCCTGGCGCATTTTCTCGACCTCGGTTTCATCCTTCGTCATGCGCAAACCTGCCAGGCAGGCGCTGGCATCAAGAAAGCCCGCTTCACCCAACACATCTCCCAGGTACATCATTTCCAGGTAACGCATGCGGGTGGCTTCCACTCCCAGGTCTGTGCTACCCAGGTCAAGGTGCTCAGCAGCGCAGAAAAAGGCCTCAGGTCGGGTCTGCGGGTCATCGCTGTAGGTGAACGCCTCAATTTTAATCGGGATGTGCGCCAGTTTTCCCGTTTCCAGAGCGGGCAACACCAGGGCAGTTCCCCCTCCAGCGGTGATCAAGAGCACGGTTGGTCGCTCCATCAGGTGAAAATTCAAACCCGTCAGGTAATTCAGCGTGGGACCGGGGTTCAATGCGATTCCGGGCATTTCAAATTCGCCCATTAATTTAATTAATTTATTAATTCGTTCCTGCATGATCCTACCTCCTTCGTTGGCTATCGGAATTATTATAACCGATGGATGGGTCGTGGTTCCCCATTCCAGCTTCCTTCCTGTTTTGCTCTCTCCCGGTAAAAAATCTTTCAGGAGGGCATACAACCTCCCGAATTTCCAATTCCAGCTTTTTTGGCAACAAAAAAGGCTGCCTTTGTTGACAGCCTGTTTATCTTGATGGATTGACCAGCAAATCACTCCAAAAGCTTTTGCGCCCGGTAAAGGTCCAGGGTCTCCACTGCGTGGCGTAAATGCGGAATGACGATACTTCCGCCCACCACCAGGCTGACATTGAATGCCTCATACAGTTCAGCGTCGGTCAAGCCGGCATCCACACACTGCAGGATATGATAATCGATACAATCATTGCAGCGCAACACCATGGAAGCCACCAGGCCTAACAGCTCTTTTTCCTTCCTGCTCAAAACACCGTCTTCATAAGCACGGGCATCCAGGTTGAAAAACCGCTTGATTCCCAGGTGGTTAATCTCGGTAATGCGTGTGTTCATTTTCTGGCGGTAGTTCTGGAATTCTTCCAGGCGGTCTGCCATATCAATCACCTCACAGGAATAATTTATAGCTGAAACGATTTATTTTTTCTTGCGCAGGATCGTCTCACGCAGGGTCGCTGCTGCCATGATCAAGAGCAAGATCGCTCCCCAAAAGATAATCCCATCTGTGTGACCAATTTCTTCAGGATCCAGAAAATCTTCGGCAGACAGGATGATGGCCTTTGTGTCAGAAGAATTCTCCAGGTCTCCCACCAATGGGGTTGCTTCCGATGTCAGCACCACGGTTCGTTCTCCCGTCGGTTTCGAAATCGGGCTGCACAATGCCAGCACAGCGAGTCCGATGATGATCACAATCATCGCTACCAGGGTCCACATCAAGCGCGGCCCCCAAAACGATCCGTTTCCATTCTCATAATGATCTGACATACTTATTCACCCAAGTTTTCAATGACCTGCTGAGCGGCCTGGGCAGGGTCAACCAGACCTTGCAGAACCTGCCGGCTTCCATCCCGGAGGAAAGGCCCCAGGGTGAGAATAACCTCGTTTGGCGGGCGCAGAATAGTTGTCACCTCAATCTGACTGAGCGTTGTGCGAATTTTCTGGTTTGGCCAACCTTCCAGCGCAGACGGTCGCGGGGGAAGATATCCAGCCTCCCTGGTCCAATCCGCCAGATAATCCGCTTGCACCAGGAACTCTGCCAGCTCTACAGCCAGTTGCTGTCGGTGTTCTTCCGGTGTAGCCAGCGCCCAGCTGATCCCTGTTCCCAGTGAAATGAGCTCCTGCGAGCCCGGGAAAAGCGGTGCAATCATTGCATCGGGAGGCAACTCCTGCAGGTAATAAGAAGCCCAGATGACGGCCAAATCCACCTGGCCCTCCTTGAAAGCAGTCCAAACCTGGCCGGCGGTCTGGTACTGGTTCAACCACTCCGGAAAGGTCTCGGCTTGAACACCCTGTTCAAATAACCGCAGAACTTCCGTCAGGGGGGAGAGTTCAAGCTGGGGTCTGCGCTGAGAATCCTGCAGCGCGCCCCCCTCTGCCAGGTACATGGTCATCGGGAAGAGCGCCTGGTCGTGTTCTGCCGGGAAAGCCAGCACAAGGTTTTCTTCAAAAAGGGCAGACCAGGTTTGTGGGTACTCTGGGATAGTTTCGGGGCGGTAGACCAGGGTCATCGCATCAGCTGCAAAGGGAAGACCAAAGGTGCTGCCCTGGATCAAAGCCATATCGCGGGTAAAACTGTACCAATCAGTGTCGTCCGGGATTTCGGTCATTCCATCCATTGGAAAGATCAGCCCCTTCAGCGCCGCGGTTTCCAGATCAGTCCGCGTGAGGGCGATCAAATCCGGCAAAGACCCGGGCGCGGCGATGCTGCTGGCAGTGAGTGCATCCAGCAGCCCACCCGCGCCACTCGCCGTCTTGACCCGCACATTGATCTCAATTCCTCCGTGGGTAACAGAGAAGGCTTCCAAACGGCTGGAAAAGCGTTGGCTGGCCTCGGTACCCAGTTCGGGATCCATATCCGGCGGCACCCACACTGTCAGGCTGGTGATCGGTGCCGGGGGTTCTTCGACCTCATGGCTCACATCAGGTGTGGGCGTGATTTCCTCAACCGTTTCCGTCGGCGTGCTGGAAACCTGTTCGTCAGCGCTCAACCAGGGAAGGTCAAAGGGCAGGCTGTCGCAAGCCGAAAGCAGCAGACTCAACAACAACCCAATCCCGAGAAAAAACTTAATCCTTTTCAAAGTCAGTCCACCATCTATTCCGATTTTTATTCTAAAATGATTGGGTCGCTAAGCAGTTTAACCAATAACTGAACCGCATTTTCTACATCATCAGAGTCTACCATTTCTGACGGTGAATGGATATAACGGCAGGCAATCGAGATACAGCCAGCGGGAACGCCGCTGCGGGTCAGTTGAATGGCGCGCCCATCGGTTCCGCCAGCCTCAAGCACTTCCATTTGATAAGGAATGCCTGCCTCCTGCGCAGATTTAACCATCCAATCCACCAGGCGCGGGTCGGCAATAAAGCTGGCATCGCGCACTTTAATCGCTACCCCATCGCCCAAGGCTGTTGCCATCTTCGGGTTGGTGCGCGGGGTGTCGCCGCTGCGGGTCACGTCAATGGCAAAGCCCACTTGCGGGTCAACGCCATAGGCCGCGGTGGTGGCGCCGCGCAAACCCACTTCCTCCTGGGTGCTGAACACAAAGTGCACCTCGTGGGGTGTGCTGGTCAGCCGTTTCATCGCCTCAATCGCCACGGCGGCAGCGATGCGATCGTCCATCGACTTGGCCACCATGCGCTTGCCCAGGTCTATGAAGGGGCGCTCAAACCCGCACACATCGCCCACCTTCACCGGGCAATCTTCTTTGCTGGTAGCACCCACATCGATGAAAAGGTCGCTCAGTTTGGGCATTTTTCCCCATCCGATACCGTCAACACCGATCACACCCCGGGTGCCATCCATGAACAGTACCCTTCCGCCAACACAAGTTAACGGTGATACGCCGCCGATATTGGTGAAGCGCACAAAGCCCTTCTCATCAATATAAGTCGCCATCAACCCGATCTCATCGATATGCGCTGAGATCATCACCCGCATGCCCTCATCTGTTTTGGTGCCTTTTTTGGCGATTAAGCTGCCCAGGGCATCCACACGGATTTCATCGGCATAATCTGCGACGGCTTCGCGAATCACATCACGGATGGCATATTCAAAACCGGAAGGTCCGGGAGTTTCAACAAGCTGTTTAATTAAAGATTTCATAAATTTGCTCCTGATGAAAGAATAGAGTTAAAGATCGCGTTTAAATGTGCGCAAAACATCAATCCCGCCGCTCGACAGCCAGTAGATCAGGGGTGACCCTGCCCAGTGCAGTGTGCAAGAGCTTCAGGGTACTGGTCCAATCGTCCAGGCGCGCCAGGCTGACCGCTGTATGGGCATAGCGGATGGGCACTGAAACAGAAACGCTGGGGATGCCGCTGCGCACTTTGTGGATAGCGCCCGCATCCGTTCCACCGCCGCCGGGTTGCCGTAACTGGCAGGGAATTTCAGCCTGCTGTGCAGTTTCAACCAGCCAGTTCACCAGTCGTCGGTCGGGGATTGTGGCGGCGTCTAGCACATAGACAGCCGGACCCGCATCCAGGCGAGTATTATAGCGGTCATTTTCGTCATCCTCATCCCAGTGTGGCAGGTCATACGCTGGTGTGGCATCCACCGCTATTGCCATATCCGGGTTGAAGGCATAAGCAGCCACCCGCGCGCCGCGCAGACCAACTTCTTCCTGGACAGTGAAGGCTGCCAGCAGGTCAATCTGCTCCGGTGCGTGTTTGAGTAGTTCAATCAAGGTTGCCACGCCCAGCCGATTGTCCAGCGCTTTTGCCCGGATGCTCGGCCCGATCACCTCAAAACGGGTGGCAAAGGTCGCCCGGTCGCCGGGTTTAACCCTGTCGCCAATCTCAGGACCCAGATCGATGCGCAGGGCGGAGGTTTCAATTTTGTTATTACGCTCAGCGGCAGTGGTCATGTGGATCGGTTTGGCGCCGATTACGCCTGGCAGGCTTTCCCGCCCAACCAGCACGGACTTGCCGGGTAGTTGGCGTTCATCAATGCCGCCAATGCGCTCAAATTCAAACAGCCCATCTTCGTGCTTGTTAACGATCATGAACCCAATCTCATCCATATGGGCGGCCAGCATCACCCGCACCCGGTTCTCACCGCGGCCCAATTTGGTCGCCAGGACGTTTCCCAGCGCGTCCACGGTGACTTCGTCGGCGATCTCCTTGATCTCCTCCAGTACAATCTGGCGGACTTCATGTTCATCGCCCGAGACAGCCGTGGCATTACATAATTTTTCCAATAACTCAATCTGGCTGGCGCCGATTCCTGGCGCCTGTCCTGTTGGTTGATTATTCGTCTTGGTCATGGATCACTCTTCCCATTTGATGTGCTCAAGGGCATCCGGCGCCAGGTCAGCGATGACGGCAGCCATCAACCGCCCAGCCCGGCGGATATCCTTAAGTGAAACGGTTTCAACTGGCGTGTGCATATACCGTAACGGGATGCCCAGCACCATGCAGGGGATCCCTTCTGCCACCACCTGGATGGCCATCGCATCTGTACCAGACATTCTGGGCATTACATCCCGATGGTAGGGGATCTCCAATTCCTTGGCTTTATCCTCGAAAAGCTGGAACAAAGCCGGGTGGATGTTCGGTCCATAACCCAGGCCGACACCCTTGCCAAAGGGAATGCTGCGCCAATCGGAGGAGCCCGGGCCCCTGGCAAAGCAGACGTCAATCACAATGGCAATATCAGGGCGGATATCAAAGGGCGAGGTCAACGCGCCGCCCAGAGTTTCCTCTTCCTGGGCGGAGGCTACCGCCCAAACATCCCAGTGATGCTCTCGGCTTTTCAGTTCCTCCAGGCACAGGGTGGTTGCAGCGACGGAAACCCGGTTATCCAGGGTGTGCCCGGCGATCGCATCGCCGGTTAATTCCAGGGGTTCCTGGGCAAAGGAGATGATGTCGCCAACCCGGACTTTTTGTGCAACCTCATCCGGACGTAACCCCACATCCACGAGCAGGTATTTCATCTCCACCGGGCCGTCGCTGTCTCCTTCGGGAAACAAGTAGGCAGGCGGCTGGACCACCACGCCGGGCAGATCCTCCCGGCCGTGAACCGTCACCAACTGACCCGGTAAAATGCGGTGGTCAATCCCCCCGATTTCAGTAAAGCGCATCAAACCATCATGGATGCCCGTCACCATCATACCAATGGCATCCATGTGCGCCGAGATCATCACCCGTTTTCTGGGCTGCTCTCCCTGGCCTGTTTTCAAACCGTGCAGGCTGCCAATTTTGCTCACCGTCAATTCGTCAGTGAGCGGAGCCCAGGCTTCCTGCACAATTTTGCGGATTGGACTTTCAAAACCTGAAAGCCCGGCCGCAGACAACATTTCTTTAAGGTGTGTTAATAAATCAATCATCAAACTCCGTTTCTATGTCAGATAGAATCTAAGGCGCCAGCTCCTCTGTTTCAGTCGGCGTGAAGGACGGTGTCTCAGTGGGCGTGTCGGTGGGGGTATCGGTGGTGTTCGGTGTGAACGTCGCTGTTGAGGTCATCGTTGGGGTCGCTGTGTTGGTGGGCGTCGCTGTGTTGGTGGGGATCGGCGTGATTGACGGAGTCAGCGTGATGTAGGGCGTCAGGGTAATCGTCGCCGTTCGGGTGGGGGTCGACGTGATCGTCGGGGTGAGCACCACCGGCCCGGACTGATTGATCCACAAAACCAACCCGCCCAGGCAATAACACGAAAGAGCAGCCAGTATCACCAGGATCAAAATGTACCGAACCCGCTTTTTTTTGCTCAGGTTTTCCAAAACACCTCCAACCCATCAAATCATAACACCAGGAGACAGGCGGG
Source organism: Porticoccaceae bacterium (assembly GCA_023228865.1). The sequence continues at coordinate 12,908 of JALOAH010000047.1, read as the reverse complement.
GCAAGGCGGAACAGACTGTCCTGCAAAGCGCCGGGACCCTGGGGGATCAGATCGGTTTTTGAACAACAAAAAATACCCGGGGAGAATCAGCCTGCAGCTCAGTGCGCTTACGCAAAGAACCATAGAACGCTTCAATTTCAAACCCGGTTTCAGTCAAAAGAAATTGCAGATCGGCTATCGGGTAGCCGCGCTCGCGGTGGGTCTCCTGGATGCGTTCCCACAGCTCACCAGATGACCTGGTGAAAATGGTGATTTCCATGGTCGCCACCAGGTTCTCATAATCAAATTCATGCCGGTGATATTCAATAAAATTATCCGCTTCGTTCTGTACATAGGTTTTTTCACGCATCCAATTCACAGCCAGCCCGTGAATCGTGTTCATATCAAAGATGAAGTAACCGCCCGGTCTGAGGGCTGCATGGGCACTGCGAAAGGCAGCCTGCAGGTCTCTAAATGTCAGCAGGTAGTTCAAACTATCAAAAAAACAGGTGACCAGGTCAAATTCTTCAACAAATTGCAGATTGCGCATGTCCTCGACTGAAAAATCCACCTGGAGGCTCGCTGCGCGGGCGCGTTCCCGCGCCAGGGCGATCATCTCTGCCGATTGATCAACCCCGCTGACCCGGTACCCCGCTGCTGCCATCGCCACGGCAAAGCTGCCCTCACCGCAGGCGATATCGAGCAGGGCGCCAGGATGAAAATCGATCAGGTCCAGGTATTCCGGCAGGACAGTCTCCGCCAGTTCCTGGGAAAAATGCACGTAAGGTCCGCGCTGGTAAAAGGGGGCAAAACGCTGGTAAATTGACATTTTCACAAGCAATTATAGCCGGGAATGGAAAAAGCTGGCGACATTACCCAATAAAATTGGAGGCAGTTAGTAAAAGGCTTCATATGCCATCTAGAGTTAAATTATATTTCATAAAATGCTTTCACTACTTTGAATAAAGTTTACCCTTAGCAAGGATAACAGTTTTTGCTAGCAGTATCCAGAAAACTAACTTTTCTCTATATATTTTTTAACCAGGATATTCTTCGAAATTTCATCTCTGACAAATGAACTTGCCGATTTTCACTCTACCAGCTTTACCAATTGTAATTACTGAAAAAACATAGAATAATTCATATAGCTGATCTGCCATGCGCAGAAACAGCAGAAGGAACGGCTTATCACTGACCCTTGTTTTTAATGAGCATTAAAAACCCCATTTTGGTTAGTTACTGATTTCAACAACATCTCCAGCGTCATTTCAGTGAGCGGCTGAAGGACCAGGCATGATTATAATAATCATGAAAAGTATTATTAATAATTGGGTTATAATTTCAAAACAGGCCGTCACAGCAAAGGAGAACCGAAATGAATAAGCTGTTTTATGGGGACAACCTGGATATCCTCAGAAGGTATATTAAAGATGAAACAGTGGATTTGATTTACCTGGATCCGCCATTTAATTCCAATGCGACATACAACGTGCTGTTTGGCAGCAAAGATGGAACTGATGCCGCTGCACAGATCCAGGCATTTGACGATACCTGGCACTGGGATCGGGTTGCGGCTGAATCTTATATGAAGGTTGTCGAACAAGGGGGAGAAGTTTCCCGGGCAATGCAGGCTTTTCGACTGCTGTTGAAAGACAGCGACATGCTTGCGTATCTCTCAATGATGGCGCCCCGCTTAATTGAGATGCGTCGGGTGTTAAAACCAACAGGCAGTATTTATCTGCACTGCGATCCGACTGCAAGCCATTACTTGAAGATCTTGATGGATGCAATTTTTAGCGCGGAGTTTTTTAGAAACGAAATCGTATGGAAACGACTTTATGGCGGGAAAAGTGATGCCAGACAATATGGGAAAAATTCTGACCGCATTCTTTTTTATACCAAATCCAATGAATTTTATTTCTTATCGCCAAGATTGTCACAGCATAGAGAAGAAACTATTAATTCTTGGTATAGAAACAAAGATGAGAGAGGGAGGTATGTAAGCCGACCGCTCACAGCTGCAGGTGGCACCATCGGAGACAGTGGTCAATCGTGGAGGGGAAGAGAACCGACAGGCCATTGGACAGTACCACGAATTTTACAAAAACGCTATGAAGAAGATACAGGAAGACGACTGATGGGATCTGTTCGCGAACGGTTAGATATATTAGCTGACGCTGGCTATATTGATTTTAGTTCAACGGGAAATCCATCTTGGCGAAGGTATTTGGATGAAGCAGAAAAACCAAGAGTACATGACATTTGGGCTGACGATGAAGTTAAGCCCATTGGGAGGACGAGTGCTGAACGCCTCGGATATCCTACTCAAAAACCAGAAGAACTCTTAAGGAGGATCATTCAGGCCAGCAGCAATGAAGGCGATCTGGTCCTTGATCCGTTCTGTGGCTGTGGAACAACAGTTGCAGTTGCACAACGGTTGAACCGGCAGTGGATCGGGATCGACATCACTCACCTGGCGATCAACCTGATGAAGCACCGACTGCAGGATTCCTTTGGGGAAGATCTGCAATATGAGGTGATCGGTGAGCCGGTCTCTCTTTCAGGGGCTGAAACATTGGCGAAAGAGAACCCTTATCAATTTCAGTGGTGGGCGCTGGGGTTGGTGGGAGCCAGACCTGCGGATCAAAAGAAAGGTGCAGATGCTGGCATTGACGGCAGGATCTATTTTCACGATGATGACTCGAGGAAAACCAAGCAGGTTGTGATTTCTGTAAAGGCAGGTAAACCGCATTTGACCTATATGCGGGATTTGCGCGGGGTCGTCGATCGTGAAAATGCAGAGATTGGCGTTTTGATCACGATGCATGAGCCAACCCAACCGATGCGGGCGGAAGCTGCCAGTGGCGGGTTTTATCAATCACAGGGATGGGGGTGGGGAGAGAACCATCCACGATTGCAGATTCTAACGATCGAGGAGCTTCTGGGCGGAAAGGGAATTGATATGCCGCGCATCTCCCAGGTGAACCAGACCTTTAAGCGGGCGCCACGCCCTCAGAGGGAAGAGGGTAAGCAGATGGACTTGTTGGAGGAGTGAGATATAAGAAATTCTGATTCGGGGGATTTAATTAGAAATCAGGATGATTATAGATTTGATTTTGATGCCATTCGTTGAACAGCAAAATAATTCTTTTTGGAATATTTTTATATGGTTTGGGCAGGAGAAATGCAGATTGAATTGACTCAAGTATATCAAGATCGATTGGCTTAAATCTTTTTATTATTCTTGATTCAATATTTCTTTTTGATTCGATCAAAACATTTCGATATTTGACAAATGACTTTTCTGTTATAAATTCATGTTGGCTTTTGAGTAATATCGTACGTTTGTCGATGTTGCTCTTGTTGCCAACAGATGATAAATAAACACAAATGACCTGGCTGTTACTATCACCTGGTCTTTGATCTTGAATCACTATATGAAGATGTTGGTTTCCGCTTGAATGCAGTGTAAAACAATCTCCAATGTTAAGCATTAATAAGTGCTATGCAGAGATTAATTCCAAATAATACGAATATTCTTCACGAAGTTCCTCGATTTCTTCCTCGGGGAATCCTTCTGCTTTAAGAATATCCTCAAAACTAATTGGGATACGCGTATCTGTTTTGGTATGCTCAGGCAAGTTATCAAAGAAAGCTTTCAATTGTTTATGATCATAATTTTCAAATTGAACACTTATCTCCTTAATTAGATCTATATCAGCTTCGGAAAGCTCGTCATCACCAGGGTTTGCAACGGAGCTAATTCCATATTTTGAAACTTTTTTGAAGTAGTTAAACCATCTTGAATATTGATCTGAGAACAAGGGGCGAAAGTTCTCTGATGGTAAAACTGTATTAATTGCATCATTCACCTCACTGGCGACTGGTCCGTGTTTAATTGAAAAAAGGTCGCTGTGAAAGAGAAGTTGCCCGGTTAAGACAAGCGTTTGCCGTTCGAGGTAATACATTAATTTACAGAGTTTGTATTTGTCAATTGTTCCCCCTTCAAGATCGATAAAAATAGCCGCGGCTTGCACGGCTTTATTATCATTGTATGCTTGGCTCATCTCGACTCCTCTGGTTCTGCTACTACGCACATTGTAATATATGTTATACATTATACAAGAGAAGATGGAGAAATTGGGAAAATCTCTAATCTAATGTTCTATATATGTTCTATCACACCCCCCACTTCTCCACCGGTGAAGCGTGCCGGTGCGCGTCATCCAGGTTGTTAATGATACTTTTTTATCCCATTGTACACACAAGCCAGCATCCATCTCATGCCCGGTCGGAGGGTATAATGACCGGGTTGCTGAAATCAAAGAGATTACGCCATGTTATTCAATCTTTCCATTCCGATCCTGATCTCCCGCATCATCACCCTGTTGATCGCTTTCACGGTCCACGAATTCGCCCACGCCGCCACAGCAGACGCCCTGGGCGATAGCACCCCCCGCCTTCACGGCAGGCTGACCCTCAATCCGCTGGCGCATCTGGACGTGATGGGCACAATTACCCTGTTGTTTGCCGGCTTTGGCTGGGCTAAGCCCGTGCCGATCAATCCTTATGAGCTGCGGCGCAAATCCAGTGCGGGGGTGATGCTGGTTTCGATTGCCGGGCCGGTCTCTAACCTCTTGCTGGCGTTAATCGCAGCCATCCCTTTGCGCTGGGCGCCCCTGACGATGAGCAGCGGACCGATCCTGCCCAGCGCGGGCGAGTTCCTGCTGGAATTCCTGTACGTCAACCTGGCGCTGTTCCTGTTCAACCTGATCCCCCTGGCGCCCCTCGACGGGGAAAAGGTGATCACCTACTTCCTGCCCAAACACTGGGCGACGTTTTACGATCGCATCCGCCCCTACAGCCCGATGATCCTGCTGGCGATCATCTTCGTGCTGCCCATGTTCGGTCTTGACCTGATCTACCTGGTCATCCGCAAACCTTTAATAGGCTTGACACGCTTTTTGATCAACTGGTGAGCCGCGTGCCTGAAGATCTGCCCCCTCAAAATCGTTTTTACTGCTATATGGTGCGCTGCGCCAATCACGCGTATTACACGGGCTGGACCACGGATCCCCTACGCCGGGTTGTCGAACACAATGCCGGACGGGGTGCGCGCTACACTCGCATGCATGGCCCGGTCGAGCTGGTGTATGTTGAGGAGGTGGAGGATCATATTGCTGCACTCAAACGCGAGGCGCAGATCAAGAAGTATTCACACACCCGCAAGGCAGCCCTGGCTGCCGAAAATCCGCTGCCGGAAGCCTTCAGGTCATAATGGTATGCGGAACTTCACCGCACACCTAACGGGGTCATTTGAGCATGGTAGGGGGCAAGCCGCTTTTCAAGCAGGTATTGATATTTTCGAGATTCATTGGAGGCATCACGCAATTCTTCAACATCCTGTATAAGGAACTCTCCACCTACCGGCTTTCCCTGTCTTACTTCAGCCGCGACGACGTAAACCACAGCAGCGCAAGCCCGAGCAGACTCACCGCCACCAAACCGATGCCAATCCCCAGCGTATCCCCGCTGAAGATCTTTATAAAGAATTGACCGCTCGGGTTGGGCTCAGGGGTCGGTGTGGCGGTGATTACCGTGCGGGTCGGCAAGGGTGTGCGCGTCATGGTTGGCGTGGAAGTCGGTTCTTTTGTGGGCGTGGGGGTGGTCTCTTCTGCCAGGTTTTTGTCGCTTTCTGTGTCTGTTCCGCTACCGGCAGGCACAATCAACAGCTCCTGACCAGGAAATATGGCTGCATCCTCGGTGAGATAGTTTTGTTCCAATAATGTGACCATGTTAATCTGGTAAGCTTCAGCAATGCCCCACAGGGTCTGTCCGAACTGCACGATGTGAATCACCGAGCCGTCAGGGTTTGCCTGTGCAGTGGCAATCGGTTGGATCAGAGGTGCGGAGGTGCCGGTCGGTCCACTGGGCACCGACGTTTTTGGTGGCGGAGCACTGCCGATCACATGCCCAAATTTGACCACATATACCGTCATCCCCTGGCTGTCCAGGGCGACACCGGCGCCAAATTCGTTGTGCCAGGTGGTGAGCATGTTGTTGATATGGGCTGATGAGGGAGCCCACATCGTATAAACACAAGAGTGGGCAGTAAGTCCCGGGCCGCGTGCCCAGTTCTCGGTGACGCTGACCGTCGCCCCGCCGCCGTAGCCGACCGCCAGCGCCCTGTCAGCGGGTGTGCTGCCGCCTGCGCCAGTGTGCCCTCCCTGCAAGGTAGAAGCGATCCAATCCGCGTGGTTCTGGGCAGCCAGGTTCAAATACTGATTTTCAGCCAGGGGTTCCATGCCGTTGGCAACGCGCAGGCCGTTGATCTCTGCCAGTACCTCGTATGGAGCGCCGGCCTGCGCGCGAGCAGGCTCAGGCGTGCCGAAAACAGTTAAAACCAGGCTGATCAGCAGCACAACCACCCGAAAGGTGTTGTGAAGTTGTCGCCGATAAGCCTTAGCAGGAAGGCGTTTTACGTTAAATACTGCTTTCGTCACCATATGTCGGAAGATTCTACTCAAATTGTTGACATGCACAAGCACACATCAGCCACTTATGGAACAACTGAAATTTGATCACCCGGGACGACATCGCCGATCAGCCAGACAGGCTGCTTGCTGGTTTTGGCAGCTGCCATAAAGTCATCCACGTCCTCCCGGGGGACGCCCATCAACAAACCGCCGCTGGTTTGAGGGTCAAACAGCAAGACCTGTTCCGCGTCGGTGATTTGGGGGTCAAAAGACACATGCTGTTGGTAATAGTGCTGGTTGTCAAAGGCGCCGCCAGGGAAACGCCAGGCCAGGGCATGTTCCCTGGCACAGGAGATAAAGGGCACCGCACTGTAACGGATCTTCAATCCAACCTGGGCTGCTTCCGCCATCTCCCAGGCATGCCCCAGAAAGCTGAAACCGGTGATGTCTGTAGCCGCGCGCAATTTGAACTGGAGGGCCAGTCGGGCAGCGTCCCGGTTGAGCCGCGTCATCCAGCCCACCACCTCGGCGATATCCTCTGCTGCAGCCTTTTCCTGTTTGAGAGCGGTGGTGGTCACGCCAAAGCCGAGGGGCTTGGTCAGCACCAACTGGTCGCCAATTTGCAGGGCGTCTTTTCGCAGGAGGGTATCATCACTGGCGAAACCTAACGCGACCAGTCCGATCTTGGGTTCTTTATCGCTGATGGTGTGCCCGCCAGCGATGACCACACCTGCTTCAGCAGATTTCTCCGCCAGGCCGCGCATGATCTCGCGGGAGATGCTCACATCCAAATCGGGCGGCAGCGCAGCGATGGTCAGCGCCAGAAAAGGCATGGCGCCCATGGCATACACGTCAGAGAGACTGTTGGCAGCCGCGATGGCGCCGTAATCATAGGGGTCGTCCACCACGGGCGTGAAGAAATCCATGGAGATCACCAGCAGCCGCCCATCGTCCATGCGCCACACAGCGGCATCATCGGGCGATTCGAGCCCGATCAACAAATTGGGGTAATGCTCGGGGTTGAAGATGTTTGAGAACGGCTGCAGAACCTGCGCCAGCGCTTCCGCGCCCAGTTTAGACGCTCAACCTGCGCAGGAAGATAGCGAGGTCAGGCGAATCAGGCGGCCAGTCGGGGTTTTTTCAGACATATTTACCAATCTTCAAGTGGTTTCAACAACATCGGAATTATACCCAAGAACTGCCCCTGAATGACAGTCAGAAATATCGGTTTACAGAGTGCCCCCCACCCCCTCGAATTCTGGTTTTTGTTAAGCATCACAGAGAGCGCTCAGAAAACAAAGAATATCTTTCCATCTTTGTGCTCTGCGTGTCCCTGGTCGTTAAATCTTTAAATCCATACCTTGCCTTTGAAGGCTTGCCAGTAAAGTGGTAAACTTTGTACACGAATTACACCGTCAAAGGCACGCTTATGTACCCTCTTGCCAATCCAAAAGTCATCCAACGCGCCCGGCAAATCCTGGCTTATGACCCCATCTTCATCGATACCGAAACGACCGGCTTTTCTCCCCAGGACGTCATTATCGAGGTGGGCGTGGTGGATTTACACGGGGCAACCCTGTTTGATACCCTGATCAAGCCCCCCATACCGATCCCTGAAGACGCCATCGCCATCCACGGGATCAGGGAGGAAATGGTCGCTGAGTCGCCCGACTGGAAGGAAGCCTGGGACGAGTTGCAACCTTTCCTGGCTGGTCGTTTTATCGGGGCTTACAACGCCGATTTTGACCTGCGGCTGTTAAAACAGACCCACAGCCGTCACAGGCTGGTGTGGCCCATGGATGATAAGCAGTTTTTCTGTGTGATGAAACTGTATGCCGCCTTTTACGGTCAGATTAGCCCGCGCGGCAACAGTTTTCGCTTTCATAAACTCGAGGCTGCCGGCGCAGCCTGCGGCATCCCGTTGCCCAACTCGCATCGCGCCATCGACGATGCCAAATTAACTGCCGCCCTGTTCAACCATATTGCCAATTACCCAGCCTGATCCCCCACATAAGGAGCCATAATGCCGATCCCCTACCCTCAAACACGCGTACAAGACCTGGTCGAAGAAATCCATGGATACCGCGTCCCGGACCCCTATCGCTGGATGGAGGACCTCGAATCCGATGAAATTCGAGCCTGGATCCAGAATCAAAACAGCTTAACCAACGCTTACCTGGAAAGCTCAACACTGAAAGAAAAAATCCAGGCGCGCATGCTTGAATTATGGGATTACGAGAAGTATTCTCCGCCATTCAAACGCGGCGGTCGCTATTTCTTCACCTATAACAACGGTTTGCTCAACCAGGATATTTTTTACTGGATGGAAGGCCTGGACGCCGAACCACAGATTTTAATTGACCCGAATACCCTCTCTGAGGATGGCACGGTCGCCCTGAGCGGAGCAGCCATCAGCCGTGATGGGAGCCTGCTGGCTTACGGCCTTTCGGATGCGGGTTCGGATTGGCAAACCTGGTATGTCCGCCGCGTGGATGACGGGCAGGACCTGGAAGACAGAATCGAATGGGTTAAATTCTCCGGTGCCAGCTGGGATAAGAGCAGCACCGGGTTCTTCTACAGCCGTTACGATGCCCCGCAAGGCGATGCGCTCAAATCTGCCAATTACAATCACAAGCTTTACTACCACCGCCTGGGCACACCACAATCCGAAGATCGGCTGATTTACGCCAGCCCGGATCATCCAAAATGGGGCTTTTATAGCCAGGTGACCGAAGACGGGCATTACCTGGTGATCTACGCTGCACAGGGCACAGCAGAGGAGAACGGGGTGTTTTACCTTGACCTCGAAGACCCCCAGGGTGAGGTCACGGGGTTGTTGACGGATTTCGATGCGGCCTACGGGCTGGTGTGGAACGACGGGACCCGTTTCTTCTTTAAAACCGACCGGGATGCCCCCCTCAACCGCGTGATTGCCATCGATATTGACCGCCCACACCCTGGAAAATGGAATGAGGTCATCCCGGAGGATACAGATAAACTTGAATATGCGGACTTTGTCGGTGGGCGTTTTGTGTGCACCTATCTTCATCATGCAGCGCACCAGGTGCGTTATTACAAGCAGGATGGCACGCCGGATGGTGAACTGACGTTGCCGGGCATTGGCACCGTGATGGGGTTCAGCGGTCAGGGTGATGACCCGGAGACTTTTTACACGTTTTCCAGTTTTACCACGCCCGGTACCGTTTACCACCTGGACGTTCTCGACCGAAAAGAGACCGTCTTCCGGTCGCCCGACCTGGTCTTTGATCCGGCGGATTATGTGAGTAAACAGGTTTTCTTTACCAGTAAAGACGGCACACAGGTGCCCCTGTTCATCACCCACCGGGCAGACCTGCAAATCGATGGCGAAGTGCCCACCTATTTGTACGGATATGGCGGTTTTAACATCCCATTACCGGTCAGTTTCAGTGTGCCCAACCTGGTGTGGATGGAGATGGGCGGCATTTATGCCCAGGCGCATCTGCGCGGCGGCGGCGAATATGGCCGCGAATGGCATGAAGGCGGCATGAAAGCCAACAAACAGAACGTCTTTGATGATTTCATTGCCGCAGGAGAATATCTGATCCATGAGGGTTACACCACTTCCCCGTACCTGGTGATTGGCGGACGCAGCAACGGCGGACTGCTGGTCGGCGCGTGTCTGACCCAACGTCCAGACCTGTTTGGCGTGTGCCTGCCCAATGTGGGGGTTCTGGACATGCTGCGCTTCCATAAGTTCACCATTGGCTGGGCCTGGACCTCGGACTACGGGTCTCCGGATGATCCTGATGAATTCTCGACCCTGCTGGCTTATTCGCCCTATCACAACATCAAAAACGGCGCGATCTACCCTCCCACCATGGTGCTGACCGGCGATCACGACGATCGGGTGTTTCCCGGGCATAGCTTCAAATTTGCCGCCGCCCTGCAAAAAGCTCAGGCTGGCGAAGCCCCGGTGCTGATCCGCATTGAAACCCGCGCCGGTCACGGCGCCGGCAAGCCTACCGCTAAGTTGATCGAAGAATTTTCAGATATGTGGACCTTTGCACTGATGCACATGCCGGGTTAGCCAATCGATGTTCGTTTGTCGCTGGTTGTTGATCAATGCAATGGGTGTTTGGCAGGAAACAATTGACGGTTGAAGGATGATCTTTTTGGGATCATCCGGCATGACTTTAAAAAAAAGTGCCATCGAATTAGCCCGATGGAATTCGGAAAGTTGAGTTGATATGACAGAAGACAATCAACCTACACAGAGAGAGACTATCCAGCAAAGGGAGCGCCAGGTGAAAAAAGCCCGATTGCTTGGTGTCGGTTACCGTGTTGTTCTTGTGAGCGGGCTGCTCACCCTGATTGCCTTACTGGTGCTGTTGATCTTCACCAGGCGGATGATCGTTGTGATGCTATTATTACTTCCAGCCGCGCTAATTGCGCTGGGGGTCATCCTGGCATGGGTTGAGTACCTCCTGGATTTGCGGTTGTATCATGATCAGGTTCATGTCCCCACAAACGGGGAAGACACCCTAATCTGAGACGGCGCCCCACTCAGGATGCCGGGGTCCAAAAAGAAGCGACAACCAACGCCACCGTCACCAGGCTGATAAATACCATCAACCCGATTGCCAGAATATTCTGCAGGCGGGTGTTCTTCCACTGCCCCATGATCCGCTCGTTGCTGGAGAGTTTAATCACCAGGTACAGCAGCACCGGCAGAATAAATGCGTTCAACGTTTGCGAAAGCCACATGATCGGGAACAGGGGGATGCCCGGGATGAGGACAATCAATACACTGAGACCGATGATGCCCATGTAAATACCATAAAATGTAGGCGCCTCTTTGATGGGACGGTTAAGGCCGCGCTCAAAGCCGAAGGCTTCACAAAAGGCATAGGTAGTTGAGAGGGGTAGCACCGATAGCGCCAGCAGGGACGCGCCCAGCAAACCGGCTGAAAACAAAACCCGGGCAGCATTTCCCGCCAGGGGCGCCAACGCCAACGCAGCCTGTTCTGCGGTGTCCACATGGATGCCGGCTGCATACAGGGTGACAGCCGTTGAAATGACGATGAAAGCCGAAATCACGTTGCCCCAGGCTGCGCCGAATGTGGCGTCAATTTTCGTATAAGGATAGTCTTTGATCGCCAGCCCCTTATCTGCCACAGAGGATTGCATAAAAAAGATGCCCCAGGGGGTGATGGTCGTCCCGATGGTGGCCAGTACCGCCAGGATGAAGTTCGGTTCCAGCTCAAATTGGGGGATAAAGGTGGCGCGCAGCACCTCTCCCCAGGGCGGTTTAACCAGAAACACGGTGACGATGTAACTGATGGCGGTCAGCGACAGGGCTAAAAGTATTTTCTCGATGTGTTTATAAGAACCGCGCAGCACAGCCAGGCTCACCAATATGGCGGCAAGGGGCGCGGCAATGTAGCGGCTGATGCCAAACAGCTCCGCAGAGGCAGCCACCCCCGCGATTTGTGCAACAGTGGTACCCAGGTTAGCCAGCAGTAGTGAAAACATGGTAAAGGTTGTGATCTTCACGCCAAATCGTTCCCGGATCAAATCTGCCGTACCTTTGCCGGTGACCACACCCATCCGTGCAGCAATTTCCTGGATGACGACCTCGCCGATGGTCACGACCATGATCACAAACAGGAATTTATAGCCATAGATCGAACCAGCCATGGAATAGGTGGCAATGCCCGGCGCGTCGTTATCAGCACTGGAGGTGATCAACCCCGGTCCGAGGACAGCCAAAAAGATGCCAAGCTTTCTTAGCCATAAGGGCGCTTTAAATTTCTTCAGCATAGGGGCACTCCAATTTTCTCTCTTAGAACAAACGGGGTAGACGTTTCTTCCATGCCGTCGGCAGGACGATATCGATAGCATCGTCAACGGTGACAATGCCCAGCATGACGTTGGTGTTTGGATCGATCACCGGGATGGAGGCCAGATCGTACTTGGCGATCAGGTAAGCCACGTCATTCTGCGGCGTCAGGGGTTCGACGGTGATTCTCTCAGCGATCACCCACTGCTGCAGCTCGCTGCCAGGCTCAGCCATCACCAGGTCGCGCAGGGTAACCACGCCCCGCAAACGTTTATTGTGATCAAGAATGTGCACATAATGCATACCTTCATCATCACGGGCGTCTTCGGAAGAACGTAGGTAATTGAGGGCAGCGCCTACGGTCAGGTCCGCGGGCACATAGGCAAATTCAGTGGTCATGATTCCGCCGGCAGTGTCCTCCGGGTAGGTCAGCAATGTGCGCACCTCCCGGGCATCGTCCTGTTCCATCAGCTCCAGCAGAGCTTCACTGGTCTGTTCGGGCAGATCCGCCAGCAGGTCAGCGGCTTCATCCGGGTCCATTTCCTCTAGGATGTCAGCCGCACGCTCCGGGGACATGTTAGCCAGGATGGTCATCTGCAGTTCAGGCGAGGATTCTTCAAGGGTGTCCGCCA
>JALOAH010000001.1 GCA_023228865.1 Porticoccaceae bacterium | reverse complement strand
GGTGATTCCCACCAACAGGGCGATTCAGCGCCGCGATCTCAACGATCTTATCTACCTCACCCAGCGGGAAAAATTTGACGCGGTGATCGAACATCTGCGCACCATTCACCGTATGGGCGCCCCTGTGCTGGTGGGCACCGCCTCGGTGGAAAACTCGGAAATACTTTCTGCGCTGATGAAAAAAGCCGGACTCCCCCACAATGTTCTCAACGCCAAACAGCACGAGCGCGAAGCTCAGGTGATTGCCGAAGCCGGTCGTTTGGGCAGCATCACCGTGGCCACCAATATGGCCGGTCGCGGCACCGATATTCAGCTGCAGCCCTTTGACTTTGCCGAACTGCTGGCCTGGTGGCAGCAACACGAACTCGCCCCTGCCGATGTTAGCGCCAGCGATGACAACCTCTTCGAGAGGCTCACCGATGTTTGGGTGGAACAGTTTATCGATGAAAAAAATCGCGCCAAGCTGGAGAGCGCCTCTGTGGCCAACAAACAAAAGGCGCTGCGGGATTGCTGGCAGTTCCTCGGCCTGAGTCCGCTGCCCTTTGAACCTGTCACCACCACCGCGCAGCTTGGTGGCCTCCATATCATTGGCACCGAGCGCCACGAATCCCGCCGTATCGACAACCAGCTGCGCGGTCGCGCCGGGCGCCAGGGCGACCCAGGCCTGTCCCGCTTCTATTTGTCATTGGAAGACCCGCTGATGCGCCTGTTTGCCTCCGACCGAGTGCGCAACATGATGCGCGCCCTGGGCATGGAAGGGGAGGCCATCGAGCACCGCATGGTCACCAGCTCCATCGAAAAGGCACAGCGCAAAGTTGAAGGGCGCAACTTCGATATTCGCAAGCAATTGCTGGAGTTTGATGATGTTGCCAACGACCAGCGCAAAGTGATCTATGAACAGCGGGATGAGCTTCTCGAATCCACGGACATCGGCGACATGATTCGCGCGATTCGCCAAGACGTGGTCAACGCCACCATCGACAGCTACATTCCCCCCCAAAGCCTCGCCGAACAGTGGGATATCGACGGGCTTGAAGAAACGCTGGCGGTTGAATTTGGCGTCAGCCTGCCGGTGCAGCAGTGGCTGGCGGAAGACAAGCGTCTTCACGAAGAAAAACTTCGCGAGCGGATTATTGAAGAAGTCGCCGATGCCTATGACGAAAAATGCGCCAGAATCGGCCCGGATATTCGCGTCATCGAAAAGCAGGTGATGCTGCAGGTGCTCGATCTGCTATGGAAAGAACACCTTTCCAATATGGATCACCTGCGCCAGGGCATCGGCTTGCGCGCCTACGCCCAGAAAAACCCCAAGCAGGAATACAAGCGCGAATCCTTCCAGTTGTTTGAGGCCATGATCAACAACATGAAACAGGACACCATTCGCTATCTCAGCCGTATTGAAGTGCGCAGCCACGACGATGTTGAAGAGATGGAGCGCCGCCAGCTGGAAGCTCAGGCCAAACAAAAGATGGACTTCCGTCACGACGAAACCACTGCGCTGGATAGTCCTGAGCAGCCGGAGGAGGCGCCAGCTCAACAACAGCCTTTTGTTCGCGAGGACGAAAAAGTGGGTCGCAACGATCCCTGCCCCTGTGGCTCGGGCAAAAAATACAAGCAGTGCCACGGCAAGCTGTCTTAACCTCAACGCAGCGTGGCATTAAAATAACGTCGCCAGCAGGGCTGGCTCCTACCGAAAAAATCATTGATTTGTAGGAGCCAGCCTGCTGGCGATTTTTGCTATCACACAAACACCCCGACAACTAGCAACGCGTAACAACCCCAAAGGAACAGTCATGGCCGTCGGCAAAGATACCTTTCCCACCCTGCACCCGGTTGCGGGGTTTCGTCTCGGCACCGGTTCCGCCGGTATTAAAAAGCCAGGCAAGAAAGACCTGGTGATCATGGCCTTTAATCGCGATGCCAGCATTGCCGCCTGTTTCACCCAAAACGCCTTTTGCGCCGCTCCCGTGCAGCTCGCCAAACAGCATCTCCACAGGGGAACACCGCAATACCTGGTCACCAACACCGGCAATGCCAACGCCGGAACGGGAAAACCCGGTCTCGAAAATGCCGCGCGGGTGTGCGAAGCGCTGGCCGCTATTGCCAATTGTAAAAGCGAAGATGTACTGCCCTATTCCACCGGAGTTATCGGCGAACCCCTGCCGGTGGAGAAAATTATTGCCGCCCTCGGTGCAACCCTTGAAAATTGCCGCGAAGATGGCTGGCGCGACGCCGGTATCGGCATCATGACCACAGATACCAGGCCCAAGGGCGCCAGCGTTCAGGTGGCAATAGACGGGCGCCTTGTCACTCTGACTGGCATCTCCAAAGGGGCGGGGATGATCAAACCCAATATGGCCACCATGCTCGGCTATGTCGCCACCGATGCTCAGGTGGATCAGGCCTTGCTGCAAAAAATGTTGTCTCTGAGCGTCGAGCGTTCGTTTAACCGCATCACGGTGGACGGCGATACCTCCACCAATGATGCTGTCACCCTGGTGGCTACGGGCAAATCCGCTGTGCCCATCACCCCGGCCAATGAGGCGCTTTTTCAACAGGCGCTCGATGGCGTTCTCATCGAACTGGCTCAGGCCATAATTCGCGACGGTGAAGGCGCCACCAAGTTCGTCACAGTGGCGGTGACCGGGGCGGCCACAAAAGAAGAATGCCTGAAAGTTGCCTATGCCGTGGCAGAATCGCCACTGGTAAAAACCGCGCTCTTTGCCTCCGACCCCAACTGGGGGAGAATTCTCGCTGCCATTGGCCGCGCCGGGGTCGACAGTTTGGACGTGGATAAAATCTCCGTGAAACTGGGGGATGTGCTTATCGCCGAAAACGGTGGCAGAGCCGCGAGCTATACTGAAGCTGCAGGCCAGGCGGTGATGAACCAGGAGGAAATTGTTATCAGCATCAATCTGGGTAGAGGAAGTATCAGCGAAACCGTTTGGACGACGGATTTTTCCCACGAGTACGTCACCATCAATGCGGAATACAGAACCTGACAGGCTGTTAGTATGAATAGCACTGACTTAACGCCAAAGCCAGGTTTTCGTCATTCCCGCGCAGGCGGGAATCCATTTTTTTCAGGGTGTCGAGACTCTTGGATTCCCGCCTGCGCGGGAATGACGGCTTAAGTCAGTGCATCCCGTTAGTGTTGCTTCAATTTGATATTGTCTGTCTTACAGAATTTTCATGCATCGCCAGCAGGGCTGGTTCCTTCTGAAAAATCATTTACTTGCAGGAGCCAGCCCAGCTGGTGATGGCGGCTTCATCAGAGAAAAGCAAATTCAAAGAGTGTTAGCCCATGAAGCAAATTCACGTTGTTGCCGCCATCATCTACAGCTCCTGTCGGCAGCAAGTTCTAATCGCCCGCAGACCGGACCATCTTCATCAGGGCGGGCTTTGGGAGTTTCCCGGCGGTAAAGTCGAACCCGGCGAATCATCGCAGCTGGCGCTGCAAAGGGAGTTGCAGGAAGAGCTCAATATCAGCATTGACCACGAAGCCGCCCGCAAGCTCACCGATATCAGCCACCAATATCCCGATAAAGCGGTTCATCTGGAATTTTGGCAGGTTTTCCGCTATTCCGGCGCCCCCGTCGGCAACGAAGGCCAGCGCATAAATTGGGTGTTAATCAACAATCTGCCTGATTACAATTTTCCTGAGGCCAACCGCGAGGTCGTCAATCTCCTCATGCAGGATCTCTCAGCTTTGTAGAAACCTGCCCACTGGCAAAACCCTATCGCCGGGACGCCCGGCTCCTACGTTTGGGGGTGGATTTTTGTAGGAGCCTGCCTGCAGGCGATTCTCGAATTTGCCTCGTTCCCAGGCTCCGCGTGGGGACGCGGCAAGAAAAAAACAACCATCGCCGGGACGCCCGATTCCTGCGATTGGGGGTGCGTTTTTGTAGGAGCCAGCCCCGCTGGCGATTCTCGAATTTGGCGCTAATGCCCAACAAAACAGCCACAAACCTTGCCATCTCCCCAGAATCCGCTAAAGTTAAAGCTGATATTTTAAATCACTTGCCGCAGCAGGCCAGGTTCAGGGATTGAACCCGCGTTCAGCCCGTCAAATATCAACAGCCACAGAAAACCGGTCGTGCACAGGGAGGTCGCATGCCAATGAAAAACCGCGTTTGCTATTTGCATTTTCAATCTCGCCGTCGCAGCACAGGCTTTACCCTCGCTGAATTACTTGTCACCCTGGCTATTCTGGGCATAGTCGCAGCCTTGGCCGTACCTGGGTTCAGCAATGCCATTGCCAGAGCGCGGGTCAGGGACGCCACCGAAAACATTCATGGACTCATCATTCAGGCGAAAAACGAAAGCGCCATTCGTGACGTCAACCTCTCTGTTACTGTTCAGGCCGATCACTGGTGCGTGGGCATCGCCCCTTTTCCATCATGTGATTGCACGCCAGACGCAGGCGCAAATGCCTGTGCTCTGAATGTGGCTGGCACCAGTGTTTTGCAAGCCGTCAGCGGCGATGAATTTCCCGGTGTTACCATTACCGAAAACTTTCCGGCGCTGGGCACCACGTTTAATCGTTTGCGCAAAACCGCAAGCCCAGCTGGCGCCATCGCCATCAGCGCCAGCGGCCAAACCCTGGAAATTAAAGTTGGCCTTACCGGCCGAGTCAGAGTTTGTGCTCCAGAGGGTTCTGCTTTTCCAGGTTACCCTGCCTGCTAAAAACAACAATCCCCGGGATGCCCGGCTCCCACGGATTTGTGTGTGGTCAGTCTGATGGCGATAGAGAAGTCAGCAATCGCTTGCAGGGCAAGCTACAGCAAGGAATTTCGCCTCGTCTCCACGCTCCACGTGGGGACGCACTGCCAATACACAGGGTTCCCACTCAGGAGCCGGAGCCAGAAAAAAACAACAATTGCCGGGATACCCGGCGCCTACAATTGGGAGTGTGCTGGTTGTTTTCGTAGAAGCCGGCCCTGCAGGCGAGGGTTTTACGAAGCCAAAAATCTAGCGCTGGGATGCCCAGCTTCCACAGCTGGGAGTATTTTTTGTAGGAGCCAGCCCTGCTGGCGAAAACCCTTCCACCAAGTTTTTATACGGTAAGGTTATAGTTGAGCTTAAGATTGTTTTGTTCTGTTATAAAAAACCATTATAAAACTCGGCGATTAAAAAAATAAAATCCGACAAGCGGTTTATTTTAATGATGGCTGGCATTGATTGTGATAGTAGGTATTTTTAAACCGACAAGCGGTAGAAAAATAATGGCGCGCCAAGCCGAACTATTTGCCTAATAATCCCCTACAATTCAAACAGTTTTTAATCCCCATGGCTTATCATTAATAAACGCAGATAAAGAGTATTGAGGTGAAAGTAGGTGTTGTGTCGTAAAGCCAAAAACAAAAGTCGTTTATCCCCCTGTGCAATCTCCAGGGCGAAGGGCTTTACATTAATTGAAATGATGATCGTGGTGGTTGTGGTCGCCATTCTCGCGGCGATTGCCGTGCCAGGTTTTAACGATTTTGTCGCCAAAAACCGGGTAAAAAGTGCCACTGAGGATATTTACGGGCTTATCCTGCAAGCCAAATCCGAAGCGCCCATTCGCGATGCCAATATCTCCGTTAACACCAATACAGGGGCAACCCCCTGGTGTGTGGGCTTTGCCACCGCCGCCAATTGTAACTGCACCAATACCACCTCCTGCGTGGTGCCCGTTGCTGGCACCAACGTGGTTCAGGTGGTTAATGGCACCGACTACAACGGCGTCACTATTGCTGAAAACTTTGGCGGCACAGGGTTCACCTTTAACCGAATTCGCGGCACGGCAAGCACGGCAAATAATCAAGACACCATCAGCGTTACATCGGGTGCCTGGCAGCTCAATATTGTTATTAGCCCCGAAGGGCGCATCAGAATCTGTAACCCGAACAACAATACCATGACGGGGTATGAACCATGCTAAGAGGCTCTTTTCCAGCAACCCAGCGCGGCATCAGCTTAATCGAGCTGATGGTGGGGATAGCTATTAGTTTGATACTTCTCGCTGGTGTGGTAACTGTTATGCTCCGTATTAGTACTGCTGGCGGCGAGTCGGTACAGGCAACACGGCTTAATCAGCAGTTGCGGGGTACGCTTGATCAAGTATCGAAAGATCTTCAAAGAGCCGGTTATGTGGATTGGTACGATGCCTGGGATGATGATGATGATTCCAACCCCGATGACAGGGGGAGTCTTGCAGACGTCAATTCAGACGGTAGTATTAATGTCCTTGATTTTTACCAGGCGGCGGTACCAGTACTTGACCTCATGGGTGCGGTAACTCTCTGGAGCTTTCCTACACCGGGCACTGCTACTGGAGCGCCATCAGTCTGCACAACCAATTGTGACTGTATTCTGTTCAGCTACGACCTGAATGAAGATGGTGCTCAGGGGGTTGGTGCTGGGACAGCCGCAGCAAACCAAAACACCGCAAATTTCGAGCTGTTTGGATATCGCTGGAATGATGGAGTCATCGAAATGAGAGTGGCCGGAGATACTCATAGCTGTAATTCAGGTACGTGGCAGGATATTACCGATGACAATATTAATATCACCAGCCTGACGTTTAATATGGCCTACGCAACTGCCGTTGGAGCAGGCAATGACTCCACCGCCTATCAATTTGATGCGTCAACGGGTGATTGGAGCTGGAATAATGCCTTACAAAGTACCTGCACACCGGTTGACAATGATAATGCCGACCCTATTCCCACAGATACAGATGTCCTTTGCTTGTGGCGCAGAAAAGTGGATATCAGTATTACAGGAACCCTGAGTTCAGATGCGGCTGTTACTATGACATTGAATACAGACGTGAAAATCAAAAATGATTTTTTTAACTCACAGCCTTAACCAAAAATGGGTGTTGAAAAATGAATACAAAGCATAATACAGCTTCAGGCATTAACCAAAAAGGTGCAGCCATACTGGTTATCACTATTTTGTTGCTGTTGATTGGTACCATAGGCACA
The DNA here is from genome assembly GCA_023228865.1 of Porticoccaceae bacterium. The sequence continues at coordinate 129,206 of JALOAH010000001.1, read as the reverse complement.
TTGATGATTGGCCGGATTGGTCTACAAGAACAAAAAGTGGTGGGGATCGATGTTCGCAGCAAGGAAGTATATTCCGCAGCAGTGGGAGGGTTGGAGTATTCAGTGGACTGGGTGCAAGACGTGATTAATCTAGAAAGCCTTACTTGGACGGATGTCAATGGAGATGGCCAGACTTGTGATGGCGACACAGCCAGTCCCACAGCGATGGCGAATACCACTCTCAACGCGGATGTTTATGCACACAATCTGATCTATACGCTAAATAATTGCATTAATGAGCGTCCGCTTTTCATTACTGCCATTTCGCAGGCGGTAGCCCAAGGCGATTCCCACGTTGTCAAAGCTGTCTCTGTCGACGTCATGCTTGGAGAAGAGAGTATTTTTGCCGACACGGTAACAGGGGGCACTCCTGGTACTTTCTCTGGGCCGCCCATTATGGTGGAAGGTTGTATGGACAATATTACTGGTAACCCCGATGTCTACGCCAATAACGGTATTGCAATAGGTACAACCATGGGCACCAATGACAATACATGTCTGGATGAGGGGCATCTGGGACTCAATAACATTACGGGAACGGGGAAGGCCGCTCTAAACCCCACTATGCCATTGTCCGAGGCCATCTTTGGTATTCCTGACGTGAATCATGAGGATCTTGATCCGAGTGATCCAGGTTATCAGGATGCCCTTAACGATGGTGAGACTCAGGTGGAAGCTATGCTGATGAATCTGCAAATGCAGGATCCCGCCCATGTCTTTGTAGTGAATGCCAGCTATCCTTACAACTCCAGTGTACAACCAGCGCCCAGTGGGGCAGGGTTTCAAAACGAATTTTTTGGCGAAGTCGGAGATGATGGCCAAGCTGGTACCGATGATGATGTTCCTGTCATTTTGTATGTGGCGAGCAAGTCACTTTGTGTAGCAAGGCAGGTGTATGAACCGAGCTTAAATTGCGACTTTGATCCATGTCCCAAGCTTAACGGTGGCACCACGGTGATTGGGCTGGTTTATTATGCAGACGACAGCTGTACCAGTCAGGGATTTGGGGGGGGAACCATCTATGGAACTCTGGCCAAAAAAGGTGATTTGGAAAAGCTGAATTCTAATGCTGAAATTTATGGAAGAGATATTCCATTCAGTGGTGGTTCCGGTCCTGGTGATGATCAAATTGATATTTCCATAACATCAACAGCTCTTTTTTCAGAAATTCCTGGAACCTGGCGGGATTACTAATTCGCGGCACAGTAAACAGTCGATTATCGGACAGAACCGGAGAAAAATGATGAATAATTTAGGCAGATTTACTGCACGTGAAAAACGAAATATGGGTTTTGCTCTTATTGAAACCTTGATTTCTTTTGTCGTATTGGCAGTTGGATTGTTGGCACTATTAAGCTTTCATGGCGAATCACAACGAAATATTTCTGAAGCCAAAACTCAGGCAGAAGCGGTTGCAATAGCGGAAGAGAAGTTGCAAGAACTCGAAAGCTTTTTGTCGGCGGCGGATACTAGGCTGAATGACGGCACTACTACGGATCAGGTCACAGGTGTGCTCGCTAATTTTAGTAGAAGCTGGGCAGTGTCGACCGACGCAACTAACGACAGCCAGAAAACTGCGACAGTCACAGTGACGTGGGACGATAGGGAAGGCACTCAGCAGTCCGTGGTTTTAAGCTCGAATTTCTTTTTCCGCAGCCCCTCTGACGACATGAGGAATTTTATTTCTCTAGTTGATGCCACTCAGGAGATTGCTCAAGCGACAGGTGGTGAATGGGATACAGGCGGCGGCTTGAATCCTGGTAACGGTGAGCCCTCTGGCGATGAAGACCCAGTCGATCCTGGTGATGATCAAGACTCACCTACTGACCCCGAAGACCCAGTCGATCCAGTCGATCCAGTGTATATTTCACTGACGATAACTGGCAGTGTTAATGTGGGTAATGGCGCTCAATTTAATGGCGTAACTCCGAGCAACAGTAACTACAGCGTCACATGTAGCAATACTAGTTCTTCCTATACCTGCACAGCCACTGCTATTCCGGAAGGTGAATCCTTGACATTCAAGCTTACGTTTTTAACGAACAAGGTTGTGTGCGTGCCAAGTTCTGGCTATTACCAGTTCAATAATATTTCAAGCGATATCAGCTCAGGTTATAACGCAGTGATTCGAAACAAAGCAAAGGATTGTTAACCGGTAAGGTATTCCATGATCCATAGAGAAAATACAGATTGCTGTATGAAATCCCAAGGCTTCACCCTAATAGAGGTAATGATTGTGGTGGTGGTGGTGGCAATCCTCGCCACCATTGCACTGCCCGCCTATCAGGACTATGTCCGTCAGGCGCGCCGTTCCGACGCCATGGATGCCCTGTTGTTAATACAAAATCTGCAGGAAAGGTATAGAGCCAATAATTCCACCTATGGCACCCTTGCCCAAATTGGCTACGATGGCACGGACTCCGCTGAAGACTATTACACCGTAGCTGTTGCTGGTAATACAGCTACAGCCTATACCGCCACAGCCACTGGCCAGGGTGATCAGGCCAACGATGCCGAGGGCGGTGTAACCTGTACCATGGTCATTACCGTTAGTGCCGCCAATCCTAGGGGTGCCAAAACCCCTCCGGCCTGTTGGTAGCACGTAAATTGTAGGAGCCAGCCCTGCTGGCGATAAAGGGATTATGGAAAGACGCCCTGCAATAATTATCGCCGGGACGCCCGGCTCTTACGGAGTCAGACTGGTTTTGTAGGAGCCTGCCTGCAGGCGATAGATTCAAGGTCAAACCCCACAAAGGAATCACAACATGCCACGGAAAGGCAACAGTCCCAATCTGCGTAAAGGCCGCGTTAGCCAAAGCGGCCAAATCTATTTAATCACTATGGTGTGCTGGCGGAGATTGCCTTATTTTAAGGACTTAATCGCCGGGCGCTGTTTCGTTCAAGCGCTTATTAGCGTGCAAGGCTTCGCAGAGACGCTCTGTTATGTGGTGATGCCGGATCATGTGCATTGGCTAATGCAGTTGACAGCGGATGGGGAATTGTCAGTGTCTGTGCAGAAGGTGAAATCCCTGACGACCAAGGCGATCAAGTCCAAAGGCGCATTTCCTGTTTGGCAGAAAGGTTATCACGATCATGCCTTGAGGGCAGAAGAGGACATTGTTGATGTAGCCAGGTATGTGGTGGCGAATCCACTGCGAGCAGGTTTGGTGAAATCGATAAGGGATTATTCTCTTTGGGATGCTTGTTGGTTATGAGTATGGTTTTTGGGAGTAGGGGAGGGCTTTCCGGAGATGCTGTTCCCATTTTTCAAAACCTATCGCCGGGACGCCCTGCTCCTACGGTAGGAATGTGCGTGGTTGGTTTTGGAGGAGATCATGCTCCATCCAATCCTTCCGTAGGAGCCAGCCCTGCTGGCGAAAATGCATTGCTTGTGAGAGGGATTGTCGCCGGGACGCCATGTTCCTACAGATCAGAATCATTTTGTTCAGGGTTCAAAGCGGGTTCTCCGGGGATGCTGTGTTTTTCCGCAGCCCAATCGCCAAAATCAATTAACTGGCAGCGTTTGCAACAAAATGGTCGGTAGGGGAATTTATCCGTCCACTGCACAGGGTTTCCGCAAGTGGGGCAATTGAGTTTGCGGGTGCTGGTTGTGGCCATTGGTCTGTTCCTGATTTGGTTTGCAGAAAAGGGTACCGCAAGAATAATCGACGGGACACCCTCAGTTCGCTTATTTGGGGGATTGGAAGCTACAAGCGCCGAGCGCCAAGCTGTAAGTGCAGGGCATCGATTTATCTGTAACGTACCAGGCATTTAGGTGGGTTCTCCTCCTAAGCTGAAAGTGCCGAGTTTGACGGTTCTCCTTTCCGCTCGGCGCTTGTAGCTGATACGCACCTACCAAAAGCGTAGGAGCCGGGCATCCCGGCGATGGATTTTAGGTTTGGCAAATTATCGCCGGCGGCTGGCTCCTGCAAAATAATTCACCTGGCGAGATAGGCAAAAATCGCTTGCAGGCAAGCTCCTACAAAAAGCTCGGCGCTCGGCGCTCGGCGCTTGCAGCTTCCTCAAGATACCGTTGGTGCAATTTGGCGACTAAAGCGGGTAGCTCCTCTAGGGGGCAGGTGTTATCAATAATATCGTCAGCTGCGGCGAGGCGATCTTTTCTGTTTATCTGGCTGGCGATAATGGCGCGAATCTGGGTTTCAGAATTGCTGTCCCTTGAGCTGGCGCGGGCTATCTGAGTTTCCTCTGGCACGTCGACAACCAGAACACGGTTTACGATGGCGTTTTGACCCATTTCAATGAGCAGGGGCGATTCCAAAACGGCGTAGGGGCTGATGGCAGAGTCCAGTTCTGTTCGCGTCAGTTGGCGAATTAATGGGTGGAGGAGCTGTTCCAGCCAGATTTTTGCGTGATTGTCGGCAAAAATTTTCTCGCGCAGGGCGGCGCGGTTGAGGCTGCCGTCGGCGAGCAGCATGTTGTTGCCGAAATGTTCGCCAATTTCCGCCAGCGCCTGGGTGCCGGGTTCAACTACGCGGCGCGCCATCTGGTCGGCATCGACCACTTTAATGCCGAGGTTGCGAAAACAGTTGCCAACCGCGCTTTTGCCGCTGCCAATGCCGCCGGTTAAGCCCACTACATACATAAGGCCGTCAACCGAGGTAAGCCAAATAGGCGCTGACGATTTGCTCTCCCCAGAAGAACGCAATCCAGCCCGCAATGGCCAGGTAGGGGCCAAACGCCATGGGTAGTTGTTTGTCTCGCCCCAGGGCGATCATCATGGTGACGCCAATCAGGGCGCCAACCAGAGAAGATAAAATAATAATCAGCGGCAGCATCTGCCAGCCCAGCCAGGCGCCGAGGGCGGCAAGTAATTTGAAATCGCCGTGCCCCATACCTTCTTTGCCGGTGACCAATTTGAACAGCCAATAAACACTCCACAGGGAAAGATAACCGGCAGCAGCACCAATAACGGCGCTCTGTAAATCGGTGAACAGGCTCTGGGTGTTAACCAGCAACCCTAACCACAGCAGCGGGTAGGTGAGAATATCCGGCAGTAACTGGGTTTTGAAATCAATGCCCGTGAGGGTTAGCAATAGCAGGGAAAAAAGCAGGACAAAGCCGCCGGTGGCGGTTAAACCATAGGCGATGGCGACAAAAGCAAAAATAAGCCCTGCTGCCAGCTCCACCAGTGGGTACTGCAGGGAGATGGGCGCGGCGCACTGGTTGCATTTTCCCCGCAGGAACAGGTAACTGATCATCGGAATATTGTGCCAAGCTTTAAGTGGTTTCTGGCATTTTGGGCAGTGGGACGCAGGAAAGGCGATGTTGAACCTGGATTTTGGCTCTTCAGTAGCGGGTTCAAGGCCGAGAAAATCCCTGGAATCCCGCTGCCAACTTGCCTGCAATTGCAGGGGCAGGCGATAGATAATGACATTGAGGAAACTGCCTACGCACAGGCCGACGATCAATGCTACGGCATAGAGAACGATTCCATCCATCATGCAATAAGCGTCATTTAACCGACCACATTGCCAAGGTTGAAAATTGGCAGGTACATGGCGACCAGCAGGCCGCCCACTAAAATGCCGAGCACCGACATAATCAAAGGCTCTAGTAGTGCGGTGAGGTTGTCCACCTGATTATCGACAGAGGCCTCGTAGTGAATGGCGGCTCTTTCCATCATATCGTCGAGGGCGCCGGACTCCTCACCGATAGTGGTTAATTGCAGCAGAAGCGTCGGGAACAGGTTTGTCGATCTCAGCGCCGCATTAAGTTGAATCCCCGAAGAAACGTCTTCCTTCACTTTGAGCACCGCGTCCCGAAATACCGCATTGCCCGCTGAGTTGGCGACCGAATCGAGGGAGTCGATAAGGGGCACACCAGAGGCAAAGGTGGTGGCCAGGGTTCTGGCAAATCGGGCGACAGTGGCCTCGTGAACAATAGCGCCAATGATGGGTATTTTTAGAGTGAGGCGGTCGACATTGTCGGAAAATTTTTGAGATCTTAATCGAGCTTCCTTAAAGGCAACGCCAGCTAATATGGCTCCTATCAAACCAACCAGCCACCAGTCCTGGGCAAAGTTGGAAATGCCCATCACAAAAAGGGTAAAGGCAGGCAGATCTGCGCCGAAACCAGTAAACACTTCGGCAAACACGGGTACAACTTTAACCAAAAGAATGGCGGTGACGATAATGGCAACGACAACAACAGCTGCGGGATAGGTTAAGGCTTTTTTAATTTTTGCTTTTAGCGCCTCGCTTTTTTCCTTATAGGTGGCGACGCGATCGAGCATTTTTTCCAAGGCGCCCGACTGCTCGCCAGCCTCTACCAGGCTGCAATAGAGGTCGTCAAACTGGCGGTGATGCTTTTTAAGGGCGGTGGCAAAACCCAAACCCGCAGACACATCGTCGCGAATAGCTTGGATCATGGTACGCATATTGTCGTTTTCTGTGCCTTCCTCGACAATTTCAAAGCTTTGCACCAGGGGAACCCCAGCTTTCATCATGGTGGCCATTTGGCGGGTAAAAGCGGCAATGTCTGCGGGTGTAATGGGCTTGGATCTCTTAAACAGGGGCTTGGGCTTTTTCTTGACGTTGGTGACAGCAATGCCCTGCTTGCGTAACTGAGCTTTAACAATATTAGCGTTGGTGCCGCGCAGCTCCCCCTCAACGGCCTTGCCCTGCTTGTTTTTACCCTTGAATTTGAACGTGGAAAACTCTGCTGTCGCCATGGTCTAGTCCTTGGTTATGCGATTGGCTTCTTCGAGGCTCATTATACCCTCGGCCACTTTGCGAAGTGCGGACTGCCGCAAGGTTCTGAAACCTTCTTCTTTTGCCTTGTCGGCAATCTGAATGGAGTTGCCGCCGTCCATTATGATTCGCGAAATCGCCGGTGTCACTTTTAACACCTCATAGATGCCGGTTCGCCCCTTATAGCCATTGGTGCACTGCTTGCAACCTACGGGTTTAAAGAGGGTGATTTCATCAACAGGGTAGTCGATTTCGTTAAAACCTTCTTCTGCCAAGACCGACTTGGGGATGTCTTCATAAGGTGTTTTGCAGTGGCTGCACAGGCGTCTGCCCAGGCGCTGGGCAATAATCAGGCTTACCGATGTGGCAACGTTAAAGGAGGGCACCCCCATATTCAGCAGCCGGGTCAGGGTTTCCGGCGCACTGTTGGTGTGCAGTGTGGACAACACCAGGTGCCCGGTTTGCGCGGCTTTAATGCCAATTTCGGCGGTTTCCAGGTCGCGAATTTCCCCCACCATAATAACGTCGGGGTCTTGCCGCAAAAACGAGCGCAAGGCTTCGGCAAAGGTAAAACCGATCCTGTTGTGAATTTGAACCTGATTGATGCCCTCCATATTAATCTCCACCGGGTCTTCGGCGGTGGAGATATTGCGTTCGCTGGTATTGAGAATCCCCAGCCCGGTATAGAGAGAAACGGTTTTACCAGAACCTGTTGGCCCCGTCACCAGAATCATACCCTGCGACTGGTTAAGGCATTCCATATAGGCGTTTTTTTGATCTTCTTCATAACCCAGAGAATCAATACCCATTTTCGCCTGGGAAGCATCGAGAATACGCAATACCACTTTTTCGCCAAACAGAGTGGGCAGGGTGTTAACCCGAAAATCGATGGCCTTGGTTTTGGTGATTTTTAGTTTGATGCGGCCATCCTGAGGCAGGCGGCGTTCGGAAATATCCATTTGCGACATCACTTTCAGCCGTGCAGCAAGGCGGGTGGAGAGGGACGCAGGAGGCGCTGTGGCTTTGTTGAGAATGCCGTCAATGCGGTAGCGGACGCGGTAGGATTTTTCGTAGGGTTCAAAATGAATGTCCGATGCGCCTCGCTTAATGGCGTCCAGCAGCACTTTATTGACATAGCGAACAATGGGGGCATCGTTCTCGGGATCATCCAGGGTTTTGTCGTCCGCCTTGGATGGATCATAATCCAGGCCTTCCAGGCTGGCGTCATCGAGATCGCCAAGAGCGTCGGCAAGGGCGCTGTCGTTGTCGTTGAGGTATTTGTCGATAGCCAGAGTGAGTTTGTCGTGCTCGACAAGCACCGGATCAACCTGGCAGCCCGACTGAAAGCGGATTTCGGTAAGGGCGTGCTGATTGGTGGGGTCGTTAACGGCGACAAACAAGCGGTTTTGTTTTTTGAACAGTGGCAGGGCTTCGTGCTTGTTGATCAAATCGGCATTGAGAATGTCTTTGGGGCACAGGGCTATATTATGGGCATCGAGGTCATACAGGGGAATGCCAAACTCTTCTGAGGCCACACTGGCAACCAGACTGGCGGGTAATATATCTTCATCGACAAGGTGCTTAACAAAGCTTGTCTTGCTTTTGGCGCTGGCGTCAGTCAGTTCTATGGCCTGAGCCTCGTCCATCAGCCCGGCGGCAACCAGGCGCTTGGGCAGGCCGCGTAAAGAAATGCTAGTTGTATTCACAGGCTCAACCCCTTAAAGATAAAATTTGTTCCATAGCCCAATGTGCAATTGCCCCGACCAAGCATTCGACGCCAGCCAAACACCCAACCCGTAGGAGCCTGCCCTGCAGGCGAAATGCCCAATCAACCCCGCGCTTATCGCCAGCAGGGCTGGCTCCTACAAAAACCGCAACATCATTCAAGGAGCCGGGCACTTCGGCGATAGCATTGCCACCACTGCGCGTCTTGCTGGTAATTTTACCGCTATAGTATTTTGGGATAGTAATAAACGGCAACAATGCTATCCTATAACAGATTGATTGCTATAAAAAAGTGATTGCTCAAAAGATTCGCCGCTGGCTGGCGCATAATACTTCAGACATCGGTGACAAATTTTGTCAGTATGCCACCTGTTCTGTCGCTGTCCGGCCAGTGTGGAGTTTTTGTATTTTCTAGAAAATTGATTTTATTGCTGTTTTTTTTGGCATAACTCATGCAGTCAATTTTAAGCGTTATTAATTAACTTTGGAGAAACACATGGATATGAAAAAACAATCGGGTTTTACCCTTATCGAGCTGATGATTGTAGTGGCAATCATTGGTATTCTGGCGGCCATTGCACTGCCCGCATACAACAACTATACCACCCGTGCAAAAGTGTCTGAGGTTATTCTTGCCGCGTCGGCAGGTAGAACAGCGATAGCTGAGTACGTGGCGGCGACAAATACCAATACAATTCCTGCAAACATCGTGGAAGACAACGCTACCCAATATGTTAGCAGTGTAGTCAATGGGACTGATGGCGTGATTACCGCCACGGCTACAAATACTGGCAACGGTGAGGTTGATGGTCAAACTATCACCCTAACGCCCACGATTGTCGAAGCCGATGGTGTTATAACCGTATGGGTTTGTGAGGGTACGATACCAGCCCAGTTTCGCCCTGGCTCCTGTCAGGGTCCAGCTACTGGTGGCGGTGGTGGCGGTGATTAATCCTTGCCCGGCTCTAGTCGGAAGCTGCCAATAGCGTATTAGCACATAAAAAAAGCCCCGGTTTATCCGGGGTTTTTTTATGTGCCATTAGCTGTGTTTTAAGTTTTAATATTGACCACCATGAATCAGGAAACACGATGAGATTTGTTTTTGCTGCCTTTTGGCTGGCCTGTTCACTAATAACTGAAGCCAATACATTTTACCGTTACCCATTGACCCATACTGGCCACTACCCCGAAGAGGTCGTCAGCTCCACCCCTTCACTTTACTATAAAAAAGGGTTGCTGAATGTGGGTATTCATACGGCAGCCAAGTCTTCCCCTGTTATTGACCAGGGCGTCCTCTATGTGGGGGTTGATACTGGCCATATTTATGCCATTGATGCCAACAGTGGTACTACCCTGTGGAGTTTCGCTGTGAGGCCGCAGGCGGCTTTTGGCATTCATGGCACTGCGGCGGTTGATGGGCGCTTTGTTTATATTGGTGCTTACGACGGATGGTTATACCAACTTGACAAACTGACGGGCGAACTTGCAGAACAGTACAAGCTGGGTGACTTTATCGGCGCTTCGCCAGTGATTTGGAACAAAAAGGTTTATGTTGGGGTTGAGACCTCGGCGCCCAACGGGTACGTCGCCTGTGTGCAGCCGGGAGAAACGAAGTGGGACTGTATGCCCAGGTATTTTCTGGGCGGGCATACCCACGCCACGCCCACCATTAATACTGAATCAGGCCGTATTTTTCTGGGCGCGAACAGTGATCGCTTTGTAGCTTTGGATGGAGTAACCGGTGAGTTGATATGGCGATTCGACAGTCAGGGAGACATCAAGTCCACCGCAGCCCTGTTTGAGAAAAACGTCTATTTTACATCCTGGGATCATCATGTCTACGCCCTCGATCAGGGTAGTGGAAAGCTCTGTTGGCGCTTCAATACAGGGGCAATGACCATGAGTAGTCCGTCGATTGATGAAAAGTTGGGTTTGCTATTTGTCGGTTCTCATAACGGCAGTTTTTTCGGCTTGGATGCTCGTACAGGTATGGAGATTTGGCGATTTAACACTGGGGGAAAAATTTTAAGTTCGGGAACTATTGCTTCATTAGCGACCGGAGAGTCGGTTGTCATTGTTGGTTCTGCAGATGGCCGTATTTATTGGTTACGCGCTCAGGATGGTGTTGAATTGTTTAGTTATCAGACCCAGGCCAAGGTGACCAGTGTGCCTCTGATTCACGAGGGTCGCGTCTATGTCAGTGGAGACGACGGTTTTTTGTATGTATTCCAGTGAAAAAACCCTGGTGCTTTTTGATGGCGTCTGCAATTTATGCGAGAGCTCAGTCATTTTCCTCATTAAGCACGACAGGTTAGACCAATGCCGTTTCGCTTCAATACAGTCAGCCTTTGGAGTAAGCGTACTCAATTATTACAAAATACCCGAAAACGAGAGGTTAAATTCCTTTTTTGTTGTTGAGGGGAACCGCTTATACAGCAAGAGCGGCGCATGGAGAATCTTATTGGCGAAGATGGCATTTCCATTCAATCTTTTGCAATATTTTCTATGGTTACCCGCAGTGCTGACAGATAAGGTCTATGATTTCATCGGCAGGAGACGATATCGCTGGTTTGGAAAAAAAGACTATTGTTTGCTTCCCAGTGAACAATTAAAACAAAAATTTATAGAGGATGAGAACCTTAATGACTAATCAACTTGGTCAGTTGCGTTATTTTATCTTTATCGTTGTAGCCTGCTTTATTTTGATAGGCCCGTTCCTGAGGCAGGTGCTTGATGTAAATAATATCTTGTTTCGACAATGGACTATGTTCAGCCAAATCGGTCTTGGTGTGCATAAAATCAACGTAAAAAAAAGCGGCGATGGCCAATGGCACAACCTTGAAATTGATGCTGTAGTTAAAGCGTACAGAATGATCCCAGCTGACAAGCCGTTGAGCATCAGTCATCAGGATGGCCTCGACCGGCTTATGGAGGAACTTTGTGTGATTTATCCCAATCAGCTCCTTCAAATCACAGCTCATAGAGCGACACTCATTGGTGGCTGGACGTTGGTGGCCGATCGTCAAACTATTATCTGCTGAGGTTGCTGAATATGTCCTCTTATCTAGCCAGAGTTAATGCCTGGTGCTTTGATTACAGCGGTTCCACAAGATCGAGCGCAATCATTCGCATTGGCCTTGTGTTCCTTATCTGGGCGCGCTGGGCAGGGGAGTTGTCGTTTTTTCAGCATCTCAGTCTCAATTACTTCTTATTGTCCGTCAGTTTTTTTCTTTCCACCACTTTGATGCTGGTTGGTTATAAAACGAGAATTTCCACATTGTGGGTTTCTGCAACATTATTTCTGATGTACTTCCATTTTAGTTATGGTTTGGGTGTAAGTGGCTGGAACCATCACCATACTTATCTACTGGCTTGGATGTCGTTTTTGTCTGCCCTCACGCCTGCAGGAAAATCATACTCAGTAGATCGAAAGCTTCTGGTGAGGGAGTCCGCCCTCTCTCAATCCCCTATGCCGCCTGAGTATGGCAATTTATGGGGATTGCGCCTGATTATGCTCCAGCTTTGCGTTTTGTATTTTTGGGCAGCTTTTGATAAAAGTTATCCGCTCTGGGTTTCTGGTGTGAGGATGGAGTATTACGCGGTGCTCTTTTATTTTGGCTCCACGTTCGTTGAGCCCTGGTGGTTCAACCCACTGATGCGCGGCCTGGCGCTGGTGGTTCTTGTCCTTGAGTATGTTCTCGCATTTGGTTTGTTTTTCAAGCGGTTTCAGTCGCTGTTGATTCCTTTTGGTATTGCCATGCACGCGGCGTTCTTTTTGCTGTTACCTGTACATACATATTCATTGACATGCATATTGATGTATTTGGCCGTTATTGAGGCTCGTAAGGTGCACGAGTTTACTGAATAGGTCTTTGAGGTTGTGCGATTTTAAAAGGCGCTAGTTTTATTGATAGATTGGCTAGTTCATCAGTTAGTTATTCTTGTGCGATCGGAAAAAACGAAAATGCTATAATCCCACGGTTTTTATCGGAGCACCTAAGCACATGCCTGTTATTCTTCCCGAAGATTATATCCAGAAAATCATTACTCTTGCCCTTGCAGAAGACATAGGCAGCGGCGACATCACCGCCATGCTGATTCCTGAACAGGCCAGCGCCGAGGCAAGGGTAATTTGCCGTGAAAACGCCGTTCTCTGTGGCCAACCCTGGTTTGATGAGGTGTTTCGCCAACTGGATGCTGATGTCAGCGTGGTGTGGGAGGCTAAAGAGGGGACGGATATCGCTCCTGATCAGCTGGTTTGCCGCCTTTCGGGTTCAGCCCGGTCGCTGTTAACCGGCGAGCGCACGGCGCTTAACTTTTTGCAAACCCTCTCTGGCACGGCAACCATTGCCCGCCAGTATGCCAAATTGGTGGAGGGCACGGGCATTAAAATTCTCGACACCCGCAAAACCATTCCCGGCCTGCGCTTGGCGCAGAAGTATGCCACTGTGGTGGGCGGCTGCCATAATCACCGTTTGGGGTTGTACGACGCTTTTTTGATTAAGGAAAACCACATTGCCGCCTGTGGCGGTATTGGCGAGGCCATTGCCGCCGCTCGCCGTATTGCCCCCGACAAACCCGTGGAGGTTGAGGTGGAAACCCTGGATGAATATCGCCAGGCGATAGCGGCAAAAGCCGACATTATTATGCTCGATAATTTTTCCCCCGAGCTTGTCAGGCAGGCTGTGGCGGAGAAAGCGCCGGGTGTGAAGATTGAAATATCCGGTAATTTGGACGAGCATTCGCTGGCGCGGGTGGCTATTGCGGGGGTTGATTTTCTCTCTTCAGGAAGCTTGACCAAGCATTGTCGAGCCATTGATTTTTCCATGAGGTTTTGCGGATAGGCGGGAAAGGGGCAAGCTGCAAGCGCCTGGCGCCGAGTTTTTGTAGGAGGTTGCCTGCAGCCGAGGGTACGGACTTTGAACCTATCGCCAGCAGGCTGGCTCCCACAGGTTTGGATTTTTGTAGAATGATAGAAAAGTTTGACATCGTGCTGATTTATAATAAGAATCCTGTCTAATTGCTCTTATGTTGTCTCGGCGGTGACGCCCAGGGGCATGGTGAGGCGCCAGGGATCGGAATGAAGTCTGTGAATTCCACGTTTTTGTACTTATGGAAGACTTATTGCAGGTGTTAAATTTCATGGCAATAGTAGGTTTCGGTTCCTTGTCTTCGTTGTGCCCGGCTTTTCTGTGCTCGGAGTTGAGGGGATGTTAAGCAGCAGGTTGAGTATTAAAGGGGCATTATTGCCACTATTATGTCGGAGAGAAAGCGTCCCCACGACGAAACCCGCCCGAATGGCATAGGATTCGCGGCTGTTTTAAAGAGCCTCAAGTCTGTTCTTGAACAGGCTGTTGCTGCGGCTTTTGCCGACCTTTTTACCCTGGCGGATGAAGCGCTTTTTGACCGCGCCGACGCCGCGAGAAACATGAACGAACAGCGGTCATTTTTTGATGCCATGCGCACATTGCGCAATCAGCGGGAAGTGGTCGCTACTCGAACCCTTGACACCTATTTAAATACCTTCAATGCCCTTCTCGATAACGATCTTTCCCTGCTGACCGCTCATCAGCGCGTTGGCGATGACGGTTTTAAACTCCTTGAAAACCATGTGCTTGAGGAAATGATTGCCCTCGACACCATTGTTTCTCTGTTGGTGTCGGCCTCGGGCTCTGAGCTGGAATTTTTCAATAAACGCCTGGAGTATTTGTTGGGGCGGCCAGTAAGGGATGAGGAGAACCCCCTGGTACCGGAGACTCTCTGTGCGGCTTTTGCCGAGCAGCTGCGCCAGCTGCATCTCGACATGGAACCCAGGTTGCTGATTTTAAAGCATTTTGAAAAGTATTTTGTGACCCTGTGGCCCCAGTGGGTAGCCCAGTGCAATGAACTATTAAAAGGCTATGGCATTCGTCCCGACCTCGAAAAGCAAAAACGCCCGGTCAATAAATCCGCAGATGATGGCGCCGTGGTAAAACCGCCGCGAGAGCAGGCACCGCGACAGGAAACGCCCGCAACCCCAGCCCAGAGACAAGCTCAGCCGCCCCTTCACCAGGGGGTGTCGCGAGCTGGTGGTAACAGAGCCGCCTATAGGGATGGCCAGTTGCTGGCGGATATTCACAGGCGCTTAACCGGCACGTTGCCGCCGTCGACTGCGCCATTGGCGGCCGAGCAGGCAGAGCCAGTGGCAACCGCTGATGCGCTGAAGGCACTTGCCAGTCACATGGTGGATTCGGGATTGTCGCCGAATACCCTTGATGAGCTCAATCAGCGGGGCCTGGAGGCGGTGATCGCAGACTTGTTAACCCGTTGCGGCCAGCAGTTCGATGGCGTGAGTCCGGTTGACCGCAGTGTAATTCATGTGTTGGATCAAGCCTTTAAAAAAATAACCACGCAAAAATTGATTCCTGAAGAGCTGTCGTCTCTGGTTCTTCGCCTCGAAATTCCGGTTGCCGCTATGGTGCTTAATGATCCCCAGTTTCTGGATCGGATCAATCACCCAGGCCGCCGCCTTATCAATGAGATGTTTAAGGTGTCAGTCACCTATGTCGACAGTGCCGACGCAAGTAATGATCCCCTGCGTAATGCTGTCGATGAGCTGGTGGCGAAACTGGGCAAGCTCAACCTTGGCAACAAGGAGTTGACCAGACTGCTTGCGGAATTTATTGATTTTGTTGAAAAGGACAAGAAGCAGTTGGCAATTCGCGAACGGCGGTTGCTGGAGGAGGAAGAGGCCGCCGCCAAAGTGGCCGTCACCCATCAGTTTGTCTATGAACAGCTTGCCCCGCTGTTGATAGGGAGAACGGTGCCGAGTTTTTTTCGCCAGTTTTGTGAGGACGCCTGGAGCAAGGTGATTTTTCTCAATGTGCTTCGCGAGGGTGTCGACGGCGGCCGCTGGCGGGAACTGGTAACACAGTTGAAGCGGGTTCTGGTGATGATTTCCGGAGAAAAACCCGTGACCTCGGCGGAGATCGATGCCCTGCTCAGCGGTGTTGAAGGGGAGCTTGAGCACATCAGTCTCGATCCGGCAGCGCTCAACCGCTGGCTGACCCTGTTGTCTGGTTATTTGCGCGAGGTGATTGTTGCCGCTAAAACGCCGTCCCATAATCCCGCGTTTGCCCTTGTCGACATCAAACAGCTGGTGTTGCGCCTGCCAGGTGTGGCCGCCGTAGCGCCGCCGTCAGCGGAGGATGTGGATATTCGCGCCCTCGAAGCTGTGGATGCCCTGAAACAGGGAGTTTGGGTTGAGTTTCAGGCCACGAGCAATAGCGCCCCCGTGCGCTGTAAACTGGCGGGTATTATTCGGCCAACGGCCAAGTATGTGTTTACCAATCGCAAAGGGGTAAAGGTTGCCGAGGAGAGCCGCACTCAACTCGCTGGCAAATTAAAATCCGGCAATGTGGTTATTGTCGACAATGGCAATCTTTTTGACGAGGCTTTTTCCCAGGTGGTCGCTGAAATTCACAGCCAGGGCACGGCGAAGCGGGAGCAGGGGGCTGTGCAGTGATTACCCCGAATGGTTGGTATGAACGCGCTGTACGCTTAATTTCCCCCAACGTGGATGACAGGCCTGCCGCGGAAGTGGTCAGTGTTTTGGTGATTCACAATATCAGCCTGCCGCCGGGACAGTTTGGCGGCGGTCATGTGCAGAATTTTTTTACCAATTCCCTTGATGTGGCCGAGCACAGCTATTTTGCCACCATTGCCGACACGCGGGTGTCTGCCCATCTGCTGATAGAGCGCAGCGGGGTGATCACCCAGTTTGCCTCATTTCATCAGCGTGCCTGGCATGCGGGTATTTCATCTTTTGCGGGTCGCGACAAGTGCAATGATTTTTCCATCGGCATCGAGCTGGAGGGTACAGATATAGACCCCTATACCGATATTCAGTATCAGCGCCTCACGGAAGTCACGGGAGCGCTGATGGGCTATTATCCGGCAATCAGCCTTGAACGGATTGTTGGCCATTGCGAGATTGCCCCGCAGCGAAAGACCGACCCGGGCACCTCTTTTGACTGGCACCGGTATTTATCAGCGCTCACCGAGAAGTCCGGGGTGTAGACGAAGGGCACTGACTTCGCGCCAAAACCACGATTTTTGTCATTTTCGCGCAGTGGGATCAGGGTATCGAGACCCTTGGATTCCCGCCTGCGTGGCAATGACGGCTTAAGTCAGTGCCATTCGAGTGTAGACTACATTTACCAGCGAACTCTGCTCGCGACAAGCCAGAGCGTACAGCGATCGCGAGCAGGGCTCGCTCCTACAGATCATCAGGCTTTGCGGTGTTGTAAGCCAATTTTCTGGCTTGTGGGTAAATTTCTTACTACTTAAATAGGCATTTTGATGACATATCTTATTCTCGTGCTGGGAGTTTTGCTCACCCGCTTCTATCCCCAAAGCGCAAGTTTTGCACGAAACCTGGGTTTTTCGCACTGGCAACAGGCCGTGGCGGCATCCCCCTATGGCGCCGGAAGGGAGAGTGTTCAGCTTTATCTGACTCTTGCAGTTCCTGTAGTGGCGCTGGTGCTGGTGCTGGTCGTGCTTCATTATATGGGCTGGCGGATGGTGGCCTATGGGGTCAGTTTGGTTGGCCTGCTCTATGCCTTTGGCGTCAACGATCTCAAAAATACCATTGCCAGCTACCTGGCGGATCTCAATCGCAACGATGTCCAGGCGGCTTTTCACGATGCGGCTTCGTTTGAGGCAGGCGCCAGCGAAGCGGAAGACTGGAGCCAGCTGCATCAGCAAACCCTGAGGTCAATTTCCTGGCAATATTTTCAATGTTATTTTCCGGTGATGTTTTGGTTTGCCGTGCTGGGTACGCCTGGGGCAGTGCTCTACCGTTTATTGTGCGATTACCAGCAACTGGAAACCGGAGCTGCAAACCTGGCCAGGCTACAGCGGATGAAGCTGATTTTGGAGTGGCTGCCGTTGCGGATTTTCGGGCTTTCCCTGGCCATTGTCGGCAACTGGCGGGCAACCTTTAAGCAGGTGGTGGCCAGTTTGGCGAGCCTGGCTGCAGCGCCGCCAACTTTGGTGACAACTTATGTGGTTGCGGCAATCCACGGCGACCAGGTTGTCGAAACCGACAACCCCCAGCAGGAGGTTGCCGAACTTGAAGAACTGCCGGAGTTGATCGACCGGGCGCTGATTAGCTGGATCGCTCTGCTGGGGGTTATGGCGGTGATTTAGACGTTTTCGTAGGAGCCTGCCTGCAAGCGATAAAAGGATGGATTGATTGTGTTTCAACAATCGCCTGCAGGCAGGCTCCTACAAAAAAACACAATCCCAACCACCCCGTGGGAGCCAGCCTACTGGCGATAGATTTTAAACTTCGCGAACCATCGGCTGCAGGCAACCTCCTGCAAAAAACACACCCCATCCACCCTTGCTCCTTGCAACTTGCCCCTACAAAAACCCGGCGCTCGGCGCTTCCAGCTCGCTCCTTTCACCCTGTCTTCTGCTGAGCCGTCAGGCTGTCGCCATGCCAGGGCGCGACTTTGAGAAGCAGCAACATGCCGGGAATTGCCAACACAGTGCAAATATAGAAAAAATTCTCCCAACCTACAGTCTCCACGATCACCCCTGTGGTGGTATTGGCCACCGTGCGCGGTATTGCCGTTAAACCAGTAAAAAGGGCGAGCTGGGTGGCGGTGTAGGCTTTGTGGGTGGAGCGGGCAATAAAAGACACAAAGGCGGCGGTGCCAAGGCCGACGCCAAGATATTCAAATCCTATCACCAAACCCAGCAGCCAAAGCCCTTCCCCCACTCTGGCGAGGACGGCAAAGCCGAGAATGGAAATAATCTGCACCAGACCAAAAAGCCAGAGGGCTTTGTTGATGCCGATGCGCAGCATCAGAATACCGCCGAGAATGCCGCCGATAATCATGGGCCACAGCGCCGCGTGTTTGGCAACCAGGCCAATTTGGGTATTGCTGAACCCCATGTCCAGATAAAAGGGGGTGGCCAGGGCGGTGGCCATGCTGTCGCCGAGTTTGTAGAGCAGCATAAACGCCAGTACCAGGCAGGCCTGGCGCACACCATTGCGCTGAAAAAATTCCTTGAAGGGTTCAACTACGGCGAGTCTTAGGGTAAGGGGTTTGCCCACCTCTTTAACAGGCTCGGCAATGCTGAGGGTCAGGCCAATGCCAAAAACCATAAAAGCCGCGGTGATGGCGAAAACCGTTTCCCAGGGAAGCAGGTCGGCGAGAATCAGCGATAACGAGCCAGGAACAAGACCGGCGATGCGGTAGGCGTTGACATGGATGGAGTTGCCGAGACCCAACTCGTTGTCGGGGAGAATTTCCCGGCGGTAGGCATCGAGCACGATATCCTGAGTGGCGCTGAGAAAGGCAATAAAGGCGCAGCAGTAGGCGATAGTCCATATTTGTTCCACCGGGTCGAGAAACCCCAGCCCGGCAATGGCGGCTAACAGGGCAATCTGTGTCAGCAGCATCCAGCCGCGACGCAGCCCCAATAGTGGAAATTGAAACCTGTCCAGCAGCGGCGACCAGAGAAATTTCCAGGTGTAGGGCAGGCCGATAATGGAAAAGAAGCCAATTTCTTTAAGGCCGACGCCTTCGGTGCGCAGCCAGGCGGGCACCAGGGAGATAAGCAGGTAGAGAGGAAGGCCGGAGGCAAAGCCTGTGAAAATACAGATCAGCATGCGGCGGTTGAGGATTGCCTGGGAAATTTCTCTTGCTGTCATGAATCCTCGATATCCGTATTTCATCAGGGGCAAGACTACGCGATTCGGAGGTCTGTTGAAATAGACCTGACCGTGATTGCCTGGCAAAGTCAATATCGCTTGCAGGCAAGCTCCTACAAAACCTCAGCCACAAGCTCCCTCGTAGGAGTCTCCCCTGCAGACGATTGTTGAAACACAACTGGTTATCGCCAGCAGGCTGGCTCCTGGGTTTTTGGTAGGGGCGGGTTGTAAGAGGCAAGCTGGAAGCGCCGAGTTTTGTGGGAGCCGGGCATCCCGGCGCTAGGTTTTCAGATGTGCGCATCATCGCCAGCAGGGCAGGCTACAAAAAGGCAATCTCACAAAAAGCATAGTCGGTGGGAATTCTTTAGGGTGCGCTTGAATTCCCCCGCCGTACCCCCCATATAAAAAACACATGCCAACCGGCCATTTATTGTGCGTTTCTTTTTGTTTTTTCTCGCCGTTCCTGTTTTTGAGCTGTGGCTGTTGATTCAAGTTGGCGGTGTGATTGGCGCCTGGCCAACCATTGCCCTGGTGTTGTTGACGGCAATGATCGGTGTAGCACTACTGAAAAAGGAAGGCTTTAAGCTGCTGACCCGCAGCAATCTCAAGCTGGATGCCGGTGAATTGCCGGCGCAGGAGGTTTTTGAGGGCTTTGTTCTTGGCATTTCCGGGGCGCTATTACTGGCGCCCGGCTTTGCCACGGATGTCGTCGGTTTTTTGGGCTTGATTCCCTGGACGCGGCGCTGGTTGGTGACCAGATTGCTGGCCAAGGCCGAGTTTCGTGCCTTTGTGGTTGGTCAGTGCGGCGATTTTCGGCAACGCAGTCAGAATGGCCGTGATGTTTTTGATGGTGAATACTGGCGCCACGACGACAGCCGCCGCAAGCCTTTGGATCCTCCTGGTTAACCGGGAAATTGCACCTCTCGGCGCGAAAATTCAGGCAGCTGGCGCATGTCGGGGCGGCGCCCTTTTACGTTGAGCTGCCGCCCACTGTGCAGCTCCTCGATTTGTGCCTCAGTTCAATCTGTCATGGCTGGACTCCGTTGCAAAGGAGGCTGGCCGCGGCAAAGAGCTGCACTAAAATCAAGATTCAGAATAAAAGTGGCGTTTGGCGTAAAAAATTTTCGTGTGACCCTTGAAAACCCCAAAGGTGACACCAAATAGAGGACAGCTTCCGGTCAAGCCTGATTTCTCAGGATGCTGGACATTTGTGATCAATAAAATAGTTGGAGAAAGTCGAAATGAAAATTCGTCCTTTGTATGACCGCGTCGTAGTCCGTCGCAAAGCAGAAGAGGAAAAAACCGCTGGTGGCATTCTGTTGCCTGGCTCTGCAAAAGAAAAACCCAATCAGGGTGAAGTTGTCGCTGTAGGCGGTGGCAAGGTGCTGGAGAATGGCGAAGTTCGTCCTTTGGCAGTAAAAGTGGGCGACACCATTATTTTTGGTCGCTATGCCGACAGCAACACCATCAAAGAAGATGGCGAAGAACTGATCATTATGAGCGAAAGCGACATCTACGGTGTTGTTGAAGCTTAATTCTTAAAAACAGTTATTTTTCTGAGTCAATTAGCCTAAAACGCTTAGAAAGAAGGAAGGAATATCATGGCAGCTAAAGAAGTAAAATTTGGTGATAGTGCACGTCGCAAAATGCTTGCGGGTGTCAATGTTCTGGCCGACGCCGTTAAGGTTACCCTGGGTCCCAAGGGTCGCAATGTGGTTATCGACAAGTCTTTTGGCGCACCCACAGTGACCAAGGACGGTGTTTCTGTGGCCAAGGAAATCGAACTCAAAGACAAGTTTGAAAACATGGGCGCCCAGCTGGTGAAAGAAGTTGCCAGCAAGGCCTCTGACGAAGCCGGTGACGGCACCACCACCGCCACCGTACTGGCTCAGGCCATCGTCACCGAAGGTCTGAAGTCTGTAGCCGCCGGCATGAACCCCATGGATCTGAAACGCGGTATCGACAAGGCCGTTATCGCTGCGGTTGAGCAGATCAGACAAATTGCCAAGCCCTGCTCCGACTCCAAGGAAATTGCCCAGGTAGGCACCATCTCCGCCAACTCCGACGAAAGCGTAGGCCGCATTATTGCCGAAGCTATGGAGAAAGTGGGTAAGGAAGGTGTTATCACTGTTGAAGAGGGTTCCGGTCTGGAAAACGACCTGGAAACCGTTGAAGGTATGCAGTTTGACCGCGGTTACCTGTCCCCTTACTTCATCAATAACCAGGAAAACATGAGTGTTGAGCTGGAAAGCCCCTTCATTCTGCTGGTTGACAAAAAAGTCTCCAATATTCGCGAACTTCTGCCCCTGCTGGAAGGCGTTGCCAAATCCGGCAAGCCCCTGCTGATTGTTGCCGAAGACGTGGAAGGCGAAGCCCTGGCTACTCTGGTGGTCAATAACCTGCGCGGTATTGTGAAAGTTGCCGCCTGTAAGGCGCCCGGCTTTGGCGACCGTCGCAAGGCCATGCTGCAGGATATCGCTATCCTCACCGGCGGTACTGTGATTTCTGAAGAAGTGGGTCTGGAACTGGAAAGCGCTACCCTGGAACACCTGGGTACTGCCAAGAAAGTCAACCTGACCAAGGAAAACACCACCATCGTCGACGGTGCCGGCAACCACGCCGACATCGAAGCCCGCGTCAAGCAGATTCGCGCTCAAATCGAAGAGACTTCTTCCGATTACGACCGCGAGAAGCTCCAGGAGCGTGTTGCCAAGCTCGCTGGCGGTGTTGCCGTGATCAAGGTTGGTGCATCCACTGAAACCGAAATGAAAGAGAAGAAAGCCCGCGTTGAAGACGCCCTGCACGCTACCCGCGCTGCGGTTGAAGAAGGTGTGGTTCCCGGCGGCGGTGTTGCCCTGATCCGCGCTCTCCAGGCTCTCGAAGGTCTCAAAGGTGACAACGAAGATCAAAACGTCGGTATCGCCATCGCCCGTCGCGCCATTGAAGCACCTCTGCGCCAGATCGTTGAAAACGCTGGTGAAGAAGGTTCTGTGGTGGTTGACAAGGTCAAGCAGGGAACCGGCAACTTCGGTTATAACGCCGGTACCGGTGAATACGGCGACATGATCGCCATGGGTATTCTCGATCCCGCCAAGGTGACGCGCACCGCACTGCAAGCAGCAGCTTCCATTGCCGGTCTGATGATCACCACCGAAGCCATGATTACCGACCTGCCCCAGGATGATAAGGGCGGTATGCCCGATATGGGTGGCATGGGTGGTATGGGTGGCATGGGCGGAATGGGCGGCATGATGTAATTTTGCCCTTATAGCCTTCGCTATAGTTTCCACACCTGCTGTTGGGTGTGGGTTCGCAAAAGCCGGTTGTCTTTGACAATCGGCTTTTTGCGTTTTTGGTGCTGTAGGAGTTGTCAGCTGCAAGCGCCGAGCGCCGAGGTTTTGTAGGAGGTTGCCTGCAGCCGATGGTTGTCTGGTTCCCATGCTCCCACTTGGGTATCTGGGTTTATCTGTAGCCTGCCTGCAGGCGATACGCCAACAATCGCCTGCAGGCAGGCTCCTATAGCTCGGCGCTCTTCTTCTTTCCTCTTCTTTCTGCTCGGCGCTTTCCACTTTCCGCTTTCTCCGACCTGTTGCGACCAAAAAACCTCTTTGGGGGCGCGTTTGCGCACTAAAACCGTCGTTTGCACCATAATGGTGCTTATGTTGTTTTGGTGCATTGCTGGCTGCGATCAGTCTGGCTAAAAATATCGTAACTTTATGATAAATAATAATAAATTTAAATTGGCACCGCTTTTGCTTATATTCGAATTGTTCGGTCAGTTTAAAAATGTTGATTGGATTATTTAGCTAAAGCAAACAACGAGGAGAGACATCGATGAAATTCACTAAAAAAGCACTTTGCGGTTCTGTTGCTGCTGTGGCTATGGCCGCATCCAGTCTGATGGTATCCAGCCAAGCTGCAGCAATAGAAATCAGTGGTTCAGCAGCGGTCGCAAGCATCTACCTGTGGCGCGGCTATGATCTGGGTTCGGGTACTCCTGCGGTGTCTGGTGACCTGTCTGTGAGTGCTGGCGGTGCTTATGCCGGTATCTGGGGTTCATCCGGCGATACCTCGGCAGGAACCGAGTACGATCTTTACGCAGGTTACGGCCTCGAGGCTGGCGGTTTTGTTTTTGATGTCAGCGTCTGGAATTACAACTACCCCACTGGCGCCGGTTACACCATAGACGGTGAGACAGATTTCGGTGATCTCACCGACGTGGTGTACACCATCGGCTATGGTCCGGTGAGCTTTTCCTGGTACGACAACGTTGCCGGTGACGGTTCGGAAGGCACTGAATACTTTACCTTGAGCGGCGAGTACGGCAAGTTTTCTGCATTGATTGGTATGTGGGATATCGACAACTGTACAGAGGATTGCGAGCCGACTCACCTCAACGTTAGCTATGCCTACAACGATGCGCTGAGCTTTACTGTCAGCCAGTTCATCTCTGATGAGCCTGTTGACGATGATCTCAAATTTGTCATTTCTTACAGCCTGCCGATTACAGAGTAAGGCTAACCACAGGGTCGCCGCCCCGCTTGCAGGGTGGCGATTAAAAAAGCAGACCCATAGGAGATAACTATGAAAATGATCACAGCGGTGATCAAACCCTTCAAGCTGGATGACGTGCGCGAGACGCTCGCTGGAATCGGAGTACAGGGCGTCACCGTCACCGAAGTTAAAGGGTTTGGCAGGCAAAAAGGGCACACCGAGTTGTATCGCGGTGCGGAGTATGTCGTCGATTTTTTGCCCAAGGTAAAAATCGAAGTGGCTCTGCCGGAAAGTATGGTAGATGGAGCGGTTGAAGCAATTCTGAACTCCGCACGCACTGGCAAGATCGGCGATGGCAAAATTTTTATCACCGATCTTCAGGAAGTTATTCGTATTCGTACCGGCGAGACCGGCGACGAAGCTATCTGACGATAACCGCTTAATCGGAGCTCACTATGGAAACTGATATTGTCAATTTGCAATATGCCCTGGATACCTTCTACTTTCTGGTGATGGGTGCCTTTGTGATGTGGATGGCGGCAGGTTTCGCCATGCTTGAAGCCGGCCTGGTTCGAGCCAAAAACACCACAGAAATTTTAACCAAAAATATTGCCCTCTATGCGGTTGCCTGCACCATGTATCTGGTCATGGGCTACACCATTATGTACGGCGGCAGCGAGGCGGGAATTCTTCCCGACACCTGGTTTGGCAACAGTATCGGCAACGCAACTGCCGATGAAGTTCTTGCCAGTGGTGGAGATACCTATTATTCCGGCGCTTCAGACTTCTTCTTCCAGGTGGTGTTCGTGGCAACCGCCATGTCCATTGTCTCCGGTGCTGTCGCTGAGCGCATGAAGTTGTGGGCGTTCCTCGCTTTTGCCATCGTTATGACCGGTTTCATCTACCCCATGCAGGGTATGTGGAAGTGGGGTGGCGGTTTCCTTGATGCCGCGGGCTTCCAGGATTTCGCTGGCTCTGGTGTGGTTCACCTCACTGGTGCCACTGCGGCTATCGCCGGTGTTCTTCTTCTCGGTCCTCGCAAAGGTAAGTACACCAAAGATGGCAAAGCTATCGCTATTCCCGGCTCTAATCTGCCTCTCTCCACTCTGGGTATGTTTATTCTGTGGATGGGCTGGTTCGGTTTCAACGGTGGTTCCGAGTTGATGGTGTCCAATATCGATGAAGCCAATGCTGTATCCAATGTTTTCGTCAACACCAATGCCGCAGCCTGTGGTGGTCTCTTGGCAGCCTTGATTACCGCGCGCTTTATGTTTGGCAAAGCGGATCTGACCATGGCCATCAACGGCGCCCTTGCCGGTCTGGTTGCCATTACTGCTGAACCTCTCAGCTGGACTGCGGGCTGGGCCACTTTGGTGGGTGCTGTGGGTGGCGTGCTGGTTGTCTTCTCCGTGATCCTTATGGACAAGATCAAAATTGATGACCCGGTCGGCGCCATTTCAGTGCACGGTGTTGTGGGTATCTGGGGATTGATTGCAGTCTGCTTCTCTGGCAACGAGGACGCCAGTTTCGGCGGCCAGCTGCTGGGTATTGGCGTCATCTTCACATGGGTCTTCGTCACCAGTCTGATCGTCTGGGCTATCCTGAAAGCGGTTGTTGGTATCCGCGTCAGCGAGCAGGATGAGTATGACGGCGTCGATCTTTCTGAATGTGGTATGGAAGCCTACCCTGAGTTTGTTTCTTCGAAATAACCCGGGGATTGAATCCCCATAAAAAACGGCAGGCCTGGAGCCTGCCGTTTTTTATGGGCGCGCGTCGGTTATTTGACTGCAAATGGTGCATTTCAAGGCTAACCGGTGTATCTTTTCCACAGTTATTTTGACCATGTTTTAATTAAGGGGAAATCATGAAACTCATTACGGCGGTTATCAAGCCTTTCAAGCTCGACGATGTCAGAGAGGCGTTGGCAGAAGTGGGTGTTCAGGGAATTACGGTGACGGAAGTGAAAGGATTTGGTCGCCAGAAGGGGCACACTGAACTTTATCGCGGCGCTGAATATGTCGTCGATTTTCTGCCAAAGGTGAAACTGGAAATTGCCGTTGATGACACCATGGTTGATGCTGTGATTGATGCAATTTCAAAATCCGCCAGCACGGGCAAGATCGGCGACGGTAAGATTTTCATTACCAATCTCGAAGAAATTATTCGCATTCGTACCGGGGAAACCGGTTCCGACGCGGTTTGATGGAAAAAGGTTTGAGTTACAAGCGCCTAGCGCCGAGCCTCAAGGGGCAAGGGTGGATGGGGTGTGTTTTTTGTAGGAGGCTGCCCTGCAGCCGATGGCGCACCGTATTCCCTGTGCGCCGGGTTTGTCCGTTCATTAGCGGGGAATGATCAATTCAAACACCACACTGACCTGATCGTTAAATTTTATGCTGTCGTGAAGGTACTGGCCGCCGCCACCGTCCGCTGCAAGTCGCATTGACGCCATTTCTGCTTTTGGCATCAACATGGGCTCCTGGTTTTGGTAATTGATGGTATAGATGGCACCTAATTCAGCGCCATAGGCTTTGGCGAGAACCTCGGCTTTTGCCTTGGAGTCGGCAATGGCCTGTTCAAAGGCCTGCTGTTTAAATTTTGCCTCGTCGCGGGTTTTTAGCTGAATTTGCTGAATAAAAGTAATGTCGGTGCCTGTCGCCGTCTCCAGAAGACTGTCCAGTTTATTCAGATCCTTGAGGGTTACAATGATGTCCCTGGATGCGTTGTAACCGGAAAAGAGGCGAGTCCGATTGTTGTAATCGTATTCGGGAGCAATTCGCAGCGTCGACGCGACTATGTCATCCTGGGCTATTCCCAGTGCCTTAAGCTGCTCCAGAAATAGGTTTACCCTTTTGTCCACTTCCCGCTTTGCCTCGGTGGCAGATTTTTGCGTGGTCGCCGTTTGCATCACTACATCCGCCATATTGGCTTTGACTTCCACCAGACCCTGACCCGTGGTGGTTACCGTGCGGGGGGCTGTGCCGTCATTTGCCAGCATCTGGCTGCTGAAAGGCAGTAGTATCAGAAGGGTCGGAAGCAATAAAAAACGTGTCATAGCGAGGCATCCTTGAAAGTATGAATGTTTGGCGTCTGTTGATGTGGGGCGCACTGCTGTTGCGCTCTCAATATGATTTTGCCTTGTTCACTTGCTCCGCCATCAGGCTCCCAGCGATGAGGTTGTGTTTTTGTGGGAGCTTGCCTGCAAGCGATAGCGGACAACATCAAATTGAAATATCACCAGCTCAGACAAAGCGCTGGGCAAAAGGTGCCAAAAAAACTTTTGCCCGCAGCAGTCCGCCCGGTGGGCGACAGCCAAATCAGAGTTTGGGTTGCAGCACCAGATTGAGAACATCGGCCACAAAGCGCAAAAACAAGGTGTCCATGGCGCTGTGGTAGCGGTGGGGATCAGAGCTGCCGAGGGCGATAATGCCATAGACAGTATCGGAAACCAGGCGCACTGCCGCCGCAGAGCCAACATTTTTGTGGCTGGATTCGCCGAATAAAAACGCCAGCTGTATGGGGCGCAGTACGCCGCAAACAGGTTCTTCAGAGGTCAGCAGCAGGGAAAAGTTGTCCTCCAGTTCTTTGAGGGAGGCGTGGCGGACACCAGCGCCTTCAACCTGACGGTCAAGTAGCAGCAAGCTGTAGTATTCAATGCCAAAATCCTGGCAAATGCTTTTATGCAAGGTTTTGACGATGCTGTCGACACTGTCGGCTCTAATCAGGCTGAGCACCAGGGATCGGGTTTTATCAAAAAGGGCGTCATTGGCCTTTGAGGTTTCCAGCAAGTCGTTGAGACGGGTGCGCAGTTCGGTGTTGCGCTCCCGCAATACAGCGAGCTGTCTTTCAATCAGGGAGACTGCGGCGCCAGAGCTGTGGGGTAGCGCCAGGGTTTCAAGAATACTGGGATGTTGCTTAAAAAACTCCGGATGCGCCTGTAGGTAAGCGGCGACAAACTGGACGTCTTTGCTGTTTTCTGCCGGTTTATTTTCGCGAATGGTCATACCCGGATACGCCCTTGAAAGACAGTGGTGGCCGGCCCCGTCATCATCACCGGGGAGTCGTTGCCCTGCCAGCTGATGCTGAGTTTACCTCCGGCAAGGTTCGCTTCAACCTCGTTGGCGAGGATGCCGAGGCGAATCCCCGCAACCACGGCGGCACAGGCGCCGCTGCCGCAGGCCAGTGTTTCACCCGCACCGCGTTCGTAAACACGGAGATCGATTGCGCGGCTATTTTTTACCGCCATAAAGCCGACATTGACCCGCTCAGGAAAGCGCGGATGGCACTCGATGGCGGCTCCCAGTGTGGCCACCGGCGCTGTGGCGACGTCATTTACGACAATAACCGCATGGGGGTTGCCCATGGACAGTGCGGAAATTTCAACGCTGTCGCCGTCGACATCGATGTGGTAGGTGGCCTGTTCGCTCTCGGCCACAAAGGGAATGGCCTGGGGGGTGAATAGAGGCGCCCCCATATTGACGGTGATCTGGCTGTTGCTGACAACGTTCAGTGTCAGCACGCCGGCGGCGGTGCGAACTCTGATGGCGCGTTTGCCGGTGAGGCGGCGATCGCGAACAAATTTGGCAAAACAGCGGGCGCCGTTGCCGCACTGGGCGACCTCGGTGCCATCGGTATTGAAAATGCGGTAATCGAAATCCACATCCGGGGTGGATGGCGCTTCAACCACCAGAATCTGGTCGCAGCCGATGCCAAAATGGCGATCGCCGAGCTTGCGCGCCAGGGCTTCCGTCATGGTTACCGCCTGGGTCACGGCATCGATAACGACAAAGTCATTGCCAAGGCCGTGCATTTTGGTGAAGCGTAGCAGCACTTGGGTTACTCCGGCAGCAATTGTTCGCCGCGCACCATGTCGTCAAAGGTTTCGCGGCGGCGGATAAGGTGGCTCTGGCGTTCGTCTACCATGATTTCGGCGGCGCGGCCGCGAGTATTGTAGTTGGAGCTCATGGTGAAGCCGTAGGCGCCCGCAGAATGCATGCAGAGCAGGTCGCCAGGGGACAAAACAAGCATGCGATCCTTACCGAGAAAATCACCGGTTTCGCAAACCGGGCCGACAATATCGTACTTGCGGGGGCTGCCACTGCTCTGGGGGGCGATGACAGGCTCAATGTTCATCCAGGCACTGTAAAGCGCCGGGCGAATCATATCGTTCATGGCGCCGTCGACCACGGCAAAATTCTTGTGATCCGCCTCTTTCACATATTCCACACGGGTGAGCAGAACCCCTGCGTTGGCAACGATGGAGCGCCCCGGCTCGAAGATCAGCTTCAGGGGGCGGCTTCCCAGCCGTTCGGCCACCTGCTTGAGGTAATCTCCGGGGTGTGGCGGCTGTTCGTCTCTGTAACAAACGCCGAGGCCACCCCCCAGATCCAGATGTTCGATTTGGATACCCAGATCAGCCAGTTCATCCACCAGCGCCAGGGTGCGGTCGAGGGCGTCGAGAAAAGGAGCCAGATCCGTCAATTGAGAACCGATGTGGCAGTCTACGCCAACAATTTTGATGTGATTCATACCCCGAGCCTGGGCATAGACATGGCGAGCGCGGTGGATATCAATGCCAAACTTGTTGTCTTTGAGACCAGTGGAGATGTAGGGGTGCGTCTGGGCGTCGACATCCGGGTTCACTCGCAGGGAAACCGGGGCAATTTTTCCCACGTTGCCAGCGACACGATTGAGGGTTTCCAGCTCCTGTTCCGATTCGACATTAAAACAATGGATACCGGTATTGAGCGCCAGCGCCATTTCGTGGGACTGCTTGCCGACGCCGGAAAAAACGATTTTGGCGGGATCGCCACCAGCTTTCAGGACACGCTGCAGTTCGCCGCCGGAAACAATGTCAAAACCTGCGCCCAGTTTGGCGAGAACATTGAGTACGGCGATGTTGGAGTTGGCCTTGACCGCGTAGCAGATCAGTTTGTCCTGGGGGATGTCGGCATTTTGATAGGCGAGAAAATTGTCGCGAATAGCCGCTCGGCTGTAGACATAGCAGGGGGTGCCAAAGTCGTTGGCAATGGTGGCAAGTGGAACCTGTTCGGCGAACAGCTGGCCGTCGCGGCGGTTAAAATGGTTCATGTGGGCGAATTTCCGTAGCGATTACTGGCCAGATTCTGGCGCTGATTGGGGTTCTGCCGGGCTTTCAGGGATATACAGCGCCCCCTTGTTGCCACAGCCGCTCGCCAGCATGATGATCAATATCGCGCCGCCAAGGATGGTTAACCTTAAACACTGTTGCATGTTTTATCGCCTGACCGAAAACGGTGAAGTATAGGGTTTCTGGTGGTGGCGCTCAATTGCGGTCGGGGCAAAAAAGCGCTTTTGCTGGAATCTCTGCGGCAAGGAAGGATTTGCCAGTCGATATCGCCAGCGGGATGGTTGTGGGTTCTAAGCTGCAAGCGCCTAGCGCCGAGTTTCTAGGAAGTTGCTCTGCAGCTGACTGATATGCCTCTTGCCCCTTCAAACTCGGCGCTCGGCGCTCGGCGCTTTCAACCTCTCCCTGGCTCTTTGGATGGCTGCTCTAACCTGTTCCGGCGCGGTGCCGCCAATGTGGTTGCGGGCGGCCACGGAGCCCTCCAATGTCAGTACGGCAAAAACATCTTCGTCAATCGCGGTGCTGAACTGTTGCAGCTCGTTCAGGGACATTTCCGCGAGATCCTTGCTGTTGGCGATGCCGTAGGCAACAGCGCTGCCGACAATTTCGTGGGCGTCGCGAAAGGCAATGCCCTTGCGCACCAGGTAGTCCGCCAGATCGGTGGCGGTGGAAAAGCCTCGGCGCGCGGCCTCTCTCATCACCTCCCTGTTGGCTTCGATGGCGGGCACCATGTCGGCAAAGGCGCGCAGGCAGTCGCGAACGGTATCGACGCTATCGAAGATGGGTTCCTTGTCTTCCTGGTTGTCCTTGTTGTAGGCCAGGGGCTGGGATTTCATCAGGGTCAGCAGGCTGATGAGGTTGCCATTGACCCTGCCGGTTTTGCCCCGCACCAGCTCGGGAACGTCGGGATTTTTCTTTTGGGGCATGATGGAGGAGCCGGTGCAGAAACGATCCGGCAGGTTGATAAAGTTGAACTGGGCGGATGTCCACAGCACCAGTTCTTCGGAAAAGCGCGACAGATGGGTCATCAGCAGGCTGGCAAAGCTACAGAATTCAATGGCGAAATCGCGATCGCTGACGGAGTCCAGTGAGTTTTCTGTGGGGCCGTCAAAGTCCATCAGGGCAGCGCTGAGGTGGCGGTCGATGGGGTAGGTGGTTCCCGCCAGCGCCGCCGCACCGAGGGGGGAGAAGTTCATGCGCTTGCGACAGTCCTGAAGACGGCTGTAATCGCGGTCGAGCATTTCAAACCAGGCGAGCAGGTGGTGGCCAAAGGTGACGGGCTGGGCGGTCTGCAGATGGGTAAATCCCGGCATAATGGTGTCGGCATTGCGACCGGCGAGGTCGAGAATACCCGCTTGCAGGCGAGTGAGTTCAGCGCTGATGTCATCGATTTGATCCCGCAGCCAGAGGCGAATATCCGTGGCCACCTGGTCGTTGCGGGAGCGCCCGGTGTGGAGTTTTTTGCCGGTGATGCCGATTTTGTCGGTCAGTGCCGCCTCGATATTCATATGGACATCTTCAAGGGCGACAGACCATTCGAAATTGCCGGATTCAATGCTGGCAAGAATCTCTTCCAGGCCCTCGGTAATAGACTGCAATTCCTTGTCGTTGAGGACACCGACGCGCTCGAGCATGGTGGCGTGGGCAAGGGAGCCGCGAATATCCTGGCGGTACATGCGCTGATCGAAGGTTACCGAAGCGGTAAATCGGGCGACGAAGGCGTCTGTGGCCTCGCTGAAGCGACCGCCCCAGGATCTGTTGGTGTCCTTTGTGCTACTCATGTTGTGGTTTCCGCGTATTTACATTGTGGCTGGTTGAAAGTTGGCGCTATTATAGCTGGAGGTTTGATCACAGGGCGAATGGACTTGGCTATTGATGACAGTGTGGCCGCAGTAAAGCGACGGCCACACGACGATGCAGATTACCTTTTTCCCAATCTCTGCAAGGGCGAGGGTTTGTTTGGCGTGGTCATCACTGCAGAATTGCTGTCGATTCTGATTGTGGTGGTGGAGACCGGCATTGATGGTTTCGACTGGCTTCTGCTCGGCACCACATCCCTGATGGCGCTGTGGGTGACCCTTTTGAGTGCCTCGGGGCTCTGTCTCACCCGCAACCTGCTTGCCGAATACAGCCATACCTGGACGGCGGTGTTCAGCTACGGCTTGATTTTGCTGGTTACGGCTATTACCAGCCTTGCCGGTCAGGGGCTGATGTCTTTTTTGAATCCTGATACGAACCGGTTTTCCGTAGATGTGTGGCGCCTCCTCAACCACGTTATTATCGCCGCCATACCCGCTGGAATTTTACTGCGCCACCTCTATCTGCAGCAGATGCTTCGCGTGCAGCAACGCGCCGAACTGGAGTCGCGCATTCAGGCGCTGCAGTCGCGCATACGCCCACACTTTCTCTTTAACAGCATGAATATCATCGCCAGCCTGATCGGTTCTGATCCCGATAAGGCGGAAACCGTGGTTGAGGATCTATCGGATCTGTTCCGCCACGCCCTGACCTCAAATCATACTCTGGTGCCCCTTCGCGATGAGCTCAATCTGTGCCGCCGCTATATGTCGATTGAGAAATTGCGCCTGGGTGATCGCCTCGAAACCGTGTGGCAAATTGATGATTATGGTGCCGGTGTTCAGATTCCCTCGTTGACCCTGCAGCCGGTGCTGGAAAATGCGGTTTACCACGGGATTCAGTTGATCCCCGAGGGTGGCCAGATTGTGGTGACCGTGGGCAGGGCGGGGGATCGTATCAATATCGCCGTTCGCAATCCCCGCAACCCGCGCATGCAGCATAACAAGGGCAATAAAATGGCCATGGATAATGTACTCACCCGCCTGCAGGCGCATTTCGGTTCTTCGGCGACCATACAGGCCGAGATCAATGAAAGCTGTTATATTACCCACATCAGTTACCCTGTCGTAGCATGAGTTGAGACATGAAAGTCCTAATAGTTGACGATGAACCCTTGGCGAGAGACCGGTTGCAACGCATGGTGACCGCCGTGACCGGTTACACCGTTGTCGGTCAGGCTGGTAATGGCCAGGAGGCGGTCGATCTGGCACAGCGGACGTCGCCGGATATTGTTTTTATGGATGTGCGCATGCCGGGAATGGATGGCCTCGCCGCCGCTCAGCATCTCGCCGACCTGGATGTGCCGCCAGCGGTGATTTTTTGCACCGCCTATGATGACTATGCGGTGGAGGCGTTTTCATCCCAGGCGGTGGGTTATCTCCTAAAGCCCGTCAAAAAAGAAGAGCTTGCCGCTGCCCTCAGCCGCGCGCGCAAGGTCAACAAGGCGCAGCTCGCTGAATTGCAGCAGTCGCCGGGGATTCCCTACGGCGGGCGCACCCATATAACGTCGCGAAATCGCCGCGGCATCGACCTGGTGCCGGTGGCTGAAATTCGCATGTTCCAGGCCGATCACAAGTATGTCACTGCCTATTACGGTGAGGGTGAGGCTCTCCTCGACGAAACCCTCAAGGAGCTCGAAGATGAGTTCGAGGGGCGTTTTGTCCGCATTCATCGCAATGCCCTGGCGTCCATTCCCCACATCGAAGGTATGGATCGCAGCTCGGAAGGCCAGTATTACCTTCGCCTCAACGGCATTGATATTCGCCCCCAGGTGAGTCGTCGCCATGTCTCGGCATTGCGAAAACTGCTGCAGCAGTTATAGCCACTGTTGTCGCCACCGCGCTCCCCGGTTAGTCTCCAGCGGTCAGTCTCCATCTGTTAGCCGCCATCTGTTAGTATAGGAGGCTGATTTTTAGCCTGTGTTACGCGCCAATGTCGATTCAAAGCCATTCACCCCACCGCACCCTCCGCATCGCAACCCGCAAAAGCCCTCTGGCGCTGTGGCAAGCAGAGTATGTCAAAGCCCGGCTTTTGCATTTTCATCCCCATCTCAATATTGAACTGGTCGGTTATACCACCAAGGGTGACCGTATTCTCGATGCCCCTCTGGCGAAAGTCGGCGGCAAGGGGCTTTTTGTTAAAGAGCTGGAAGCCGCAATGCTTGCGGGCGACGCGGATATTGCCGTCCACTCCATGAAGGATGTTCCCATGGAATTTCCCGAAGGGCTTGGGTTGGCGGTGATCTGCGAGCGGGAAGATCCCAGGGATGCGTTTGTCTCCAATCGCTACGCGCACCCTGACGAGCTGCCGATAGGGGCTGTTGTCGGCACTTCCAGCCTACGGCGTCAGTGTCAGCTGCGGGAAAAATATCCCCATCTTCGCATCGAACATCTGCGCGGCAACGTCCAGACCAGGCTGTCAAAACTGGATGGCGGTGAATTTGACGCCATTATTCTCGCCACCGCCGGGCTGATCAGGCTGGAAATGGAAGATCGTATCAAACTGCGGATTCCCGATACCCTGAGTCTGCCCGC
Organism: Porticoccaceae bacterium; assembly: GCA_023228865.1. Next base: position 95,039 of record JALOAH010000001.1, on the reverse strand, counting down.
AGGCGGTCAGGGTGCTGTCGGCATTGAATGCCGCAATGATGATATCGAGTTGCAGCAATTGCTGCGGCCGCTCCACCATGGGGTCACGGAAATCTGTGTCCGCGCTGAGCGCGCCATGAATCGCCGGCTGGAGGGTGGGTGCCAGGTGCCCATAGCCTGCTATGCCCAGTTGCGCTCGCCCAGGCAGCTTTATTTGCGCGGCTTGGTGGGCTCTGTAGATGGCCAAACCATGCTCCGCGATGAAATTGTTGGCGAGCCGGAGCAGGCCGAGGCCATGGGTATTGCTCTGGCGGAGTCGCTGCTTTCCCGCGGCGCAGATAAAATTCTTCAGGCGGTTTATGACCACCAGGGATAGCGTCGACAATAACGACAGCAGTGCAAATCTTGCCGCTCTCAGGGTTCTGCTGCCAAGGCCGCAGAGGGATACGGATGATTTTGTTACCGCCCTGCAATCCCTGGGTTGCCAGCCTTACTGGTTGCCGGTGATCGACATAGTGCCCTGTCCCATGGACACTGATGCCAGGGAAGCATTTTTGGCGTCTGTGGCCGCTGCAGATCATATTATTTTTGTCAGCCGCACTGCGGCGGCAATGACCTTGGCGGCGCTCAAGGCTGCCGGCACAGGGTTTTCGACAAACACCAGAATTTATGCAGTGGGGCAGGCCACGGCTTCCGTTTTGGCGGCTGAAGGCATAGAGGTTATAGCGCCCGCTGCCGACATGACGTCAGAGGGGTTGCTGGCAAGACCGGAACTGGTTGATGTCGCCGGGCAAACTGTGGTGATTTGTCGCGGCGAGACTGGCCGTGACAAGCTCAGGGACGTGCTCGGGGATCGGGGCGCTCGAGTCATTTACAGCAATCTCTATCGGCGTCGACCCAGCGCTGGCTACAGCGCCGAAATCAATGCCCTGCTCGGTGCGGGGCTGGTGGATGCGGTGGTGATTCACAGTGGCGAAATTCTCGCTGCCCTGTGGCATCAGTTGACGGCGGCCAACAGGACAATATTGACAGGGTTGCCACTGTTGGTGCCGGGGGAGAGGGTCGCCAGCCTTGCCCGGGATCTCGGTTGCGCCAATCTGGTGGTGGCCGAAAGCGCCTTGTCGCGAAGCTTGGTGACCGCGCTGGTTGGCTGGTACACTCAACAATAATGTATTCGTGTTCATAGACCCTAAAAGCCGCGCAGCGATTTAGTCATATGGTTATTCTGCTGCGGGCGAACCACAGAATTCCATAAAGGACAATCCCGTGGATAATGATTCCAAGACATCACCAGCCTCTGACGAGCCCAAATCCGGGGACACAGCCACTGGCGCGGACAGCAAGGGGCAGGTGGGTTTGGCTGCTGATCAGTCCCCTGTCGATGGGCAAAGAGCCGCCAGCACCGATAACAGTAGTTCTTCCATTGGCACTGATTCCGTCAAAGGCAGTGGAAAAAACACCGAGAAATCAGCGGCGGATTCTGCCGATAAGGGTGCGCAACCGCCCCAAGACAAAAAGCTCCCCGACGCAAAAGTCCTTGACTCAAAAGTCCCTGAAAAATCTGCCGATAAAGGTCGCGACACTTCCGGCCAGTCTCCCTCACCGCAAAAATCCTCTGCGGGGGCGAATCAGCGGCCTGCACAAAAAGGCACTTCACTGATGAAAAAACTGGTTTACCTGATTATTTTTATCGCATTGCTCGCCGCGGGTTATTATGGCTGGCAGCACTATGGGGAGCAGCTCAAGGAGCGCTTTTTGCCGATCAAGTCCGGCGCCCGCCTTGGCGGCAGTGCTGCAAACGAAACCCCGCAGCCTAGCCCGCTGGCGGAAATCCCTGTAAACACAGCCGCCGGTGACACCCAGGCTGACAGCATTGCCTCCCTGCGGAATGAAATCAATTCCGAAACCGAACGAGTTGCCGCCAAATTACAGCAGCTGGAAACCCAGGTTTCTGAGTCCCAGTTGCGACTCAACAATCACCAGGAGCGTCTGCAAGCGCTGTCGACAACCACCAGGGAAGACTGGTTGCTGGCGGAGGCGGAATACCTGTTGCGGCTCGCCAACCAGCGCATTCTCACCGAACGCCAGACGGCGAATGCGCTGTCACTGATGGTCACTGCCGACGACATTCTCAAAGAGATCGATGACCCTGATCTCTTTGTCGTGCGCAAGGCGCTGGCCGCCGATATTACCAGAGTAAAACTGGCGGGCGTGGTGGATCGCGAAGGTATTTACCTGCGCCTGGACGCCCTGATCGCCGCCATTCCCACCTTAAGGGCGCCGTTGCGGGAGCCGACTGTTGTCGCCGACAACAGTGCCGCCCTGGATGCCCAGCCCTGGTATGTAAAGCTGATGGAAAATGCCAAATCCGCCCTGGTCAAAATGTCGGGCATTGTCCGGGTCGAGCGGGTGGATGTGCCCCTGGAGCCCGTGTTGCTGCCCTCTGAGCAGCAGCTTCTTCATCTCAATTTACGGATGGCGCTGGAACAGGCGCAGCTGGCGCTTATGCGGGAGGAGCAAAAAATTTATAGCGCCAGTCTTGGTCGCGCTCGGGGTTATGTGGAGCAGCGTTTATACGGCGATGCTTCCGCTGCTGTCTTTGCTGACGAGCTGCGAACCCTGGCGGAGGAGGCGATTAGTCAGCCTGTACCCGAGGCCAGTGCCTCTATTCATGCATTGCAGGATTATGTTCGCATCTGGCACAACCGTTATTCCGACCCGGAGCAAGACAAAACCAGTGCCGATAGCCCCCCCGGTGAAACCTTTGACGCTGACACAGGAGTGGCGCAGTGAGAAAGCTGCTGATTATCCTTGCTGGCGCCCTGTTGTCCGGGGCGGTTATCTATCAGTTTCTGGCAGACCAGCGCGGTTATTTGCTGCTGTCGGCGGGCAACTATGTCCTTGAAACCAGTTTGTGGGGGGCGCTGGTTGTTCTTGTGATGATTCTGGTTGCCGTCTTCCTGGCGTGGAAACTGTGGCAGCTGATGGTGTATCCCCGCAGCTGGTGGCGGCGGCGGGCAAACAGAAAACAGCTGAAAGTGCGCAACCAGACGGTTCAGGGAATGCTGGATTATCTCGAGGGCAACTGGCCCAGAGCCGTTACCAATCTCAAGCGCGGTATTGCCCGCTCCGAGATGCCGGCGCTGAACTATCTGGGGGCGGCGGCAGCGAGTTTTAATCTCGGCGATATGGCCGAAGTTGAAGCTCTGCTCCAGGAAGCCCAGCAGAGCGCGGCTTCAGACCCTCTGACCCTCGGTTTGTTGAAGGTCAGAATGTTGTTGCAGGACAATGATTTTCACAAAGCCCTGCCCCTGATAGAAGGGCTTCACCGCAAATATCCCAGTCATCCCACGGTGCTGCGCCTTCTCGCCACCACCAGAAAAGGCCTTCGCGACTGGCGCAATCTCGAAATCATGCTCGGCGATCTCAAGAAGCACAAGGCGGTGTCTTCCGCTGAGTTTAACGCCCTCGAAATAGAAGTGTATCTGCAGGTCATTGCCGCCTTTGATGGTGTTAAATCTGTCCACAAGTCCCTGGTGGAGCAGCAGTCGGAGCTGGATCATCTCTGGGATCGCCTGCCTGGCAAGCTGCAAAAAAATAATCAGTTGGTTGCCGCCTATGTGGAGCAATTAAAAAAGCTGGGTCTCGAGGAGAAAGCGGAAACCAAGTTACGCCGCTTTATTAACAAGCACTGGGATAACCATCTGGTGGCGCTTTACGGTCATTTGCAGGGCAGTGACCCCAGGGTGCAGTTATCCGTTGCCGAGGCCTGGCTTAGGGATCATGCCGACAACCCCGCGCTGCTGCAAACTCTTGGCAGGCTCTGTGTGCGCAATCAGCTATGGGGTAAGGCGAAGGAATATTTTGAAGCGGCGCTGAAGTTGCAGTCCTCCCCTCAGGTTTGGCTGGAGCTTGGCGAGCTGCTGCAAATACTTCAGGATACCCGCGGCAGCAATGACTGTTTTCGCCGGGGTTTGACGGAAGCGGTAAAGTAATATCCTTCGCGCCCCGCAATAAAAAAGGGTGCCAAATTGGCACCCTTTTTTATTGCGCTGAACGCAACTGGCACGACAGTCTCAGGAGAGCTGAGGGCCTGCGGCAATCACTTTTTGGGCGACATCGAATTTGTCAAAATTCTTGACGAAAAGCTCCGCCAGTTTGCGTGCCTGGGCGTCATAGGCGTCGGTGTCTGCCCATGCGGCGCGAGGGTTGAGGTATTTGCTGTCGACACCGGGAACGGCTTTGGGGTACGACAGGTTGAGGATAGCCAAATGTTCAGTCTCGGCATTCTCCAGGGCGCCGCTGGTGATGGCGGTAACCACGCCGCGAGTCACGGGAATAGGGAAGCGGCTGCCTTTTTCGCCGGAGCCGCCAGTCCAGCCGGTGTTGACCAGGTAGACGCGGCTGCCAAAATCTTCGATACGCTTCATGAGCAGTTCCGCATAAACACCAGCGGCTCTGGGCATAAAGGGGGCGCCGAAGCAGGTGGAAAAGGTGGGGGTAATACCGGCTTCGCCACCCAGCTCCGTGGAGCCGACGCGGGCGGTGTAACCGCTGAGAAAATGGTAGGCGGCAGCTTCTTTGCTGAGAATGGACACCGGTGGCAGAACGCCGGTTACGTCGCAGGTGAGGAAAAGAATGTGGCGAGGTTCGCCGGCACGGTTTTCCAGGCAGCGAACTTCCACATGCTCGAGAGGGTAGCTGCAGCGGCCGTTTTCGGTCAGGGAGGTGTCGTCGTAGTCGGCGGTGCGGGCTTCGTTGACGACAACGTTTTCGACAATGGCGCCGAAGCGAATGGCATCCCAGATAACCGGCTCATTCTTTTTGCTCAGATTGATGGTCTTGGCATAGCAGCCGCCTTCGAGGTTGAAGACAGCGCCTTTCGCCCAGCCGTGCTCGTCGTCGCCGATTAGGAAACGATCCGGGTCGGCGGACAGGGTAGTTTTGCCGGTACCGGAAAGGCCGAAAAACAGCGCGACATCGCCATCCTTGCCGACATTTGCCGCGCAGTGCATGGGCATGACATCTTTTTCAGGGAGGAGAAAGTTCTGCACGGAAAACATCGCTTTCTTCATCTCACCAGCGTAGCGCATGCCCGCCAGCAACACTTTGCGGCTGGCAAAGTTGATGATGACAGCGCCTTCGCTGTTGGTGCCGTCGCGCTCGGGATTGCAGGCAAAGTTGGCGGCGTGAAGAATTTTCCACTGCTCCTTGGCGGAGGGGTTGTATTTCTCCGGGCGGATAAACATATTGCGACCGAAAAGATTGTGCCAAGCGGTTTCTGTGGTCACTTTGACGGGGATGTAGTGCTCCGCATCCTGGCCGACATGAAGGTGGGAGACAAAGCGGTCAGTTCCTGAAAGATACTCGTGGACTCTGTCCCAGAGGGCATCAAATTTATCCTGGGGAAAGGGGCGGTTCACTGCGCCCCAGGCGATGGCGTCGGTGGTGCTGGGTTCATCAACCACAAATCGGTCGGCGGGTGAGCGTCCGGTTCTGTGCCCGGTGGTGGCGAGGAGGGCGCCGGTATCAGTCAGTGTGCCTTCGCCGCGGAGAATGGCCTGCTCAATCAGTGCGGCTGGACTCAGGTCGGTGTATAGGGTTACCGCAGAATCGTCGATTTGCGTCATCGTTTTAGGTCCTGTGAGTATTCAAAATGAGAGAACGGTTATCACTCTGGGGAAAAAGGGTTGCAATTATGCCAGAAATTGGCCGGGACGCGAAACAATACCAGCGCTTTCAATGCAAGGTCTTGAAATCGTTATTGAAAATTTCCTCAACCTGGCTTGGGTCAAAGCGATATTCCTGGTTGCAGAACTCGCATTTGACTTCCACCGTGCCCAGTTCGGCAATGATGGCCTGAACTTCCGCCTCCCCCAGGCTGCTGAGCATTCGCGCTGTTCTCGCCTGGGAGCAGCTGCAGCCAAACTCCATGGCAGAGGGTTCAAACAGGCGCAGGTCTTCTTCGTGAAAAAGTCGCAATAACAGGGTGTTGATATCGGTGCCGAGAAATTCCGCCGCGCTCAGGGTGTCGGCGAGTATACTCAGATGACGCCAGTACTGATCCCTTTCTTCCAGTGTTTGTAACTGGGTGGGCAGCGCCTGCAATAAAAGCCCGCCCGCGCTGGCACCATCGGCAAACAGCCAAAGGGCAGTGGGCAGTTGCTCCGACTGTTGAAAATAGTCCTGTAGGCACTGGGCAAGGCTGGCGCCTTCGAGAGGGACAATGCCCTGATAGCGTTCGCCCTGGGCGGGATCGACGGTAATGGCGAGATGGCCGGAACCGAGAAGTTCGCCGATATGACGGGAGACGGGATTGGCGCCCGGCTGGAGTCTGGCGATACCCCTCAAAAGGTGTTGGCGGGTACAGTCTGACATGATCAGGGTAAGGTCGCCCTGTCCTCGCGCCTGCAGAGTGAAGATACCGTCAAATTTCATGGTGGCGCTCAGCAACCCGGTTGCCGCCAGCATCTCACCCATCAATTGGGCAATGATTGGCGGGTAATTGCCGTTTTCAAGGACTTGCTGATAGCTTTTTTCGAGGCGAATGATCTCACCGCGGACGTCGGTACCGTCAAAAATAAAACGTTGTAGTTGATCCGTTGCTGCCATGGCTGCCGTTGTCGTGCTGGAGAAGGCCGCAGACTCTATGCAAGTGATGGCAATTTGTCCAGTGGCGTTCGGCGAATGACATTGGCTGTGGCAAAGGTGCGTGTTTTTGCAGGAACCTGTCCTGCAGGCGGTAATTGGTCAAATCAGAAGGACACCGGATTCAGGCGGACAGCGTCTCCCCAGCCAGTTCTGCTCACGAAGCCCCAAGGGCTGCGTGCTTTTCTAACGGCATGTTTTGGCTATTTTGTTTTTCAGGGCAGCGGCGCGGGCGATGCGTTCTTGTTCGCTGACCGCCATCACTTTGCCGTTGCTGTCGAGAAAAACCACGCGCCCTTCCATGGTGCTGAGTCGCCGCCGCTGTTGCTGGCACCAGCGCTCAAGCTGTGCCTGTCGTTTGTCTTCGGCGGCCTGTTTTTGTTGGCGGTGTTCTATTTCTTCTTTCGACTCTTCAGTAAAAACTTCCTTCAGTTCTGCATTGGTTTTTGCTGTGGCGGTACTGTTGATAGAATTCAGTGGTGCTTCCTCTACAGCGGCGGCGGGGTTGTCGGGAGCCTTGTCGGAAAAATGCCATTTGCCGTTTTCATCCTGCCATTTATAGATGCTGTCGGCGCTGATGGCGGTGCTCAGGCATAAAAAAATAACAGTGATCAGAAAGTGGCTGTAATGCCGCTGTTTAATCGCCATAGAGATCCATCTCTTTAAATCGGTGTATGTGGCGCCGCTGTTTTTTGGTCGGTCTCTGCCCTGGGTGATCCCTGTCTTGGTTCAGTTTGCGCTGTTCTGCCTCTCGCTGGCGCGTTTGCAGGCTTTCCTCGGTTTCGCGGTAAAGTGCTGCGGCTTCCGGCGCACCTCGACGCTGGTCGGAGAGGGCGACTACAGCGACGATTTTTTCATCCCAGCCCTGGCGGATGTTGAGAATATCGCCGAGGCTGAGTTCTCTGCTGGGTTTGGGGCGCTGGTTGTTGACTTTGATTTTACCGCCCTCTATGGCCGCTTTCGCCAGGCTGCGGGTCTTGAAGAAACGGGCGGCCCACAGCCATTTGTCGATGCGCACTTTATCCATGGTTGTCGCCGTTTGCGGTGTCGGAAAGAGGAAAAATTTCATCAAAATGGTGAATGGCGGTAAAGTGCTCCGTATCCAGAGCATTGGCGCGGCTGTCCGGTTGTCTGATGGCGCAGAGGTAGGCGATGCCAAAGGTTTCTGCAGCCTTGAGTACGCTCAGCGAGTCGTCGATAAACAGCGTGCGGGCGGGGTCGAACCCCGTCATTTCGCGCAATTTTTGCCAAAATTGCGCAGATTCTTTGGGGTGGCCAAAGTCGTGGGATGAGATGAGAGCGTCAAGCTCCCCGCCTATTCCCGTCAATGACAGCTTGAGCTCCAGACTTTTGCGGTGGGCGTTGGTGATCAGATAGCGTTTTTTACCCGCCTCTTTGAGCTGTTGTAGAAAGTGGATGGCGTGGGGGCGCTCCTGAATAAGGTGTTGAATTTCCTCCTTGAGGGCGCGAATGTCGACGCCGAGTTGCCGCGACCAGTAATCCAGGCAGTACCAGTCGAGGGTGCCGCGCTTTTCGTGGAAAATCCTGTGTAAATCCGCACTGGCTTTGTCAGGACACAGCCCGTGATGTTCCGCGTAGCGGCGGGGCAGGTAGGTGATCCAGAAATAGTTGTCGAAGTGCAAGTCCAACAGGGTGCCGTCCATGTCGAGAAGGACGGTATCAATGGCGCGCCAGTCGATCATGTCTGCTACTATAAGCCAATATTTTTCTAGGGTTGGCCAGTATGCCTGTTGAACCACAAATATTGAAGCGCAGGGAAGTCGCCAAAACCCGGCTTTTTCGCGCCGAGGAATTACTGTTGCGTTTCAGTAATGGTGTGGAGCGTATTTATGAACGGCTCTGCCACCCCCTTCACGGCGCGGTGATGATTGTGCCTATGCTCGATGAGGATACGGTGCTGCTGGTGCGGGAATACGGCGCTGGTGTCGAGGGTTACCAGTTGGGGCTGCCCAAGGGTGCCTGTGAAGTCGGGGAAGACAGATTGGTGGCAGCCAATCGGGAGTTGATGGAAGAGGTGGGCTACGGTGCTCACCACCTTGAGTTTGTCAAATCCATGACCCTGACTCCCAGTTATATGTCCCACGATATCGACGTTATTCTGGCGCAAAATCTCTATGAAAAACGGCTTCCCGGTGATGAGCCTGAACCCATCGAGGTTGTGCCCTGGTCCATGTCGGATCTGGATAGTCTGGTGGCCAGGGGTGACTTTACCGAAGGGCGATCCATCGCTGCGCTCTATATGGTGCGCGATCTGCTGCGCCGCCAATCAGGCTCATGAATGGAAACGCACTACTGAAGTAGAAGGTTCAAGCACGGCCTGAAACCAGGGGTATTTATGCCAAAGGTCGCGTTAGTAAGGTTTCAGTTACTGTTCTTGGCCGTCACGCCCTAAGGATGCGGGTTCTTTCCATTCAGCCCGGGCGGCTTGCAGCTCGGCGTTGACAACTGACCCTGTATTTCAGAATAACTCTTCCGGCAGCGGCGTACTGCCTTCATGGACTGGCGTCTGTTCGCGGATAACCTTTGGCGTTTTCTGGTCGTTAAGGAAGTATTCGTAAACTCCCGAAGGGTCTCCCGGGCGGACGCGGGCGCCAGTTTCGGGATTGATCCTGACGGTTATCAGTCCCGGCGGCTGGGGACGATGTATTTCTTCCTTGTCTTTCAAGGCCTTGCCCATGTAGTCAATCCAGATGGGCAGTGCCGCCGAGCCGCCATATTCGTTGCGTCCTAGCAGCAGATTTTCGTCAAAACCCACCCAAACCGTGGTCACCAGGTGGGGGCTGTAGCCGGAAAACCAGGCGTCCCGAGGGCCGTTGGTAGTGCCTGTTTTGCCGCCGATATCGCCACGCTTGAGAACCAGGGCTTTTCTGCCGGTACCTTTTTTGATGACGTCGCGAAGAATGGAGTCCATCACAAAAGCGATGCGGGCGTCGATAATGCGTTCCGCCTTGTTGATGGGTTTGGCGGTGTCGGTGCCGGTGCCGCTATTGGCGGCGGCAGGGCTTACCGTTGTCCCGTCATCGGGGTTGTGCTCGGCAAATAGTTGTTGCAGGGAGTCGGCTTCTTCAAAACTGGCCTCGGCCTGTTGCGGTTGTTGCGGCGCGTCATCGCAGTCTCGACACACGGTAGCAGGGTTGGCCTCATAGATAACCTCACCATTGATGGTTTCAACCCTTTCTATGAGGTGGGCGTTCACTTTATAGCCGCCATTGGCAAACGCCGTGTAACCCTGGGCAATGGCCAGGGGTGTCGTGCCCTGAGTGCCCAGAGCCAGCGACAGGTTTTTAGGCAGGTTTTTTTCGTCAAAACCAAATCTGGACATTCCCGCAATGGCGTAGTTGATGCCAATTTGGCGGAGTATGCGAATGGATACCAGGTTGCGGGACAGGTAAAGAGCCTTGCGCAGCGGCGTCGGCCCGTAAAACTTGCCGCTGTCGTTCTCGGGACGCCAGACTTTTTCCAGATTGGCGTCGCGGAAAACCACGGGGGCATCGTTGATCAGGGTGGCGGCAGACATGCCCTTTTCCAGTGCGCGGGTATAGATAAAGGGTTTGAAGTTGGAGCCGGGCTGGCGAATGGCCTGGTCGGCGCGGTTAAAATGGCTGGAATAAAAGTCGTAGCCGCCGACGAGGGCTCTGATGGCGCCGTTTTCCGGATCCAGGGAGACAAGAGCCGCCTGGGCTTTGGGTATCTGGGTCAGCTGCCAGTAACCTTCAGGGTTGCGAATAATGCGGATCAAATCCCCTGTGTGCAGAATTTCGGTAAAGTCCTTGATCGTCGCGGTGCGGCTGTCTTCGCTGATGTATTTGCGAATATTGGCATTTTGACTGAGGTCGAGCTGGGCTGTTTCCCCGTTGGCGAGCAGTAGTTGCGCCTGGTCTTTTGATACGGCGGTAACAATTGCCGGCTGGCGCTTGTTGATGGTATGGGTTGCCCTCAATGTGGTGCGCCAGGCGTCGGGCGCGGCAATATTTTTTTCTGCACCCCGGTAGCCGTGACGCCAGTCGTAGTCATCGAGCCCGGATCTGACGGCCTGGGTGGCGCTGGTTTGAAGGACGCTGTCCACCGTGGTGGTGACTATGTAGCCCTCGGTGTAAGCATCCAGTCCCCAGCTGTCGATCACTTTCTGGCGCGCCATCTCGGCAATATAGGGCGCTTCCAGTTCAGACACCGGGTTGTGGTAGCTGGCGGTATCCACCGTGTTGACGGCCTGGTCAAGCTGATCCTTGGTAATCAGCCTGAGCTTGTACATTCTATTGAGAATCCAGTTGCGCCTGGTGGTTGCCCGCTGGGGGTTGGCCAGTGGGTTGTAGGCCGACGGCGCTTTCGGCAGGCCGGCGATCATGGCCAGCTGATCCAGGGTCAGTTTGTCGATGGAGGTGCCGTAATAGACGTTGGCGGCAGCCTCCACGCCGTAGGCTCTATTGCCGAGATAGATTTTGTTGATATACAGGGTGAGGATTTCATCCTTGGTGAGTTCGTCTTCAATGCGCAAAGCCAGGAGAATTTCATTAAATTTGCGGATAAAACTCTGTTCTGTGCTGAGAAAAAAGTTGCGAGCCACCTGCATGGTGATCGTACTGCCGCCAGACTGGATATGGCCGCTGATGACCAGCTCGCTCGCCGCCCTCAGCAAGCCCTGAATGTCGACGCCGCCATGTTCATAAAACCGGTCATCTTCTGCAGCCAGAATGGCGTTGATAAAGTCCTGGGGGATTTCATCAAAAGTGACAGGATTGCGGCGTTTTTCGCCAAATTCGGCAATCAGGCGGCGGTCATGGCTGAAAATTTGCAAGGGTGTTTGCAGTTTAACGGTGCGCAGCTTCTCGGCGGAAGGCAGTTTCGGGCTGAGATAGAGGTAGGTTCCGGCTGTGAGCAAGAGCACAGAACCGGCAAAAAAGCTCGTAAGTAATAGCAATACCTTACTAATTTTACGGAAATATGATTTCATTGGTTCACCGATGACCCATTGCTGGGCTATTATACGGGCATCGAAGTGAGTAATACATTAGTTGCAATGTTCGAATAATTAGTTAAAGTAACTTCTTAATAGCGCTTTGTAAGGAAGGGAGACGAAAAACAAAAATGGGGATATTGAGCTTTCTCAATGCAAAGCCCAAGGCTGTCCTTGGGCTTGATATTACGTCTTCCACGGTAAAGCTCATTGAATTGAGCAAGTCCGGTGGTAAATTGCGCGTCGAGAGCTATATGGTGCGCCCCTTACCGCCCAATGCGGTGGTTGAGAAAAATATCAGCGATATGGAGGCGGTTGCTGAAACTATTCGTAAGGTGGTTGCCCAGTCTAAATCCAAATTAACCGATGTTGCCTGCGCTGTTGCCGGGGCGGCGGTGATCACGAAAATCATTGAAATGCCCGAAGATCTCAATGATCAGGCCATGGAAAACCAGATTGCCCTTGAGGCCGACCAGTATATTCCCTATCCCCTTGAAGAGGTGGCGCTGGATTTTCAGGTTATAGGCGCCTCTGAGTCAACACCCGGACACGTGGACGTTTTGCTGGCCGCCTGTCGCCAGGAAAACGTCGAAAGCCGCCAGCAGGTGATTGAAGATGCCGGCTTGAAGGCCAAGATTGTGGATGTCGAGGTTTTCGCCCTCGAGAGAGCCTTTAAATTGTTGTCGGATCAGATGGATACCCTCGAGGATCAGGTGGTAGCCATTGCCGATGTCGGCGCCACCATGCTCACGTTGAGCGTGCTGGTTGACGGCAGAACCGTCTACACTCGGGAGCAACTTTTTGGCGGCCGCCAGGTCACCGAAGAAATTCAGCGCCGCTACGGTCTGTCCAATGAAGAAGCCGGTCTGGCGAAAAAACAGGGCGGCCTTCCGGAAGACTATGAGAGCGAAATTCTCGAACCCTTCAAAGATGCCCTGATTCAACAGGTATCCAGATCCCTGCAGTTTTTCTTTTCTTCCAGCCAGTACAATTTTGTCGATCAACTGATTCTTGCCGGCGGCGTTGCGGCAATGGATGGTCTTGGCGAAGACGTGGAGGAAAAACTCGGTATTCCCACCAAGGTGGCGAACCCGTTCGTTAATATGGCGATTTCAAGTAAGGTCAATGCGCAGGCGCTGGCAAATGATGCCCCGGCGATGATGATTGCCGTTGGCTTGGCGCTGAGGAGTTTTGACTGATGATCGCAACAATCAATCTGCTCCCCTGGCGGGAGGAGTATCGCCAGCAGAAAAAGATCGAATTTTTCAAGCTTGCCGGCCTTGTCCTCATTGTCGCCCTCGCTGTTGTTGCTATCTGGGATCGAATTGCCACCGCCAATATAGAAAACCAGCAGTCCAGAAACCAGCTGTTGGAAGAGCACATTGCCAAGCTTGAAAAAAGCGTCAAAGAAATTGCCGAACTCAAGGAGCGCCGCCAGCAACTGCTCGAGCGCATGACGGTGATTCAGGCGCTTCAGGCCAACCGGCCGGAGATTGTGCGCATTTTTGACGAGATGGCAATGGCGATTCCCGAGGGCGTGTTTCTTGCCAGCCTCAATCGAGTGGCAAACGACATTGCCCTTAGCGGTTATGCGGAATCCAATAACAGGGTTTCGGCCTTGATGAGAAACCTCGACCAATCCTACAAGTTCACCGAGCCCAATCTCACCAAGGTGCTGGCTGACGAGCAGCTGGGCGAGCAGGGCAACACCTTTGATATGCGGGTGAAAATCATGGAGCCAGAGGTGGTCGAGGCAGGCAGCCAGGGCGTTGGCGCAATTGCCGGCGATAAGGGAGCCCAATAACGATGGATTTTATAAAACAACTCAAGGAAACCAGTGTCTCTGATCTGGATTTTAATTCCATCGGCGTCTGGCCTCAGCCCTTCAGGATTATTCTTCTCGCCATTGGCTTTATTCTTATTTTGGTGTTTGCCTACTACTTTCATATTAGCGATCTCAATCTCCAGCACGAAAAGCTGGTTCTTGAAGAGACCCGCCTTAAAGGGGTTTTTGAGGAAAAAGCGTTTGAAGCTGCCAACCTGGGTGCCTATCGGCAGCAGATGGTGGAAATTGAAGAGTCCTTTGGCGCCCTTCTGGCTCAGCTGCCAACCGATTCTGAAGTGCCCGGAATGCTTGAAGATATTACCGAGATCGGCTATGGCAGCAGTCTTGAGATTCAAAGCATTACCCTGCAGCCCGAACTCGCCGCAGAATTTTATGTGGAATTACCCATCAAAATTGTTGCCCTGGGCGGCTACCATGATTTTGGCTCCTTTGTCAGCGGCATAGCCGGGTTGCCCAGGATTGTCACGCTGCACGACTACAGTATTTCTGTCCCCGAAGGCTCTCGACTCCTGCAGTTTGAAGTTATGGCTAAGACCTATCGCTACAAAGGCGAGGGGGAATAACGATGAATGCAACCACCAAAATGGCGTTGCTGGGGATGGCGTTGCTGCTGGTCGGCTGTAGCGGCTCCCGCCATGACGAATTAAATGCCTATATTGAAGAAACCTTGGCCAAGCCCTCCGGCGAAATTGAACCCATACCCACCTTCAAGCCCTATAAAGCCTATAAATACTCGGCGACGGCGTTGCGCAGTCCCTTTGAGCCGCCACAGGTCGCCGCCGCCGGCGATGATGATTATGGCAAGGTCACTGTGGCACCTGATGAAAATAGACCCAAGGAATTTCTTGAGGGCATTGGCTTCGCGTCCTTGTCCATGGTGGGAATTCTTGAGCGCGACGGCGTCATCTGGGGCCTGGTTGATGATGGGCGCGGTGGTATTCACCGCGTAACCCTTGGCAACTACCTGGGTAAAAACCACGGCAAAATTGTCTCGCTGACCAGGTCGCAGATTAACGTCGTCGAAATTGTGCCGGATGGCAAAAACGGTTGGGTCGAAAGACCAAGAACATTGGCGCTCAAGGAGAATTAAGCGTGAGTAACGTTGGGGATACCAGTATGAAAGGGTTTATAAATTTAAGAAAAAAGCTGGCAGCTCTTGCTTTCCTTGGCGCAAGCATGAGTTCGACGGTTTTTGGTCAGCAGATAACCCTTGATGACATAGATTTCACCGCGTTGCCTGGCAACGAGTTTGAAATTCAGTTGGATTTTTCTGAGACGCCCCCTGAGCCAGCCTCTTATACGCTGGATACGCCGGCGCGGATTGTCCTCGATTTTCCAGGGGTGGAGAGTGCGCTGAAAACCAAAAAACATCCTCTGTCATTTGAAAATGCCCAGAGTGCGGTGGTGCTGTCCTCGGAAGGCAAGACCAGGGTGATTGTCAATTTGAACAAATTGACGGCGTTTAGCTCTGAAATTGCAGGAAACAGCCTCAACCTCAAAATTGCCGGTATCGGCGGCGAGGTTGTGCAGTCGTCGCCATCCTTAACAGATACAGCGGTGGAGAGCGAGTTCGTCGCGCCAGTGGCGCAACAGGGCGAGCGTGCAATTACCGATGTGGATTTCTCTCGGGGAGAAGTTGGTGAGGGTCTGATAAAGCTACAGCTCTCAGAACCCAACATCAGTGTTGATGTGCAGCAGCAGGGCGGCAAAATTGTCGTCAGTTTCTTTAACACCTCGTTGCCATCCCAGCTGGATCGCCGTCTCGATGTCATCGACTTTGCCACCCCAGTGCGCTCTGTGGATACCAGCAGAGAAGGGTCCACCACCAAAGTCACCATCGACGCTATCGGCGAGTATGACTACCTGGCGTATCAGGCCGATGGCCAGTACGTGGTCAGCGTCAAACCTTTGACAGAAGAAGAACTGGAAGAGAAAAAATCAAAATTTGCCTTTGTCGGCCAAAAACTGTCCCTCAATTTTCAGGATATAGAAGTGCGTTCGGTACTTCAGTTGATCGCTGATTTTACCGACCTCAACCTGGTGGCCAGCGATACGGTGACGGGCAAAATCACTCTAAGACTCGACAACGTGCCCTGGGATCAGGCGCTGGATATCGTTCTCAAGGCCAAGGGTCTGGACAAACGCCTTGAAGGCAACGTGCTGCTGGTAGCGCCGGCGGCGGAAATTGCCGAGCGCGAGCGCCTTCAGGTTGAAGCCAGCAAACAGTTGCAGGAACTCGCGCCTCTGGTCACGGAATTTATTCGCGTTAAATACGCCGACGCCAAAGAGCTGTTTGAACTTTTCGATGTTGATGAAGAGGATCAGGGTTCCGGTAGCGACGATCGCACAGCCACCAAATCGATTCTGTCCGAGCGCGGCTCCGCTATTGTCGATACGCGCACCAACACCATTATTCTCAATGACACCGAAGACAAGATTAACGAATTCAAGCGTCTGGTAGACAAGATAGATATTCCCGTGCGCCAGGTAGAAATTTCGGCGCGCATCGTGGTGGCGACAACGGATTTCCGCAAGGAACTCGGCGTTCGTTGGGGCGCCCAGGGTGCTGTTGATCTTGGCGGCGATGTGGCTCTTGGCACCACCGGCGGGATTGAGGGTCTTTCCAGTCCCTTCAACCCGTTCCACTCTTTCCCCAGTGGTGATCCCATTTCCGTCAACGAAGACGGCGGTACCATTCCAACTGCCAGTGTTGATGATGAGCCTGAGGCCAGCAATGTGGATATCTTTGACGGTCTCAACGTCGACCTGGGCGTTGCCAACCCCGCCGGCAAGGTCACTTTTGAGCTGCTAACGGAAAACCTCTTTCTCGATCTCGAACTCAGCGCCCTCGAAAGCGACGGCTATGCCGAGATTGCCTCCCAGCCCAAGGTGCTGACTGGCGACAAACAGAAAGCGGTTATTCGATCCGGTCAGGAAGTGGCCTATCAGGAAGCAACCTCCAGCGGCGCGACGTCGGTCAAGTTTAAAGAGGCCGTGCTCAAGCTGGAAGTAACGCCCCAGATTACCCCTGATAACCGGGTTATTCTCGATCTCTTTATCTCCCAGGACAATATTGCCAATGTCACCTATAATGGCGTTCCGGCGCTGGATATCACCGATATTCAGACCAAGGCGCTGGTGGGTGACGGTCAGACCCTGGTGCTCGGTGGTATTTTCCAGTACACGGATCTCACTCAGGAAGAAAAAGTTCCCTTCTTGGGTGATCTCCCCTATCTGGGGCGCATCTTCAAGAACGATCTGAAAACCTCTGAGAAAAGAGAAATTCTTATCTTTATCACACCCAAAATTGTTGATGATCAGCTCCTCGACAGATGAAGCCGGATCAAAATCTCTACCTTGTCGGCCCCATGGGGGTCGGCAAGACCACCATTGGCAAACTGGTTGCCAAAAAGCTTAAAAAAACCTTTGTTGACCTCGATGACGAAATAGAGCGCCGCGCGGGCGCTTCTATTCCGTGGATTTTTGATGTTGAAGGCGAAGATGGCTTTCGGCGTCGTGAATCGGATCTGCTGACCGAATATTGCCACAGGCAAAACATGCTGGTTTCCACTGGCGGCGGCATTGTCTTGAGGGAAGCCAATCGCCAGTTGCTGAAATCCTCCGGTGTCGTGGTTTATCTCGATGCCTCCGCCGAACAGCTTTACAATCGCACCCTTAAAGACAAAAAACGCCCCCTGTTGCAGGTGCCGGATCGACTCAGGGTGATTACCGAGCTCAAGCGGGCGCGGGATCCCCTTTATCGGGAGGTTGCGGATTTGGTCTTTAATGTTGGCAGCCGCAATTCCAGGCAAGCGACAGAACAATTGTGTAGAGTACTGGCAACCCTCGAAAAATAAACCCGCGCCTTGGCCGACATTTAGGATGCTGGCTCCCAGAGGGGATAGGGTGTTTCTGTAGGAGCGAGCCCTGCTCGCGATGTTGGCATGGCAAAGCACCTTCGCCGGGCAAGCCCGCAGCTAAGCCTTGCCACCGTTTGTATCTCGCTCCAACGCTCCGCGTGGAAATGCATGGCGCCACAATACACAGGGTTACCACGCAGGAGCGTGGTAACCAGAAATCGCCGGGTCGCCCGGCTCCCACAGGATATACTTCATCGTTGAGGCCGAGCTTTGGCGATGGCTTTTTGGGCAGTCACCCCGTGGCAGCAATGTGTTAAAGTTCCCTTCAACCTAACCTTAGAACCCGACCATCGATGAAAAAATTGCATGTTGCTCTCGGCGAGCGCAGTTATCCTATTTATATTGGCAGTGGCCTTGTAGATGACGGAGCGCTGCTTTGCCGGCATATTCAGGGCAGAGAGGTGCTGGTGGTGACCAATGAAACCATAGCCCCTCTTTATCTCGACAGACTACAAAACAGCCTGTCGTCAGGGCTGTCTCTGACAAAACTGGATAGCCTGATTTTGCCTGACGGTGAAATCCACAAAAATCTCGACACACTTAAGCTCATCTATGATCATCTGCTCAAAAACCGCCACAGCCGCAGTACCACCCTGGTTGCCCTTGGCGGCGGCGTTATCGGTGATATGACCGGCTTTGCCGCAGCCACCTATCAGCGGGGTGTTAATTTTGTTCAGGTGCCAACCACCTTGCTGTCCCAGGTGGACTCGTCGGTGGGTGGCAAAACTGGGGTCAATCATCCTCTGGGAAAAAACATGATCGGCGCTTTCTATCAGCCAGTGGCGGTGATTGCCGACATGGGCACCCTCAAAACACTGCCGGATCGTGAGTACCGGGCAGGGGTTGCCGAGGTTGTCAAATACGGCTTGATTGCCGACCCGGGCTTTTATGTCTGGTTAAAAGAGCATGTGTCTGACATCAATGGTCGCGATGAGCGGGTGTTGATGGCGATGGTCGAACGCTCCTGTCGCAACAAGGCGGATGTGGTCGCACGGGATGAGCGGGAGTCCAATATTCGCGCCATTCTCAATTTGGGTCACACCTTCGGCCATGCCATTGAAACTACAGAGCAATACTGCGGCTTGCTGCACGGCGAAGCCGTTGCCGTGGGCATGTTGATGGCCGCAGATCTATCCAGCCGCCTCGGCTGGATTTCTGCAAGCGAGGTGGAAGATTTGCGCCACTTGCTGCTGTCTCTGGGGTTGCCGACAACAGTGCCCGCCGTCATGAATTCCAAGGCTTTTCTGGCGGCCATGTCCCTGGATAAAAAAGTCGCAGACGGCGTTGTTCGCCTGGTATTGCTGCGCGCCCTGGGCGATGCGGTGGTTACTGGGGATTACGCGGGCGCCCAGTTGCAGGAAACCCTGGATGCATTCTGCCCATAGCAACAAGGGGCAAGATTGCTCTGGCGTAGGCCTGACTTTTGCCTTTCCTCTGTAATTGTCTCCTTTCAGCTTGATTGTGTTTTATCGCGGCGCCAGTCCTGCTGGCGATGTCTGAAGATTCTTCATGGCAGACAATATCAAATTAGGACATGCTCAAACCTGGATGTTGTATTTTCTGGTTTTCATGCCCCTGCGCGGTAACGGGGCGTAGCGGGGGGGCGTGTGAGCGCCGCTTGCCTGTTTTTGGCTTGATTTCGCCCGATTTTAGTGCGTTAGTTCGCTTTTGGTGCATGTTATTTCTGGAAATGCTCGATTTAGGTGCGAAAATGCAGGCAACGGGCGCAATATTCGGTTTAGTGTTACCAATAATGGAGTTTGTCGCCACAGGGTTCGATGTGTAAAATGTCACTCCTTTTGCCCTGCGAAGATAGGCTGATGGCGGGGCAAGATTTATAACTCCTTGATTTTATGGAACTTAATCTATGTCAAAAGGCTTGTATCAGCTTGATGAGTTTCGCGATAACTGCGGCTTTGGCCTCGTAGCCCATTTGCACGGCAAAGCGAGTCACGGTTTGTTGTTGACCGGTATTGAGTCACTTACCTGCATGACTCACCGCGGAGGTATCGCTGCAGACGGTAAGACCGGTGACGGTTGCGGCCTGCTGATTCAAAAGCCGGATTCTTTCCTGAGAGCCATAGCCAAGGAAGAGTTTGCTCGCACTCTACCCGACAACTACGCCGTTGGCGCCATGATGCTCAGCCTTGATGGCGAGAACAAAAGCCGTCAAAAGCAGATTGTCGATGAGGAAATTGCCGCTCTGGGTCTGGATGTGCTGGGCTGGCGCCTGGTTCCCACAGATAACAGTGTTCTTGGTGAAATTGCTTTGGCGTCGCTGCCAGCCTTTGAGCAGGTTTTTATTGCTCCCGGCGACAAAGGTGAAACCTTTGATGCTCTGTTGTTTGTCGCCCGCCGCAAAATAGAAAAGCGCCTTGCCCAGGACAGTGACTTTTACATCGCCAGCTTTTCCAGCTCCGTGCTCAGCTATAAAGGGTTGATGATGCCCGCTGACCTGACAAGCTTTTATCCGGATTTGTCTGATCCCCGCATGGAGACAGCAATCTGTGTGTTTCACCAGCGCTTCTCCACCAACACATTGCCCCAGTGGCCGCTGGCACAACCCTTCCGCATGCTCGCTCACAACGGCGAAATCAACACCATTCTCGGCAACCGCAACTGGTCTGTGGCGCGGATGCCGAAACTCAAAACGCCCCTGCTGCCCCAGCTGGAAGAGCTGGCGCCGCTGGTCAATCGCACCGGTTCAGACTCATCCAGCCTCGATAACATGCTCGAACTGTTGGTGATCGGTGGCGTGCCTCTGCACCGGGCAGTACGCATGCTGATTCCTCCCGCCTGGCACAATGTTCAGGATATGGATCCCGATGTGCGCGCCTTTTTTGAATACCATTCCCTGATGATGGAGCCCTGGGACGGTCCCGCTGGCCTGGTAATCACCGATGGCCGCTATGCCGTCTGTGGCCTCGACCGCAATGGCCTCAGACCATCCCGCTGGGTGCTCACTGACGACGACATCATTACGGTTGCCTCCGAGGTTGGCGTTTACGGTTATAAGCCTGAAAACGTGGTCGCCAAAGGCCGTTTGGGGCCTGGGGATATGCTGTCTATCGACACTCAAACCGGACAGATTGAAACCAGGGCTGAAATTGATGGGCGTCTCGCTGCGGCAAAACCCTATAAAAAGTGGTTGCGCCAGGGTGTTTTTAAAATTCAGGCCACCCTCGAGTCCGACAGTCTCGAAGCCGAAGGGGTTTTGGATCCCGAAAAGCTCAGAACCTATATGAAAATGTACCAGGTCTCTTTTGAAGAAAAAGACCAGGTTCTCAGTCCCATGGCCGAGGGCGGTCAGGAGGCCACCGGCTCCATGGGTGATGACACCCCGATGGCGGTGTTGTCCAGCAAAAATCGCAACCTCTTTGACTATTTTCGGCAAGAGTTTGCCCAGGTCACCAATCCGCCGATTGACCCCCTCAGGGAAGCCATTGCCATGTCCCTCAGCACCCAGCTGGGGCCTGAGCTCAATGTTTTTGAGGAAGTGCCCGATCATGCCGTCTATATCGACCTCAGCAGTCCGGTGCTGTCGCCAAAGAAATATTTTGCTCTTAAAAACAACAGCCATGATAGCTTCAAGGTGCGCAAGTTTCCGCTTGCATTCGACCCTGACAAGGAAGATTTGAAGGCCGCCATTGAGCGCGTTTGTATCGAGGTCGAGAACGCGGTGCGCAATGACAATATCGTGGTTTGTATCCTCTCCGATTTTGATATTGCCCCCGGACTCATACCCATTCACATTGCCCTGGCCGTGGGTGCAGTTCACAGCCATCTGATCAAAACCGGACTGCGTTGCGACGCCAATATTATTGCCAGTACGGGCTACGCCCGCGATCCCCATCAAATAGCAACCCTTATCGGCTGCGGCGCCTCTGCGGTTTACCCCTATCTCAGCTATCTGATGCTCTTTAATATGGTCAACAGTGGCGAGATTCTGGTGACTGTGGATCTGGCCTTAAAAAACTACCGCAAATCCATTAACAAAGGCTTGATGAAAATCCTTTCCAAAATGGGGATTTCCACCATGGCTTCCTACCGGGGTGCCATGCTCTACGAAGTGGTGGGCTTGGCTGACGATGTGGTGGCGCTGTGTTTCCCCGGTATCAAGAGTCGCATCCAGGGTGCCGATTTCAGCGATATTCAGAGCGAACAGCAGGCACTGGCAAAAGACGCCTGGAAAGAGCGCAAGCCCATTGTCCAGGGCGGTTTGTTGAAGTACGTTCACGGCCAGGAATATCACGCCTTTAACCCGGATGTTGTTCAGGCCTTGCACCGGGCTGTGCAAACCGGGGATTACAGCCATTGGACAGCCTATTCCAGCTTGGTGAATGGTCGACCCGTCGCCACTCTCCGGGATTTGCTGCGCCTCAAAACCGAGGGTCAGCCAGCCATCAGTATCGATAGTGTCGAGTCCGTTGAAGCGGTTATTAAGCGCTTTGATTCGGCGGGAATGTCCCTGGGAGCCCTGTCTCCAGAAGCCCACGAAGCCCTTGCTGAAGCCATGAACCGCCTTGGCGGCCGTTCCAATTCCGGTGAAGGTGGTGAAGATCCGGCGCGCTATGGCACGGTGCGCTCATCAAAAATCAAGCAGGTAGCCTCGGGTCGCTTTGGTGTCACCCCCCATTATCTGGTCAACGCTGAAGTGATTCAGATCAAGGTGGCTCAGGGCGCCAAGCCCGGTGAAGGCGGCCAGCTTCCCGGCGGCAAGGTCAATCAGCTGATTGCCCGGTTGCGCTATTCGGTGCCGGGGGTGACCTTGATTTCACCGCCGCCCCACCACGATATTTATTCTATTGAGGATCTGGCGCAGCTGATTTTTGATCTCAAACAGGTTAACCCCGAAGCGCTGATTTCGGTGAAACTGGTGTCCCGTCCCGGTGTCGGTACCATCGCGGCCGGGGTTGCCAAGGCCTATGCGGATCTGATCACCATTTCCGGTTACGATGGCGGCACAGCGGCGAGCCCGCTGACCTCGATTCGCTATGCAGGATCACCCTGGGAGCTGGGGCTTTCAGAAACTCATCAAACGTTGAGAGCAAACCAGCTGCGGGACAAGGTGCGGGTACAAACCGACGGTGGCCTTAAAACCGGTCTCGATGTGATTAAGGCAGCAATTCTGGGGGCTGAAAGCTTCGGCTTTGGTACTGCGCCCATGGTTGCCCTAGGCTGTAAATATCTGCGAATTTGTCACCTCAACAACTGTGCCACCGGTGTTGCCACCCAGGATCAAGGTCTGCGCGCGGATCACTACATCGGTACCGTGGAAATGGCTATGAATTTCTTCCGCTTTGTCGCCGAAGAAACCAGGGAGTGGCTGTCCAAACTGGGCGTGCGCACCCTGGAGGAGCTGATTGGCCGTGTTGATTTGCTGGAAATTCTTCCCGGCACCACGACAAAGCAGAACAAGCTGGATTTGCGCCCCATCATTCATACGGATGATTTTCTCGCCGACAAACCCCAGTTTTGCACTCAAAAAAGAAATGCCCCCTTTGATAAGGGCGAGCTGGCAGAAACCATGGTGGCCGATATTCTGCCCGCCATTGAAAACCGATCCGGCGGCGAATTTTCTTATCTCATTTCCAACTGCGACCGTTCCATAGGTGCGCGCCTGAGTGGCGAAATTGCCAAAAGGCACGGTAATCAGGGCATGGCAGACAATCCCATCCGCCTCAACCTCATCGGTGTCGCAGGTCAGTCCCTGGGGGTATGGAATGCCGGTGGCCTGGAGATTTATCTTCGCGGCGACGCCAATGACTACGTTGGCAAGGGCATGGCGGGGGGTAAAATTGTTATCAGCCCCCCTGAAGGCAGCAGATTTAAATCCCAGGATACGCCGATTATTGGCAACACCTGTCTCTATGGCGCCACCGGAGGAACCCTGTTTGCCTCTGGAAAAACAGGGGAGCGTTTCGGTGTGCGCAATTCCGGTGCCATAGGTATTGTCGAAGGCGCCGGTGATCACTGTTGCGAGTATATGACCGGGGGCATCGTTGTGGTGCTCGGGGAAGCTGGCTACAACTTTGGCGCTGGCATGACCGGCGGTTTTGCCTATGTTCTCGATATGGACAGAAGCTTCTCCGACAGAGTCAATATGGAGCTCGTCGAACTGCAGAGGATCACCAAGGAAAACGCTGAGGCCTACAGCCATCACCTGGAATTCCTTATCAATGAATTTGTTACCAACACAGGCAGCCCCTGGGGTAGGGAAATTCTCGATAATTTCGAGGATTACGCCCGTAAATTCTGGCTGGTAAAACCCAAGGCGGCGTCCCTTGCGAGCCTTTGGGAAACTACTGTTGCAGCCCCTCAGTGAACCTGTAGAGAGTTGATGTTATGTCCGATCGTTTAAATAACCACTTCCAATTTGTTGAGGTTGAAAGACAGGATCCCCAGAAGAAAAATCTGGATGTCCGGCGCGGCCAGTTTGTTGAAATTTATGAACCCTACAAAGGAAAGCAGGCCGCCAGCCAGTCCCACCGCTGCCTCGCCTGTGGCAACCCTTACTGCGAATGGAAGTGTCCGGTTCACAACTATATTCCGGATTGGCTCAAGCTCGCCTCCGAAGGCAATATTATTGAAGCGGTGGAATTGTGTCACCAGACCAACACACTGCCGGAAGTTTGTGGCCGCGTCTGCCCCCAGGATCGCCTCTGCGAGGGCGCCTGCACCCTCAATGACGGCTTTGGCGCCGTCACCATTGGCAGCGTTGAAAAATATATTACCGACACGGCGTTCTCCATGGGCTGGAAGCCCGATTTGTCGAAAGTTACCTGGACGGACAAGCGGGTCGCCATTATTGGTGCGGGACCCGCCGGGCTTGGCTGCGCCGATGTGCTTGCCAGATCCGGGGTCAAATCCGTGGTGTTTGACCGCTACCCGGAAATCGGCGGCTTGCTGACCTTTGGCATTCCCGAATTCAAACTGGAAAAATCGGTAATGCGCAAGCGTCGCGAAGTGTTTGAAGAAATGGGCATCGAGTTTCGCCTCAACACCAATGTCGGTACCGATGTCAGTGTCGACGACCTCATGGCGGAGTTTGATGCAATTTTTCTCGCCATGGGCACCTACACCTATATGAAAGGCGGCTTTCCCGGTGAAGAGCTTCCCGGCGTCTACGATGCGCTGCCGTTTTTGATTGCCAATGTCAATCGCAACCAGGGCTGGGAAAAAAAACCCGAAGAGTTTATCAGTGTTGCAGGCAAGAAGGTTGTCGTCCTTGGCGGCGGCGATACTGCCATGGACTGTAACCGCACCTCCATACGCCAGAAAGCTCATTCGGTGACCTGCGTCTATCGCCGCGATGAAGACAATATGCCCGGCTCCCGCAAAGAAGTTCAAAATGCCAGGGAGGAGGGGGTTGAATTTCTTTTTAATCGCCAGCCTGTGGAAATTGTCGGCGACGGCAAAGTAGAAGGTATTAAGGTTGTCGAAACCCGCCTTGGCGATCCGGATGCCAATGGTCGTCGGCGCCCTGAAGTTATTCCCGGGAGTGAAGAAATTTTGCCCGCGGATGTGGTGCTGGTGGCATTCGGCTTTCGCCCCAGCCCGCCAGACTGGCTCAAGCCCCAATCTGTCGAGCTCAACGATTGGCAAGGGGTGATTGCGCCAGAAGAGCAACAATACAAATTCCAGACAACCAACCCGAAAATTTTTGCCGGTGGCGATATGGTCAGGGGCTCTGATCTTGTGGTCACTGCCATTTGGGAGGGGCGTCAGGCCGCTGAAGGTATTTTGGATTATCTGGATATCTGAAACCATAGAACTGATTTTACAGCTCGGCACAGCTTTTGCTGTGTGCTGAGCTGTAAGCCTGTTTAGGCAAATTACCCCGAGTTAACCCTGAAGGAGAGCACTGGCCTCTGACTGATTGTTCAGAGGTTCGGCCACGAAAAAATGACTGAACTCAAAAATGATCGCTTTCTAAGGGCGTTGCTGCGCCAGCCTGTGGACAGAACCCCTGTATGGATGATGCGTCAGGCTGGTAGATACCTCCCCGAATACCGGGCGACAAGGAGTCAGGCCGGGGATTTTATGTCCCTGTGTATGAATACGGAACTCGCCTGCGAAGTGACCTTGCAGCCACTGCGTCGCTACGAACTGGATGCGGCCATATTATTTTCCGATATTCTGACCATTCCCGACGCCATGGGGTTGGGATTGTATTTTGCCGAAGGTGAAGGTCCCAGATTTCGCAAGCCGTTAACGGATGAAAAAAGTGTTGCCGATCTGCCTGTCGTCAAGACGGCTTCAGATCTCGCCTATGTCACCGATGCGGTGACAGCCATTCGCCGTGCCCTCGGCGGCACTGTGCCGCTTATCGGTTTTTCCGGCAGTCCCTGGACATTGGCCACCTATATGATTGAGGGTGGCAGTACACGGGATTTTGCCAAAAGTAAAACCTGGCTATACACCAAGCCCGAGTTGATGCATCAGTTACTGGAAAAACTCAGCCTGTCGGTGATTGATTATCTCAATGCCCAGATTGCTGCCGGCGCCCAGGCTGTGCAGATTTTTGATACCTGGGGAGGTGTGCTCAGCCATATGGCCTACCGCGAATTTTCCCTAAACTACATGAAAAAAATTATTGACGGGCTGACCAGGGAATCAGAGGGGCGGGAAGTCCCCGTGATTCTGTTTACCAAAGGCGGTGGTCAGTGGCTTAAAGCGATCGCCGATACGGGCTGCAGTGCTGCGGGTGTCGATTGGACCACGTCCTTGGCTCAGGCTCGCGCCCAGGTGGGGGGCCAAATTGCCTTGCAAGGGAATATGGATCCGGCCATTCTCAGGGCATCTTCCTCGGTCATTTCCGCGGAAGTGGACCGCATATTGGCAGAATTTGGTCATGGCAGTGGCCACATATTTAACCTGGGGCACGGCATAACCCCTGATATAGATCCGGACAAGGTCAAGGTGTTTATCGACAGGGTTCACAGTTCGTCCGTTAAATACCACACGTAAATTTTTCCGGTCATGTTGTTCGTCGCCAAATATGACCGTTCGTTCCTGTGTCGTTGTGGTGGAATAGGGATTGCCTATCATTGGACAGCGGATGACTCGAAACTTGTATCTGCGCGGCATGTAGTTTTATTCAAGCCTTGGATGACAAGAGTGCGTAATGGCGATTAGCAGGGTGCAAATTAGGGCGCAAGATCTGGTACTGGGGATGTTTGTCTCCGGGCTGGATCGTCCCTGGTCGCAAACCCCGTTCCCTCTCCAGGGCTTTCACATTAAAAAACCCAAGGATATTGAGACGGTAAAGTCGTTCAGTACCTATGTGTATATTGATGTGACCAAAGGCCGGGGACCGTCTCCAGGAACCAAAATTTACGCCTCGCAGACAGATCAGGCTGAAGTGGTGCCGGAAGAGAAAGTTCCCGCCTTTCAACTGCAATCCCAAAGAGCCGACCTCAATAAACTCACGGCGGTGCCCCCCCGCCCCATTGAAGTGCGCCTTGGCGTTTATGAAAAAACCGTTCCCCTGCGTTTGGAGGCGGCGCGAGCCGAAGCCATTGTTCGCGAGCTAAAAGGCAATCTCACCCTGGTGTCTAAGCAGGTTGCCAGAGGCAGGCTGACGGATATCGAGGGGCTTAAAAAATCTGTTGATGATATGGTCGCCAGTGTCCTGCGCTGTCCGGACGCCTTCAACTGGCTGTTGAGGCTGCGCCACAAAGACCAGCAGAGCTACGATCATTCCCTGCGTGCAGCCATGCTGTCAGCCCAGTTTGGCCGCTATGCGGGCATGTCGAAAGCCGATATCGCCCTGTTGTGCATGGGTGGTTTGCTCAAGGATATTGGCAAGGTCAAGTTGCCGCGAACCATTGTCCAGAAAGTGTCGCGCACTGCGGAAGAAGAAGCCCAGTATCAAAAATTTGTTCAGTACAGCGTCGAAATTCTGCGCAGTCTCGATAATATCGATGCCAAAATCATTTCCATCGTGCGCTATCACTGCGAGCGCCTCGATGGTTCCGGGTTTCCCCAGGGCGTCAGCGGCAACAAAATTCCATTGCTGGCGCGCATTGTAGGTATTGCCAGCGAGTATGACGCGATCTCAAGCCCCAGAGAATCCTCGCACCCGGTTGCGCCATCCAGAGCGGTGAGCCTTATTTACAATATGCGCGACAAGGCTTTTCAGGAAGATCTGGTGGTGAAGTTTATCCAATCCATCGGTCTTTATCCCACGGGCACACTGGTGGAATTGACTTCCGGCGATCTCGGTATTGTCCTTGAGCAAAATCAGGGCTCCCGCCTTTCACCGTCCATTGCTGTTCTCGATCAGTCGGCCACAGCAACCCGCCTGGGGGGAAATTGTATTTTTATCGATCTCAAGGATGAAAAAGAGAGCCGCAGGCTGCTGCTTGAAAGTGGCCGCGACAGCATTGTCAATGTGGCCAAACTGGCGATAGCACGAGATCTGGAGCCCAGCACCTACGACGTCGACTACGATGTTGTCTCCGAAATCTTTCTCCAAAGTGGCGCCAGAGTGGAAAAACCGTCAGAATCGCCAGGCTTTTTTGCTGGCCTTAAAAACAGGCTCTTTAGTTAAGGGGCAGCCAGCCTGAGGGTCGGTTTACCATGGGCGCGAAGCTGTCATTGCCATTTTTCTCCATTGCTTTCGTACCGCCAGTGTTCTTTCAATATGAATTCCCTCGTCCGTGATATCGCCTGCAGGGCTGGCTCCTACGGTCGATGGCGCGCTGATTGATTTTGTAGCCTGCCCTAGGCGATAACGGATTCAGATTCCCTGTGCGGGACTCCTTCAGCCTCGGGCACAATTTATAGCAGTGCCCTAAAGAACTGCTGGCAGAAAATTCCGCTTACTATCCCTTTATTTCCGATCACTCCATTTATTCTGCACCATATAGCCCCATGACCTCGCCCATTCGGCAGCTTGCTGCCGCCCTGAACTCAGTGTTCCAGATCACAGATTGTTCGCTGACGACAATAACGGTGGAGCCAAATTTGAAAGCGCCCAGCTCGTCGCCCTTGCGCAATTTTACCTCGCCGTTAAAACGGCGGGTCTGGAGTTTTCCTGGCGCAAAGGATTTCTGCCACTGGGTTTCAATGCCTGCGACGAATAACGCACCCACCATTACCACCGCCATTAACCCCTGGTCTGTTTTGAAAAGACAACTCAGCCGTTCATTGCGGGCAAACAGGCTGTCGACATGGGCTGCCGTGGTGTCATTGACAGAAAACAGGTTGCCGGGAATATAGCGGGTTTCAACCAGAGTGCCGGCAAAGGGCATATGGACGCGGTGGTAATCCCGCGGCGACAGATAAATAGTTGCAAAGGAGCCGCCACTAAAACGGCTGGCTGTTTGCGCGTCGCAGCCGAGCAGGGTTGCCGTTGAAAAATCGTGTCCCTTGGCTTGAAAAATTCGGCCTTCGCGGATAGCGCCTATCTGGCTTATGGCGCCATCTGCGGGGGAAACGATTGACGCCGGGTTGGCGTCAATGGGTCTGGCGTCAGCTTTCAGGCGGCGGGTAAAAAAATCGTTAAACGACCTGTAGTCATTGGCATCATTTTCCACGGCGTCGTCGAGATCAATATCGTAATGGCGGATCGCCTGCTCGATAAGGAAATTTTTCAGCCAAGTATTCTCGCTTTCAGCGAGTTTGCCCAGCAGTCGCGAGCAGGTGTGTTGTGGCAGCAGCCTTTGCAGAGCAATGAAAAGTTCATCGCGGTGATTTTTCAGGGTGGCGGTGGTTCGAGATTGATACATAGAGTAACCAGCTCAGCAGAATAGGCAATAAATCAGGGGGCAACTACAAGCCTGTTTCCACAGGGGTGTCCATACGATTGCCCCATTCAGACCAGGAGCCGTGATAGGCGCGAATACGGGGAAAACCCAGGATGCGCGCCACCAGGTAGGTGAACCCGGAGCGGTGATGGCTCTGGCAGTGGGTGGCGATTTCCTTGTCGGGAGTAATACCGCGATCGGCGAGAAACTGGAGTGCGTCACGGCGAACTCTGAGGCCGCGAGCCGGATCCATCAATGTGGTCCATTCACAGTGGATGGCGCCAGGAATGTGTCCGCCCCGCTGCGACACTACCCGAGAGCCCTCGTATTCAGCGCGGCTGCGGGCATCCCACACCAGAAAGTTTTGCTTACCGAGGCTGGCGATAATATCGTCCGCTTCAATGGTGGGCGCTTTGCTGATGGTGACATCCACCTGAGTGGGGGCAGGGATCACTGCGCTGGTCTCAAGGGGCAGGTTTGCCTGTTGCCAGGCCGTGAGGCCACCGTTGAGATAACGCCAGTGCTTGTGGCCGATAACATCCAGTATCCAGGCCATTCGTCCCGCCCAGCCGCCACCTTCATCGTCATAAACCACAATGTTGGCATCGCTGCGATAACCCAGCCGGGAAAAAAGTTTGTCGAGGCGGTGTTTGTCAGGAAGCCTGCCGGGAGCCGGTGGTCGGCCATCCATTATTTCGGCCGCAGAAACATGAACAGCGCCGGGGATATGACCCTGAAGGTACTGGTGGTCATTACAGAGATCAATAATGAGCACAGGGTCTGTGGTGGCCTGCAGCTCTTCGGGTTCAATCAGGTGCTGAAACGAATCTGTCATGGTCTTAATCCTGTCGCTGAAGTCGCTATTTTAGCGGTTTGATTCTGGTTGGGGAAAGCGCAAAAAACAGGCGCGTCGCCGCTAGCAAGCCTCTATACCAAGGCAAAACCCGGATTTCAGAGAGTGCTGGTACAACTTTCGGCTCAGCCTGCTGCATTGGCGAGATCGTTGACAATCTGCTGGTAACTCAACAACCGTTCAACCCTGACATCGCCCTCGGCAACCGCTTGCACAATGGCGCAATCGGGCTCGGCAAAGTGGCGGCAATTGCGAAACCTGCAGGCGCCCAGGTAGGGCTCAAAATCAATAAACCCGCGGGCGATTGCGTCGGCTTCCAGATGCCAGAGGCCAAACTCGCGAATTCCCGGCGAGTCGATGAGGCTACCTCCTTCGGGAAGAACATAATATTTTGCTGCAGTTGTGGTGTGGCGACCCTTGGCGATTTGGGAGAGATCGCCAATTGCCGCTGCGGCAAGGGGGAGAATACGGTTGATAATGGAGGACTTGCCAACACCGGACTGACCCACCAACACGGTCGTGTGACCCCGCAGGGCGCCGTGCAATTCAGTCAAGCCCAAGCCCTGTTTTGCTGAAGTCTGCACCAGCTCATAACCCAGACTTTTATAGAGGGCGAACAGGGCGGGAATGTCAATGTCCGCCGGATTCAGGGAATCCATTTTATTGAAAATCAACAGTGGCTTGATGGCCAAGTGTTCTGCCGCGACCAGATAGCGATCGATAAGGTTTTGGTGGGGTTGAGGTTCCGGGGCAAAAACAATACCGATCTGATCCACATTGGCGGCCACCGGGCGCAGCTGGCCGCGGGCGTCCGGTCGCGACATCAGGCTGCGGCGGGGCAGTACGGATTCGATGATGCCTGTGGGTTTGCCCTGCCGCCAGATAACCCGGTCGCCGGTAACCAGGTCAGTGATATTGGCGCGGAAATGGCAGCGGTAAGGTTTGTCTGAAGGCTCCGCCAGGGTCGGCATTACTAGCGCCTGGTGGCTGAATCTGGTAGTCACCAGGCCTTCCTGGGGGGAGCCAAAATTTTCTTCGTCGCCACTGTCAGGCAGGGATTGCCTGTTGCTGCGCTGCTGCTGGCTGGCTATGCGGCGCTGTTGCTGGAGGGAGAGTCTGCGCTTAGCCATTAGGCTCCGGGCTGTGTTAATGAATAACGGCCAAGGATATAGCATAATGGCGAGCAGGGACATAACCGGGGGAAGTCATGACAGCCGTTTACAGTGAATTTGCCGCCTATATACCTGTGGTGATTACGCTGATTTTCGCGGTGCTGGCGATTATTTTTGCCGATCGCCTGCTGATAAGACGAGCGAAGCTGACTAGTCACAACCGCCCCCAGCACCAACTGATTATGGTTGCCCTGACGCTGCTGGCCATTGTTGCAATTATTCTTGCTCTGCCCTTGGACGACTCGGTCAGAAATCAATTGCTGGGTCTTCTCGGTATTGTCCTTACCGGGATAATTGCCTTCTCCAGCACCACCTTTGTTGCCAACCTGATGGCCGGGCTGATGCTGCGGTCGGTGAAAAGCTTCAGCCCCGGCGATTTTATTGAGGCGGGAGATCATTTTGGCAAGGTCACGGAACTGGGGCTTTTTCATACGGAAATTCAGTCGGAAGATCGCGATCTGGTCACCGTGCCCAATTTGTTTTTAACATCCAACCCCGTCAAGGTGGTGCGCTCTTCGGGAACAGTGCTGAATTGCAGCATTTCCCTGGGCTACGATATTGCCCATGGCAAGGTTGAGCAGTTCTTGAAAGCGGCGGCCATAGACGCGGGGCTTGAAGACCCCTTTGTGCAGATTCTGGAGCTTGGCGATTTTTCTGTTACCTATAAAGCGGCGGGTTTTTGCAGGGACACCGAACATTTACTCAGCGCCAGATCGGCCTTTAAAGGCTCAATACTCAATGTCATGCACAGCCAGGGGGTGGAAATTGTCTCGCCCACCTTTATGAATCAGCGCGTTCTCGACAAAGCAAAAACCTTTATTCCATCAATGGACGGCGTTCTTGCGCAGGCCAGTGCGGCGGCAATCTTTCCTGAAACCCTGCTTTTTGATAAAGCCAATCAGGCAAAAAAATCGAAATGCTGGAGGAAAAACGCCTCAACCTCGAGGCCGAACTCAAGGCGCTGCAAAGCAGCAGCGATGAACTCGCCAACAAAGAATCTCTGATCAAACGCCTTGAATCCCAGATCAAAGTGTCTGAAGTCCTTCTGGAGCGCGAACAAACCAAGGAAAATCCATGAGTAATACTCCCACACAAAAAGACCCGCTGAATCTAATCTGGATAGATCTGGAAATGACCGGGCTGGAACCGGAAAAGGATGTGATTATTGAAATCGCCACCCTGGTGACAGACAAAGACCTCAATATTCTTGGCGAAGGCCCGGTGATTGCCATTCATCAGGACGATGCCCGTCTCGCCGCCATGGACGAATGGAATACTCGGCAGCACGGCAAGTCCGGCCTCACTGACAGGGTAAAAAACAGCACCACCTCTACGGCGCAAGCCGAGCGCCAGACCCTGGATTTTCTCAGTCAATGGCTGGAGCCTCGCACATCCCCCATGTGCGGCAATTCCATCTGTCAGGATCGCCGTTTTCTCGCGCGGTTAATGCCGGAACTGGAAGCCTTTTTTCACTATCGCAATCTGGATGTCAGCTCAGTGAAGGAAATCGCGCGGCGCTGGCGGCCTGAGCTGGTTGCGGGCTTTCGTAAAAAAGGCAGCCACCTGGCCATGGACGATATTGTCGATTCCATTGCCGAGCTGGCCTATTATCGGCATCATTTCTTCCGCATGGCTCAATAACTGATGCTCTTTCAATTTGATATTGGCTGTTTCGCAGAATCTTCAATCTTCGCCTGCAGGGTAGGCTCCTACCGAAAAATGATCTACAAGGAGCCTGCCCTGCAGGCGATGGCGGATTCAGGTTGCTGCGATCGGCATTCCCCAATATCAGACAAAACCAAATTGCAGCACGGCTAGTGCTGCAATTTGGACGTAGTGGAACAAAATCCAAACCATGGATTCGCGCTCCTGACAAGGCGCAAGCCGCCGCTAAGAGGGGTTGCCTTTGCAAAGTGCTAGCCTGTCACGCCCCGCTCCCAGGCTTATAAAGCCAACAATCAACAGACCGTAGGTAAATAGGGCAACCGGCAGGCCTGGCAGCCAGCGGGCGGCAACGGCAATGGCGAGGGGAAATTGAACAAGACTAAAACAAAGGCTGAACCAGATCAGATAGCGGCGGTGGGCTTGGGCTCTGGCCTGTTCAGCCGTCATTCCCGTTGTGGTGAGGTTGTGCGCCACGGTTTGAGTGTACAACTGGTAAATATGGCTGCGATGCGCCTGATAAAGCTTCTGCCTTTGTGCCAGTCTCGCCAATAGCGTGGCGGTGGCATCGCAGATAAAAACCGCCATTAAAATAAGCCAGATCCATAGATTTTCAATGGCGTCAGCCCCTTCAAACAGGGCGATGGCGGCGAGAGTGAAACCAAGAAAAACACTGCCGACATCCCCCATGAAAATTTTTGCCGGGGGAAAGTTGAAAAGCAGAAATCCCCCCACACAGGTGGCAATGACCAGTGCCAAACCAGCCAGATTGCCCGAGTAGAGTGCCAGCGCATCGAGGCAGTAAATTCCTGCGCCAAGGAGTATGGCCTGAAACGAGGCAATGCCATCGATGCCATCCATAAAATTGTAGAGGTTGGTCATCCACAGCAAAAACAGCAGCGCCAAACAGGCTGCGGCGACAGGTGAAAGACGCATAAATCCGAGATCAACCGAGGTGCGCGGCAGCACAAAAACAATGACAAGGCCGGCGAGCAACTGAATCAGCATGCGGGTGGAAGAGGCCAGGGGGCGCAGGTCGTCCACCAGGCCAGTGATGGCCAGCGCCAGGGCGGTAATGCCGAGAACCATGACAGCGCTGCCGCTGGCCGAATTCGAGAGCGCCCCGCTGGCGATAAAAACCGTGGCGATAATCGCGGCAAAACCGAGGCCGCCCCCTTTGGGGGTGGGCAGGTTGTGGGAGCTGCGGGCATTGGGAATGTCCAGCAGTTGCCGACGCCTGACGATGTTGAGCACAGTCAGGGACGCAGCGGCGCTGACAACAAAAATGCTCACATAAAACCAGAGGGGAAAAGTCATGATCGCGAGGATATTTTGCTGGCAAGCAGCCTCTGGTAAAGATTCAGGTACTGACTGCCCATGGCCGTGCCGGTAAACAGGTCGCGGTACCGCTGCTGAGCCTGGGCGCCGTAATGTTCCGCCAGCGCCTGGTTGTCGGCAAGTTGCGTAATAGCCTCCGCCAGCGCGGCAGGATTGGCGGGTTCGATGACCAGTCCGGTCTTGTTGTGGATGTTGACGTAGGACGTGCCAGTGCCAATTTCGCAACTGATCATGGCCTTTCCGGCCATGGCGGCTTCGAGCAGTGAGATGCCAAAGGACTCCGACGGCAGATGGGACGGAAACACAAACCCTCGGCACGCCTGAAGCAGGGCGCTTTTATCGGCGTCGCTGATGCGGCCAAGAAAATGCACATTCGTCAACCCGCGCTGTTCCGCCAGGATTTTCAGCTTGGATTCTTCCGAGCCGCTGCCGGCAATGACAATGGTCGCCGCTGTTTTACTCGCCGCCTCTATCAGAAAATGGAGGCCTTTGTAATAGCGCAAAACACCGACAAACAGCATAAAACTGTCGCCAAAACATTCTTTGAAGCGCGCCACTTTTTGCGGATCGGCAGCTGCAGCGCCCTCGTTATCGAGGCCAATGGGAATGACCGAAACCTTGTTGCTGTAGGCTTTCAGCAGGGGGCTGCTGTCGCGATAATTGGGGGAGGTGGCAACGATGGCATCGACCCTGGCGAGAAACTTCCGCATCAGCGGCTGGTAGAAAAAATACAGGGTTTTTTGCCTGACAACATCGGACAAATAGCTGATCACCACGGGTTTTCCCCCGGTGTGGCGGCTCAGTAAATGCAGAATATCGCCAAAGGGCCAGGGGAAGTGATAGTGGAGAATATCCGCCCACTGAACCTCGCGATTAAACTGCTTCAGCGCCGTTAATGACATGCTGCAGGAGGCAATTTCCAGGTGGCGCCTAACCTGAACGACCCTGGCTTCGGGGCGCTCAAGAGGCTGATCCGCTGGTGCAGGACTCAGGGTAAAAACCCGGTTCTCGACTCCCAGTGCCTGGGTATTGCTACAGATCTGGCGAATCAGCTCCTCGCCGCCGCCCTGGGTGTCGGGGAAATAGGTGCGATAGATATGCAGCACTTTCAGCACGCGAAATTTTCCCGCCGCATTCATTGTTTTAGCGCCCGTAGGAATCGTCGAAGCGGACGATATCGTCCTCTCCTAAATAGGAGCCGCTTTGCACCTCAATGATTTCCAGATTCACCTTGCCGGGATTTTCCAGGCGGTGGGTGGTACCCAGGGGGATAAAGGTGGACTGGTTTTCAGAGAGCAGCAATGTTTTTTCGCCGCAGGTCACCTTGGCGGTGCCGCGCACCACGATCCAGTGTTCGGCGCGGTGGTGGTGCATTTGCAAGGACAGCTGCTCCCCCGGTTTGACCGTGATCCGCTTCACCTGAAAGCGGTCGCCGTTGTCGATGGAATCGTAATGCCCCCAGGGTCTGAACACCTTGCGGTGGAACAGGTGACGGCTGCAACCCTGAGCCTCAAGCTCGGTCACCACTTTTTTGACATCCTGAGCGCGATCCCTGGTGGTGACAAGAATGGCGTCCGCCGAGTCGACAATCACCAGATCGCTAACGCCGACCGCGGCTACCATGTGCTTTTCAGCAGAGATCAGGCAGTTGTGACTGTCGATGGCAATCACTTCCCCCTGGCGAACATTGCCCTGGGCATCCTTGTTCTGGATTTCCCACAGGGATTGCCAGGAACCCACGTCACTCCAGCCTGCAGCCATGGGCGCCACCGCTGCGGCATCGGTTTTCTCCATCACCGCGTAGTCAATGGAATCCGACGGACAGGCGGCAAACAGGGTGCTGTCGATCCAGGTGAAATCCCGATCCTTTTCGGCGACGTCGAGAGCCAGTTGACACTGCTTATAAATGTCGGGGTTGAAACGTTTGATTTCTTCCAGGTAGCGGCTGGCGGTAAACATAAACATGCCGCTGTTCCAGAAATAGTTGCCGTTGTCCACAAAAGCCTGGGCGCGTTCGAGGGGCGGCTTCTCAATAAACTGCGCGACCTTGAAAATACCTTCAAAGCCGGGGACTGCCTCACTGCCGTGAACATAGCCGTAGCCGGTTTCGGCGCGGGTGGGTTGAATACCAAAGGTGATCAGCATGCCTTGCCGCGCTGCGAGCGCGCCTTTATTGACAGCACTCTGAAAGGTGGCGACATCGGCAATAACATGATCCGCCGGCAGCACCAAAAGCACCGGGTTGCCGTGGTGTTTAGCAGCATACATCGCCGCCAGGGTGACCGCAGGGGCGGTATTGCGACCGCAGGGTTCAAGGAGAATGGCTTCCGGTTGAGCATTTACCTGCAACAGTTGTTCGGCGACAATAAAGCGGTGACTTTGATTGCACACCACGATCGGGGGCGAAGTGTCCAGCCCCTCAAGGCGCAGGGCGGTCTGCTGCAACATGGTTGACTGCGAGTCGGTCAGCGACAAAAACTGTTTGGGGTACTCCTGGCGGGATTGCGGCCAAAGCCGGGAGCCGGAGCCGCCTGAAAGTATTACGGGTATCATTAAACACTCTTTGGGTTCAAATGGTTTAAAAGAAAGCTATTGTAACCCTAAAAGATTCCCCCTGTATTGGCGCC
The DNA here is from genome assembly GCA_023228865.1 of Porticoccaceae bacterium. Next base: position 58,266 of record JALOAH010000001.1, on the reverse strand, counting down.
AGTTGGCAGAATTTGATGGGCTCATGCTCAAGGTTGGCAAATTTTTCACCCACCGGTGAACCAGGGTTTACAATGGCATGGTCGTGTCCACCGGGCGGTATAAGAGCGTCAAAATTGAAGGATTTAGCGAGATGTTGAAAAATATCCATGGGCAAGACCCTCGGAAAGCCCCCAGGGATGACCTGCTCGGCTACAAACTGGTCTCTGTGGTAGTGCCCTTTTATAACGAGGAGCATGGCATCGATAAATTTTATGCTGCTCTAACTGCCCATCTCGACAATTTTTCCGAATACCATTTTGAAGTTGTTTGTGTCGATGATGGCAGCGGGGACAATACTCTTAATTTATTACAAAAAATTGCCATAAGGGACCCAAGATTTCGCATTGTCGAGCTGTCCCGCAACTTCGGCAAAGAAGCCGCGTTGACTGCGGGCATAGAGCTATCCAGGGGGGATGCCATTATTCCCATGGATGCAGATCTCCAGGATCCCCCCGAACTTATCGGTGATATGCTCCAGGCGTGGCGTGATGGCGCCGACGTGGTACTTGCCAGACGCACGGATCGCAGTGTCGATTCTGCCCTCAAGCGGGTCACTGCGGCCGGTTTTTATCGCTTGCACAATCGTATCTCCAAGCTGCAAATCCCTGAAAATGTCGGGGATTTTCGGCTTATGGACAGAGCAGTTGTGGATGCGTTGAAAACCTTGCCGGAGCAGCAAAGATTTCTCAAAGGCCTGTTTGCTTGGCTGGGTTTCAGAACCGTGGAAATTGGCTATGTTCGTGAGGAGCGAACAGCAGGTTATACCAAGTTTTCGGTTTGGCGGCTATGGAATCTCGCCCTTGAGGGGATAACCAGTTTCAGTACTGCCCCCTTGCGCATATGGACATATGTAGGGGTAACCCTGGCGAGTATTACATTGTTATATGCTTTTTACACGGTGGGTAAAACGCTGATCACAGGTATAGATGTTCCCGGTTACGCCTCCTTGTTGGTTTCCGTGCTCTTTCTCGGCAGTCTCCAGCTGATTGGCATTGGCGTGCTGGGGGAATATGTTGGCCGCATCTACATGGAAAGCAAGCGCCGCCCCCCCTATATTGTCCGCAAAATTTATGAGTTGCCAGAAACTGAACAAGATCGCTGAGTTTGGTGATGGCCATCAACAATAGATCTTTAGACCGTCTTAAACGCAGTGGCCTGAGGTTCGCGGTGACTGGGGTATTAACCACGGGCGTTCATGTGCTGGTGGCCACATTCGCTATCCGTGCCTTTGGCGCGCCGACACCTCTGGCCAATGGCGCCGCCTTTATAGTGGCGACCATTTTTTCCTATATGGTCAATACCTTCTGGAGCTTTTCCGCCAATTTTGAAATTGCGAATTCTTTGCGCTATTTGCTCGTTACTTTGATTGGCTTTGTGGTCGCTGTGGCTGTTTCAGCCTGTGCCGATTACCTTGGTCTCCATTATATGCTCGGTATTCTGATGGTAGTGATGGTGCTGCCGCCGGTAAATTTTGCTCTACATATGTTTTGGACCTACAGGTAAACAAGCTCATGGAAGATCCTTGCCTCCAAAACCTGGCTGCAAATTCTCGCAAGCCATTTTCAATGTACTTTTCTTGGTTATTCAGCCTGTTGATACTATCTTCAGGCTTTTTTATTTTTGCAGCGTTTTTTTTTGGTTTTCATAGTGACTACCACACGGTAGACGCTTTCGCGGTAGAGCGAGAAATGCTGGGCTTTGATAACAGGCTGCTGCCCTATAACAGCGACATGGTTCAGCCTTATCTTATGCTTCAGGATTTTTTTGGTGATGTCTCTACAGTGTTTTCCTGGTATTACTCCCCTGCTTTATATGCGTTTCCTGACTGGTTTTTTGCGGCGTTGCTGGTTTTTCTTCCCGTAAAAAACAGCATCCTTCCCTTGCTGTATAGCGCACTGTTGCTCACCCTCTATACCCTTGGCGGCGCACTCTTAATGGCAAGAGCGACTGCATTCAGAGTGCTACCTTTAATGTGGATACTGACGCTTTTGCTTTGCGCTTCAGCCGCTGCTCCTCTACTTATATCCGATGCAATCCTTAGCTATCAGTTGGTCATCTCTCTTTTATCCCCTTATATCCATACAGGGGCATTGGTAATAGCAGTTTTTTCTGCTGGTATCCTCATTCATTTGCTCGTGGGTGATGGCGCTAGAAACAGCCTGTGGGCGTTGCTGCTCCTGGTTTTTATCACGGTATTTTCCGATGCCATTTTTGTTGTCTGGTTTGTGGCTCCAGCCATTGCCGTCGCCGCGCTTTATGGCTGGGGAGCCAAAAACAGAGCTGGCATTAGCTGCGCCCTGTACCTGTTGGCAACAGCACTGGCGGCCATGGCCTGTGAGTTTATGCTGCGGGACAAGGCGTCACTTGCCGCTGTCCATGCCTCAGGCAGTCTTAGGCTGTTTTTTAGTGATTTCATTCGGGAGGCAGGCAAAGGTGACATTCCTTTATTGCTGATTGCTATTTTAAATGGCGTAGTGGCTGTGAGGGCGCTCCTTGTTGCCGGGAGGCTGTTGATGCGAAAGGCCGTCACTTCTGCCATGTTGGTTGAACTTTTTTTGGGGCTGTTATGCGCAGCGACAATTTTAGCGCCGTTGATCATGGGTCTTTATCGCGGCCTGGCGCTTTGGCGTTATTTTTTACCGCTTTTTTTAGTGCCGCCGTTGTGGCTATTACTCTGCCTGTGCTCTCTGTGTTCGCTGCCCTCACTGAGGCTTTTTAGCGGAATTTCTGGCGGTCTGGTGGTGTGCGTTGTTGCTCTCATGTACACCGGAAGTGTCGAGACTGTGGCCAGTGTTTCCAGGCCATCAACCCTTGGAAGCTGCTTAAAGGCAGAGGGTCGGGACGAGGGTTATGGGGATTACTGGCACACCAAATCCTTGATGTTTGCTACAGACAGATCAGTCCATATTATTCAGCTAACCAAGGAAGCGGCGCTGCCATTCAGATTTAATTACAACGAGAGTTGGTTCAGATTCAGGGCTGACAACGGTGAAACCCTAAAGCCCAATTTTGTTCTGATGAAAAACATTGATGCTGGTCAGGTGAGAGAAAAATTTGGTCGTCCTGACCGGGTACTCCGCTGTGGTGACGAGGAAGTTTGGCTTTATGACCAGACTCTGCCGCTGCCTTTGCCGAAAAAAATTATTGCAAGCCAGGGGCGAAATATTGAGTTGCCTGCCAGTGAGCTTCCTGGATCGGGAGTGGTTGTCGGTCAAAGCAGGATTGCCGAGCAGGCTATCGTCCCCGCTGGTGCGCTGACCTATGGACCCTATGCAAATTTTTCCCGCGGTAGTTACAGAATAGGCATTCACTATAGTGCGATTGGTAAGGGGCATGGTTGGGACATAATCGCAGATCAGGGTGCGGCCGTTGTTGCAGGTGGCACCCTGCCCGCCTCTTCAGGTCAGCCCTCACAACAATGGGTTGATCTTGTGCTCAGCCATGGTTTGTCTGATGTTGAGATAAGGACTTTTTTTGGCGGTCAGGGCAGGCTGGAAATCCACGCCATAGACATTATTCCGGTAACTCAGTAATAGCTGCTTGTGGGTATAGACAGCGGCCAAGTTGAGAACTTCATCACTGCCCGCGCCAGCAAAACTCTCTTGCTGAGGTATTTCCTGTCTAGGTTGTGCTAACATTCGCCCCCTCACAAAAACCACTGCCTTTTTACTTAGGGCCTGTTAACAGACCCCTAACAGCGATTGCCGAACAGAGACATGAACGTTGCACAAAAAACCGCATTGATAACCGGTATTACTGGCCAGGATGGCGCCTATCTGGCGAAATTGTTGCTCGACAAGGGCTACAGTGTTTATGGGCTGTCGCCTCGGCGCAGCACCTCCGATGTCAATTTGAGCCGTCTTGAATGGCTGGGAATAGCCGGAGACATAACCCTCATCGACGGCGATTTGGCCGATCTTTCCAGTCTTATTCGAGCGGTGCAAACCTCAGCCCCCGCCGAGGTTTACAATCTGGGTGCCCAGTCGTTTGTCAAAACGTCCTGGGATCAGCCTCTGCTGACCGGCCAGGTGACCGGTCTCGGCGCGGTCAACCTCCTCGAAGCGATTCGCATTATAAAGCCGGACGCCCGCTTCTATCAGGCGTCCACCTCAGAAATGTACGGTTTGATCCAGGAGCCGATGCAGTCGGAAACTACGCCTTTCTATCCCCGCTCCCCCTATGCGGCAGCCAAACTTTACGCCCACTGGATGACGGTCAATTACAGAGAGAGTTTCGACCTCTTTGCCTGTAGCGGTATTCTTTTCAATCACGAATCGCCCCTGCGCGGCCTGGAATTCGTGACCCGCAAAGTCACCGATGGTGTTGCTCGCATCAAGTTGGGGCTGGCTAGGGAATTGCGCCTTGGCAATATCGACGCCAAGCGCGACTGGGGGCATGCCAGGGACTATGTCGAGGCCATGTGGTTGATGCTGCAGCAGGATCATGCCGACGATTATGTAATCGCCACCGGACGCACCACCACAGTCAGGGATATGTGTCGCATAGCCTTTGATCTGGCGGGGTTGTCCCTTGACGATCACCTGGTTATCGACCCTGAATTTTTTCGTCCGGCGGAAGTGGACGTGCTTCTCGGCAATCCGGACAAGGCCAACACCAAGCTTGGCTGGCAGGCGACAACCCGTCTTGAAGACATGATTGCCGAGATGTACGAGGCCGATCTGGCGAGACTCAAATCTAATCCCTAAACCCCTGGGGGTAGTGACTATGCTGAGTCTACAGGGGGCAACGGTACTGGTAACAGGCGGCGGTGGCTTTGTTGGTGGGCATATGCTTGAGCGCTTGCGGCGCATGGCTGATGTCCAGTGTCACGCCACCACACTGACGCCACAGCAACTGCAGGGTTCACAGGCGTTTTGCCGCTGGCATCAACTCGATATTACCGATCCCCGCGCTACCAGAGAACTGGTCGCCAGGATCGAGCCGGACATCATCTTTCATCTTGCCGCCCAGTCCCATGTGCCCACCAGTTTTGAACAGCCAGAGCTTACCTGGACGGTGAATCTTCAAGGAACCTTGAACCTCCTCGATGCCGCCGTCAGCGCTGTGCCGGGAGCGGTTTTCATCAATGTTGCGTCCTCTGACATCTACGGCAGAAGCTTTCAGGGGGGGGCGCCGGTAAATGAAACCAGCGCTTTGCTGCCCCTAAATCCCTATGCCGCCAGCAAGGCGGCGGCAGATCTGGCCGCATTTCAATATTCCGCCACGACTTCGTTGAAAATTATTCGCGCCAGACCCTTTAATCACAGTGGCTCAGGGCAGGGCGAAGGTTTTGTTCTGCCTGCGTTTGCCGCGCAGATTGCCCGCATAGAGGCCGGGCTTCAGGAGTCGGTGATCGCTGTGGGCGACCTCAGTGCCGAGCGGGATTTTTTACATATCGACGACGTTATCTCTGCCTATATGACTATCGCCTGTCGTGCCGCTGATATTGATTCAGGCACCGCCTTTAATATTGCCTCTGGGCAGACAGTGACTATTGCCCACATGCTCGACCTGTTGCTCGCCGCCAGCACGGCCACCATTGAGGTGCGCCAGGATCCGGCGCGCTTGCGGCCTGTGGATATTCCCAGGGTGTGCGGCGATAGCAGCGCCCTGCGCCAGACCCTAGGGTGGCAGCCGCAAAAGACCAGCGCTGACCTGGTGGCGGAATTGTTGACTGACTGGCGCGCCCGAGTGGGCATGGAGGTCAGGGGATGAATCTGCATCTATTGCTCCATTTTGTCCGCCAGGATCTGGTCGACCGCCACGCCAACTCCGCGCTGGGCGCCCTCTGGACGCTGTTGTTGCCCCTGGTGAATATTCTTATTTTTACCCTGGTTTTTTCCCAGATTATGGGCATGCGCCTGCAGGCGCTGGGCATGGAATCCCTGGGCGCCTACAGCTACAGCGCCTACCTGGTAACCGGGCTGTTGGCCTGGAACTGTTTCAGCAACACGGTGATTCGCATCACCCAGGTTTTCCACGAAAAGGCGGGGCTGATCGGCAAGGTGCGCCTGTCCCTGTTCGCGCTGCCCCTCTATGTGCTGATCAGCGAAACCATTGTCTACGCCATCTCCATGGGCTTTTTTGTGATATTCCTGTGGCTGATCGACTTTAACTGGAGCTGGCACTGGGTCTGGTTGCCGTTGATTTTTGTCGTTCAACAGCTACTTGCCTACAGTCTCGGGCTGATCTGTGCGGTGTTCAGCGTCTTTCTGCGGGATATCAAGGAAATGGTTGGCGTGGTGATGCAGCTGTGGTTTTGGCTGACACCCATTGTCTATGTCATCAGTATTCTGCCGCAACGCTGGTTGCCGTTTTTTATTCTCAACCCCATTTACCACACCACCAGTGCTCTGCGCGACAGTCTGCTACTTGGCAAAACACCGGCGTTGTTACCTCTGCTGGCGATAGGGCTGCTCGCGCTGTTTTTGCTGTTGATGGGGCTTTTTGTCGGTAAAAAACTGGAGCGGGATATCCGTGATTTTCTCTAGAGAAACTCTGATTAATACCATTCCCGCGCAGGCGGGAATCTATAATCCATCGATTTTTCAGGGTCTCCGCCTGCGCGGCAGTGACGAAAACAGAATTCATCAGAATTTTCCCAGATTGCTATCATGCCAGCCCCAGATGTCAGCACCCCTGAGGGTTGCCGCCATCTGCCGCGATCTGCGCCCGGTTGGGCAGGAGCAGCCCCTGTGATAAAAGTCAGCGGCCTGCAAAAATCCTTCAAGCTCTACCATCGGCCAGCGGATCGCCTCAAGGAAATTGTCCTGCGCCGAGGGTTTCACTCCCGCTATCAGGCGCTGGAGGATGTTTCCTTTGAGGTGGCGGATGGCGAAACCCTGGGTATTATTGGCCGCAATGGCGCTGGCAAATCGACCTTGCTGAAAATTCTCAACGGCGTTGTGCTTCCTGATGGCGGCAGCGTCGAAACCAGTGGCCGCGTCACCGGACTGCTGGAGCTGGGCACCGGCTTTGACTTTGCCATGAGCGGCATCGCCAATATTCGCACCAACGGGTTGCTGCTGGGCATGACGGAAGAAGAGCTCACCAGGCGGCGAGATGATATTATCGAATTCGCCGAACTTGGCCGTTTTATTCACGAGCCGCTGCGCACCTATTCCTCAGGGATGGTGATGCGCCTCGCCTTTGCCATTGCCATTCATGCCGATCCCGATATTTTCCTCGTCGATGAGGCGCTGTCTGTGGGCGACGGTCATTTTCAACAAAAATGTATGCGCCGCATTCGCGATTTTCGCGCCAATGGTGGCTCCATTATTTTTGTCTCCCACGACCTCAATGCGGTCAAGATGCTTTGCGACCGGGTGATTGTGCTCAGCGATGGCCGGGTGCTGGTGGATGGCGAACCGGAATTTGCCGCCAACACCTATTACCAACTCCTTGGTGGCGATGACGAGTTTGGCTCTTCCGCAGTGATTGAGCGGGGCTACGGCAATTTTCAGGCCAGCATTGTCGATGTTCGCGTCGAAGGTGTCGATTCCCGCTGCGACGTGCTTTCCGGCGGCGAAGAGATGTCACTGGCCATTACCGTCAAGGCCGAAGTGGATATTGCCGAGCTGACGGTGGGTCTTACCATTCGCGACCGGTTTGGTCAGGATATTTTTGGCACCAACAGCTATTTTATGGATTTTCCCCTGACCATGGCGGCGGGCGCAACCATTTGTGTCAACTATCGCATGGCCATGATTCTGGCGCCGGGAAAATACACCATCAGCATTGCCCTTCACGACGGCCCCGAACATACCCGCAATTGCTACCATTGGTGGGACAATGCCAGCCAGTTTGAAGTCAGCGGTAACCGCGACACCCACTTCATCGGTGTCTGTAACCTGCGGCCATCAATTTCACTGATTTAGGGAGGCCACTTGTCTTTACTCGTTCGCAACAACCCCGATCTGGACTTCGATGACCTCGAAGCTCAGATAAGCGCCCAACTGGATCGCTATCAGGAGCGGGAAAATACGCAGCCGCCACCCTTTGACCCCGACGGCACCCTTGAGGGCGCCCTTGTCGAATCACTGCATGCCCTCTATCAACTCGATGACGAATATTTCGTCGACCAGGGGTTCCGCCTTTTTCTCGGGCGCAGTCCCAGCCAGGGCGAATGCGAGGTCTATATCCAGCGTCTGCGCAGCGGTGTCCCCAAAAGCCATCTTGCCGCCGCTTTGCGCTATTCCGCAGAGGGCAGCAAATACAATGCCCCTTTTGGCCTGCGCAAGCAGTGGTTCATCTATGCCCTTACCCGATTGCCAGTGGTTGGTGTGCTGATGGAAAACCTGCTGGCGCTGGCGGGGCTTGGCAGATTGAAGCGCACTCTGCTGGCCATGGGGCTGGAAAATCGGCGCCAGTTTGCCGAACTGCAACGGGAGCTTGATGACGCCAGGCAACTGGCATTCCGCCTCAGGCACCAGCATCAGGAATTACAGAGTCGCATGGAAATCAATGTGGCCACACTGGTGAAAAAAATCGACCAGTTGGAAGCCCAGCTATCCCACCAGGGTTGCCAGCCTGCTCCACAGCAACCGCTAGAGCAACAAGAGTCCGGCGATCAATGACCATGGCACCAGTTCCCAGAATCCACCAGTTCTCGTTGACCATGTCGGCGGGAGACGGCGTTAGCAACGGCGTTATCTTTACCCGCAAGCTCCTGCGCCAGCTGGGTTTTGAATCGGAAATCTACAGCCTGCACACCTACGACAAGCTGGAAACCCCGGTGCGCCCGGTGGCGGAGTTGTCTGGAGACGACTGCGATCTGCTGCTGGTGCACCATTCCATGGGTCACGATTACGCCCAGAAAATCAATCGCCTGGCCTGCGCCAAGGTGCTTGTCTACCACAATATTACGCCGCACCATTATTTTCCGCCCCAGAGCCATAACTACATTTATGCCCAAAAGGGCAGGGAACAGCTGGCGGCATGGCCGGGGCTTTATCGCGGCGCCATCGGCATGTCGAAGCTCAACAGTGCAGAGCTTGATGCCTGTGGCTACAGAGACATAGCAACCCTGCCCCTGCTGGTTGATCTCGATCTTCTCGGTGGCGAGGAGCGGGCGCCGAATTGGCTTAATGGCAATAATCCTTTTTTGCTCTCTGTTGGCCGCCTGGTGGATAACAAGCGCCAGCACCTGTTGATCGAAGCCTTGTGGCACCTGAAAAAACAGGGACAACTCGCCGAGCCGCCTTTGTTGGTGCTGGTGGGAGGCACAACCAATGACCATTATCGCGCTGCCCTTGAATATCGTATCAACGAACTTGGCCTCAATAGCCAGGTCTTGCTGCCGGGCAAATGTCCAGACCCAGAACTGCGCTGGCTTTACCAGCACGCCGCGGCGTTTTGGTGCGCCAGCGAGCATGAGGGCTTCTGCATGCCTCTGGTGGAAGCCGCTTATTTCCAGCTGCCGGTGGTGGCTGTGGCAGCCTCAAACATACCCGGCACCCTGGGGGAATCCGGCCTGCTGATTGAGCAGGCCAATCCGATGCACCTGGCGGCGGCAACAGCCACTGTGCTCAACGATTCCGCTGTGCGCGCCGCACTGGTGGCGGGCGCCAAACGCAATCTTCAGCGTTTTCACCCCCAGACCCTGTTGCGGCAGTTGGCGGGCTATCTCCAGCAGCTGGGTTTTGCTAGCCCCAGACCCCTTGAGCACAGGGTCGATTGATGCAAATTCGCGCCATACACCAGTTTTCCACCGGCTGCAGTCCCGGCGATGGCATTACCAATGGCATGCTCTTTACCCGCCGCCTGCTCAATGAGGCGGGAATTGCATCGACCATTTATTCTGCGGATGTGCATCCTGAGCTGACGGATGTGATTGAGCCCAAAAGTGCCTTTCAAGACAGCCCGGACAGCCTGCTGCTGATACATCACGGTATCAGCAACCTCCACGAAGACTGGCTCAGGGGCTTGCAGGCGCGCAAGTTAATGGTTTTTCACAACATTACCCCTGGGGAATTTTTTGCCGACGACGATCCCATTCAAGGGGCTCTGCGCCACGGCTGGAAGCAGGTGGACAGCTGGAAACACTGGCTCGACGGCGCCATTGCCGACTCCGCAGAAAACCTGAGCGCGCTGCTCGCCCACGGCTATGAGCCCGAGCGCTGCCAGGTCATACCTTTGTTGGTGGATCTCGACAAGCTTCGCCGCCAGATTCCCCGCGCCGCCGCCAGAGCCATGGCTGACGAATTCAGGCTGCTGTTTGTCGGCCGCCTCGTTCCCCACAAAAATCAACTGGGGCTGGTGGAAACCCTCCATTACCTGCATTCAGTGTTTGCCATCAGGGCAACCCTGGTATTGGTGGGCAGTGGCAATCCGGATTACGAAAGCAGTATTCGCCATGCCATTGACCGCTATGGTCTCGGCGACGCTGTAACCCTCACGGGAAAAATTTCCGATGAAGAGCTGGCGCAGCACTTTGCCCAGGCGGATCTGTATTTAAGCCTCAGCCGCCACGAAGGCTTTGGTATGCCGTTGGTTGAGGCCATGGCTCATGGGGTTCCGGTCGTCGCTTTTCAGGCGGCCAAAAGCAATATCGCCACCACCGTTGGCGCTGCCGGTATGGTGCTGACCTCGGACTCCCCCAAGGTTTGCGCGGCGACCATTGCCACCCTGGTCAACCAGCCCCGGCTGCGCCGGCAAATGGTGATCAATGGCTTCAAGCATCTGGACAGTTTCCAGCCCACGGTCTTGCTGGCGGCACTGTGGGATTTTCTTCACCGTCTGGGCTTTGATATTCAGGCTTCAATGCCAGCAAGTGGCGAGACTGGTTGCTCTAACGGCGAAAAACAACTGGATTTCGCCATTGAGGGCCCCTTTGACAGCAGTTACAGCCTCGCCATTGTCAATCGCGAGCTTGCCCTGGCGCTGGCCGCTGCAGGGACGGAAGAAGTGAGCGGTTCTGCGAGTGGCGAAAATACGGCAGTGGGCGCTGCCGTAGGGCTTTTTGCCGCCGAGGGCGGCGGTAGCTATAACCCCGATCGCGATTTTATCGCCAGCCAGCCGTCGCTGCAGAAACTCTATCAACAAACCCCGCGCCACAGTGGCCGCCAGGCGCAGAACCTGTTGCGGCTCATGTATCCCCTGCGCCTCACGGCGATGCAGGGCGTTACCCATATCGCCAGCTGCTACGGCTGGGAAGAATCCCGCCTTCCGGAAAGCACGGTTCGCCACATGAACTTTCACAGCCATTTGGTGACCACCATGTCGTCCTGGGTGAGCAAAACTTTGGTGGATAACGGCGTGTCCGCGCCTGTGGCGACAGTGGGTATTGGGGCGGATCATATTCTCCGTGTTACCCCAGACCAATCCCAGTTGCCCTATTTGGGTTCGGGATTGCGTTTTCTCCATATTTCTTCCTGTTTTCCCCGCAAAGGGGTGGATGTGCTGCTGGCCAGCTATGGTCGAGCGTTTACCGCCGCTGAGGATGTCACCCTGGTGATAAAAACCTTTGCCAACCCTCACCACTGCATTGAAAGCACGGTGGCGCGCTGGCGACAGCAGCACCCAAATCCTCCTGCCGTGGTGATCATCAACCAGGATATGCCCGATGCCGCACTGCGGGCGCTCTATCAGCGCTGCCATGTGCTGGTGGCGCCCAGTCGCGGCGAGGGTTTTGGTTTGCCCCTGGCGGAAGCCATGCTCCATCAAATGCCAGTGGTCACCACCGGTTATGGCGGCCAGATGGATTTTTGCAGCGACCAAACCGCCTGGCTTGTCGATTACACCTTTGCCCCTGCCCGTAGCCATATGGTGCTTGACGGTTCCCTTTGGGTGGAGCCTAGCGAAACCCGACTGGCAGAACATTTATCTGATTTCTACAGCGCCTGGCAATCACAAACCTCCCAACCAAGCGCCTGGCAGGATATGGTCGGCGCCAAAACCGCTGCCGCCAAAACCCTGATCGAATCCCAATACAGCTGGCGCCAGGTGGCAAAAAACCTCAGGGCGGCGCTCTGCTGGCAGGATCAGCTGCCTTCGCGCCCACCGCAGCAACGACGGGGCTGGGTGACCACCTGGAATGCCCGCTGTGGTATTGCCACTTACAGCCAGTGTCTTATTCGAGAAGGCCTGGATGATATTTACATACTGGCCAACACCAATGTGGAGCGCCTTGACGATGATGGCGCCAATGTGCGCCGCTGCTGGCAATCCGGTCAGGATGATGACCTCAAAAACCTGTATCGGGAAATTGTTGCTCTCGGCATAGAGCAGGTGGTGATTCAGTTCAATTTTTCCCTCTATCGCCTTGACGCTCTGGGAGAACTGCTGACCAGTTTGCAGCAACTGGGCATACAGACAATTTTGACCCTGCACTCCAGCGCCGATGTCTGGTGGCAGGATCAATTCAAAACCCTGCGCGACATATTCACCTCCCTCAAGGGCTGTACGCGAATTCTTGTCCACACCAGCAACGATCTCAATCGCCTCAAGGATATGGGACTTGTGGAGAACAGTACTCTGATTCCCCACGGCGTCGCCCTCGCGCCCCCCGTGGGGATGGTCGATAACCCCGTGGCAACAATACTGCGGGGTAAGCGCGTCATTGCCAGCTACGGTTTTCTGCTCCCCCACAAGGGCATTTTTGAGCTTATCGAAGCCTTTTCCCTGTTGGCTGAAAACAGGCCGGAGCTTCACCTTTTACTGGTCAATGCGCAATATCCAACGGAGCCTTCCTCCCGTGAAATCGCCCGTTGCCAACAACTGGTTAAAGACCTGGAGTTGGAGCAGCGCGTCACCATGGTGACCGAATTTCTTGACGACAGCCAATCCCTGGCCTGGTTGGAGCTGGCGGAAATGATTGTCTTCCCCTATCAGCACACCAATGAATCAGCCAGTGGCGCCGTGCGTTGGGGACTTGCCACAGGCAAACCCATTCTCTGCACCCCCTTGGGAATTTTTGATGACATCGCTGATGTCGCCTTCTTTTGTCCGGAAGTCATTCCGCCAATGATTGCCGAGGGTATCGCCAGAATTCTCAATTTTGACGAAAGCGAAAAAGCTCGTGTCCATAAACGCCAGCAGCAGTGGTTGCAAGCCCATGCTTGGGGCGTTGTATCGAAGCGCTTGCAGGCACTGCTGGATGCCCTTGCCTGGGAGGCGTGCTCCAAGACGGATGGGCAATCCGCGATAGCATCACAAAGGCTCTTGCCATGAATATTGTCCTGGGTTGTTCCGCCTGGCAGCGAGGGCTTAACCTGGGGCATCTCGATGGTATCGGCGTTTATTCCAGAGAGCTTGCCACGGCACTGCTGGCAAAGCAGGTTCATATAGAAGGTGTTGTTTTTGGCCGCCAGCAACCGTTACTCAGGGATGCTCAAGAAAACCAATCTGAAAATGCAGCGCCACAAATTCCCTTTCCCAGTTTCACCAGCGGTCGCCGGGTTTCCATAGAGGCGCTGTTGGCGCTACTGGCGGGCAAGGATTTTGTCCTGCCCAGGGAGCTCACCAGGCCGTTCGACCTTATTCACGCCCCGGATCATATTATTCCAAAGCAAAAAAAAATCCCGGTGGTGGCCACCGTCATGGATCTTATTCCCCTGCTTCACCCGGAATGGGTGGGTGGCAGGCTGTTGGCGGCAAAAAACTGGGTATTTGCCCGCAGTATCCAGTCTGCAGACCATATCGCCACCATATCGGAATTCAGCAAGCAGAGTTTGATGGCTCACCTCCATATTCCCGAGGAGCGCATCACCGTAACGCCTTTGGGGGTGGCGCATGTTGCGGATTGCCGGAGTGATTTCAGTGCCGAAAACTTTGTTGCCGGCCTGGGGCTGGCGCCGGGGTTTTTTCTGGTTTTGGGCACATTGCAGCCGCGCAAAAACCTGGAGCGGATCATTGCCGCCCATCAGCGTCTTCCCCGCGAGACAAGGAAAGAGCACCCCCTGATTATCGTTGGCCGCAACGGCTGGGGAATGGATCATATGCTGCCATCCCTGGAAGCGCTGGCACAAAAAGGGGAGGGCAGATGGCTGCGCTTCCTGCCGGACGAAGGCGTAAAAGCCTTGCTGGCAGCGGCGCAGGCGCTGGTCTTCCCGTCTCTTTATGAAGGCTTTGGGTTGCCGGTCATCGAGGCCTTTGCCGCTGGGTGTCCGGTGATTACGTCCAATACGACGTCTCTGCCCGAAGTGGCTGGCGACTGCGCCTGGTTGGTGAATCCTCGCGACGAGGAAGACATCGCCGCCGCCATGGTCGCCGCCATCGCCAACCCAGTTCAGCGCCGCCAGTTTATCGACAAAGGTCGTCTCCGTGCCAAAGCGTTCACCTGGGAAGCCTGCGCCGATAAAACCCTGGAAGCTTACGCCAAGGTTCTCTAAATACACGTCGCAAATCCTCGCCTGCAGGGCAGGCTGCTACGGACAAGGTTTGTTTTAGTAGGAGCCGGACACTCCGGCGATAGCTTTGGCTCGTGCCTGGCTCCAACACTCCGCGCGGGAATGCATCCTGCCACAATACACCGGGTTCCCACTCAGGGGTGTGGCAACCAGAAAACTTGCCACTACTGGACTCTGAGGGCCACGGCTTCCCCCGCATTGCCCAGTTGTTCATCCAAAACCTCGCCCTCGGTGATCAGTGCCAGGTAAGGCTGGCGGAATCCTATGTCTGGCCAGAGTTTCAGGGGCAGACCCTCGAACAGTGGGGCGAAATCCATATTGCTGCAATTGGCGCTATCGTTGGCGACGATTAAATAGGTGGAAAACCGCTCTTTGTAACGCTCAATAGTTGCGGCAAAGGATTGGTTGGTTTCTTCCTCTGTTGGCTCGCAGCTGTCGATATAAAGTAATTTCGTTGCTTCAGTCAATTCTGTGGACTTGCCCTGTGCTGGCAGAGCCACCAGGGTTAGTCCCCGTTTAAAGTGTAGCTCGCTACCGGTGTCTCCCGTTAATGGCCGTAGAAAAGACTCATTGCCTGAACCGCCACCGGATTTGGCCAGCCACTGGCCAATGCTGTCGTCTGCCGTCACGGTGCTAACATAGAGCGTATCCAGGGTAGACATTTGCTCTGCCCTGGCCATGCGTTGGCGGTAAAGGCGTGATGAATGGCCGCTATTTTCCAAAGCAGCCATAAGCTTGGCTTTTTTGATCAGCGCCAGGTTTTCCACTGTTGTCACCAGCGGGCTGTCGCTGTTCAGCGAGCCTGCGTAAAGGCAAAAGTTTTTCCCGTCGCCACCAGTGTTATCTCCGTTGATGTCGACAACAGCAATGTCTCTGCAATGATCAATCCAGATCAGCTTGTCGTTGGCGGCAAGCTCGGGGAGGGTGGACGACAGGCGGTAATGGAGGTCGCGATCAAAATGAATTTCGGCAATATCCCTGTCCCTCGACAGTACCAATAGCGCGGGAATGCTGATTTTACGCTTGCCAATCATCAGGCTGCCCTGGTCAGTATCCACCACCATATCGTCAAGGTGCGGCCAGTCCCAAAATTTGGCGATGGCCGGGTGCAGTGTGCGCAAAAAACCGTCCGGGTCTTGCTCCCGCTCCATAAGAGTGAGCTCTTCCCTTAACAGTGAGCGCCCCAAGCCCCATTGGGCGACATCAAACCCCATTAGTTCGAGTACGGTAGGGGCGATATCCATCGTCGAGCCAGCGCGGCTGTTGGCTTCTTCGGTGTTGTTGGCGGGGTCGAGCACCATAAACAGGTTGCGTCTTGTGCCCTGTTTGAGCTGATCTGAGGCCGTGTTTGCCATGGCCAGATGATCCGAGGCAATCACCATCAGCGTGTTGTCGTCAGCCAGGGATTGAATGCTTTTAACAAATTGGCCGACAAGCAGATCGGTGCAATGCACCGCATTGAGAATAGGATTGCTGCCGTCGCCATAGGGGTGATCAGCGCAGGATTTTGACGGGTGCCCGTCGGGATGATGGGTATCGAGGGTTAGCAGAAACAAACCAAAGGGTTTTGCTTGCTGGTGAAGGGAGCGCAGCTGTTCTTCTGCCAAAGTAAAAAGACTGTCATCGTAAAGTCCCCAGGAATTTCGGTATTCCCTGTCGGGCAGTTGATCAACCAGTTCATCATAGCCTTTGACATCGTCAAAACCGTGACTGCGCAAAAATTTGCCTTTGCCAGCAAAAGCGACGGATGCCCCGCCCCTGTAGCTGAGCTGGTAGCCCTGGGCGCGCAAGAAAGTGCCAATACAGTGAGCGCCTGGTAAAAATTTGTCCATTCCCGACATGGAATTGCCGTGGGACGGCGACACCAGGGGAATGCCGCACTGGCTGGCGGTTATGCCTGCCATGGTAAAACCCGTTCTGCGCACCTGGCGGATATCGCTAAAGTGCAGGCTCCGTTCTTTAAGAGCGCGCAAATTGGGAACCAGATCAGGAAACAGAGTTTCATCAAAATAGGTGAGTTCCAGGCTTTCCAGATAGAGATAAACAAGATTTTTGGGTTTTCCCTGTGGCGGCGCAGGAGTTGGAATAACGTAGTGCTCGGCGAGCTCCGCATCAATTTCAACCGAGCCAAAAGGCAGAGCAGCGGCAGGATTCCATAGATAAAACAGATTGGCGCTCGCCGGATGTATAACCAGGGCGGTGAGAATCAGCGCCAGATTAAAATAAACATTGCCATGCCAGCGCTGAGGTTTGGCTTTAAGGGGCGCAGAGTGAACCACAGCTGTCAGTATCAGCGACGCGGTAATCATTATCAGTGCGCTGATAATCAGCCACTTATATTCCCTGAACCCGGCGCCGCTGAGGCCGTAGCGCAGATGGTAAGTTACCGACTCGTCAATACCTGTACCGGTAAACTGATCGGCTATCAAATAGACGCCGGAGATGAGGCAGGTTATCAGTAACCATAGCGATAACAGCAACCTGGCGGTGACTGTGACTCTGTGCTTGCGCAGTTGCAGGGTTGCAATAATTGTCAGTGATAGACAGAGAATGACAAGAAAATTGTTGATCATTAACTAAGCTTTCCATGCTATGGGTTGGGGTCGCGGCTGATACTCCTAACGGCTTTTCGTAGGAGCCAGCCCTGCTGGCGAAGGTTTGATCTATGTGTTCTTCGCTTGCAGGGCATCCTACTGTGCGTAGCCCATATGGGGCTTACTGCTTGTCCGCTGTCGAGGGCGAAACAAGGGTACTACGCTTTGAGCGAGGGTTCAAAACTGATAGGCAACATTCATGGCAAGCTGGAATCTGGTGACGTCGAAAAGGGGAATATTGCTGTCGACAATTTCGTAGCGGGCGCTGGACGAGACCAGCCACTGTCTGCCTAACAGCCGCTGTACGCTCATGGTCAGAGCCCATTCGTTGTCACTGCGCTCGCTGGTGCCGAAAAAAAGCGGGCTAAAACTGTCGCTGTCCTGGCGCCTGCGGTACATGGCTGCCACGGAGCTTTGCCAGTTTTCGCTGACACTAAAGGGGTAACGGGCGGAAAGCCACCAGCGTTGTGTGCTGCCGGCAAAATAATCTGGGCGTTCGTGCCAGCTGGCGGCGGCCTCCCAGAATATATGCTTGTTCGTCTTGCTGAAATTGCGGTCGCGACCCAGATCGACATTGCCGTTCACCGTGACGGTAGACATCAGTGTCGCTGACTCCTCGCTTTCAATTTCATCAATGACTTCAAGCTTTAGCGCCCCGGTCAGGGTTTCCAGTCCTGGCACTCGCTGGCGATAATCGATGCCGAAAATATACTGCTCATCGATACGGGCAAACTCCAGCTCGCTGGTGACAATGTTTTGCAGCATGAGGGTATATTCCTGGTCGTAACGCCCCTTCAAAGCTTTGCGGGTGCCGATATAAATATGGCGTTGATCGTACTCCCCCAGTGTCGCGTATTGGCGTGTCGATGCCCCGGCCACCCACAGACGGCAGGATTGGGATCGACAGTTTTTGCCGCGCTCGCCATATTCCAGGTGAACCCCCAACTCGGCAAACTCGTCTTCTGTTTTCAGGCTTTCGTCGGTCAACTCGAGATCAAAGGGCACCCCGCCGGGCAGGGTCACAGGAATGGTTTTGCTGTCGGCACCCCGGTTGGCGTTGCTGTCAAAACCGGCGCCCATCGAGAGCAGCACCCTGAAGGGGTTATCGGCAACCTCCACACGGTTGTCAATCAACAGGCGATTAAGCTCGATAATCTGGCGCTGAGCCTGCTCCGGCAGCGTATTGAAAGCACTCACCAGTGCATTCAGTTCCCGCAGGCGCTCTGTGGCCTCATGGCTGCGACCCTCCAGCTGGAGGGCAATGACCAGATCGAGACGCGCCCCCATATGTTCAGGCTGTAGCTCGATCAGGGTTTCAAGATAGCCAATGGCGTTGCGATAATCCCCCTGCTCCATGGCGAGGCGACTCAGCCAGTCGTAATAGCGGGGGTCGCCGGGGTAGTTGCCTTCCTGGGTTTGCAGCCATTGGTAACCCTGGGCGTTGCCGCCGGCCTCGAGTTGCTCAAGCAGCAGGGTTTCGAAATCGGAGCAGTGTCCGGGGGCGGACAGCATGGCGACTAAAATCAAAAGCGGCAGCTGGACGGCAGTACGGAATAGCTTTGTTGCGCTGGGGGGCAAGATTCTCATCCTTTTGTCACTTGGAGACCTCCTTCTGGACTGCTGTGCTCTGGTTAATCATCAAAACGAGAACCTGTTAACAGTTTCGAAGTTGCAAAACGGCGTTATTATAGCCACACTGATTGGTGGAAAGGCACAGGCGCGATTAAAAAATGTCGGTATCGACTATGGCAAGTACAAAAATGCTCATCAATGTCTTCTTGGCTCTGGTTATGTCCTGGCCAATGGCGTTGCTTGCCGCATCAAAACCAGCTTCTGTGGGGCGAGTCATTTTTATCGACGGTGACGTCAGCGCCCGCCGCGACGGCGCTGATACCCGCACCCTGGCTCAGGGCGACAAAATTTACACCAGCGACCAGTTGATCACCTCCGCCAATGGCTATGTTCATGTCCGCTTTGTCGATGGCGGTCTGGTCAGTGTCAGGCCGGATAGCCAGGTTTTGATCAACACCTACGAATTGGAGCCTGGAAATGCCGACAGCCCGGATAAAGGGCGCGTTCGCATTACCCTCGAAAAAGGCGTCATGCGCTCAGCCACCGGCACCATCGGTCAGCACAACAAAGAACATTTCCGCATCAATACGCCGGTGTCGGCCATTGGCATTCGGGGTACGGATTTTGTTGTCTTTGCCGACCAATCCATTGCCCGCTTGCTGGTCAAGTCCGGCGGCGTTGTCATGGCGCCCTTTGGTGACAATTGTTCCGCCAGCAGCTTTGCCCCCTGCAGCGGTGATGTTTCGGCAGAGCTTTTTGCCAGTGTCGGCAAAGCCATGCTTGAGGTTCGCGCCGGCCAGGGATTTGCCCTGGTCACCAGCGATGGCCCCACCCCCGATGAGGTCAGCCCTCCCCACCCTGAAGAGGCAGATTTGTTTGCCGCCTTTATTGCCAGCGCCCAGCAGGCGCTGCGCGGTAAAATTGGCCTGTCGGCACCAGGGGCTGACAGCTACGAAGATGGCCTCGAAAACACCCAGCGCTATTTGAGCGAGGAATCTCTGGTGCAGCAGGCCTATCTGCTGGGCGAGAAGGAGTCCAGCAATCCATTGCCCAATAACCGCGGGCTGGATGATGACCCCCAAGTAATCTGGGGGCGCTGGTCCACATTTGCCGGTGATGATCCCAGCTATCGCACCATTTCCCAGCTTCTTTACGAGACCCGCCAATATGCGGTTCTCAACAACGTTTTTGCCATGCTGGAAGACAAACACGATCGCGGCAATATTCTTCTCCCCGATGCGGGACAGGTTTCATTCAAGCTCAACGGCTATGAAGCCTATATTCAGAGGGGCGCCACTCTGGAGGCCGCTGGCATCAGCAATCCGGCGCTTATCGTCGATTTCAAATCCTCCCGATTTGCCACCAGGCTCGATATTCACGCCCAGAGCCTTCCGGGTGTAGTGCCGGTGTTGGGCGCCGGAGATCTCACCGCCGACGGCTTTTTTCACAGCGACGGCAACTCATTGGCGAAGATCGATGGTGTCCTGTCCCCCGACATCCAGGAAGCCGGCTTCCTCTTTGATTACCAGGTCAGCCCCGGTGTCAACGCGGTCGGCGCAACCCAGTGGATAAACAACGGCAGCCTGTCACCTTAAAAGCCCTTGCGGCCAGTAGGAGTGAACCCTGCTGGCGTGACCATAATTTGTCGTCTGCGGGGCTCTCCCGGCGATTTTTTCTACAGTCTCACCTTTTTCGCCTGCAGGGCAGGCTCCTACAGAATGGGGATCTCGCAGCAGGGGAGACTCCTGCAGCACGGAGATTTCGCGCCCTTTTCCAGAACACCAACCTCTCGTAGGATGCTGGCTCCCAGAGGGGATAGGGTGTTTCTGTAGGAGCCTGCCCTGCAGGCGATGGCTTGGTAAAAGGGGTCGGATCCATTTATAGGAAGTTTAAAAGGGGTCGTATCCATTTTTGTTTTAAGATATTTTTGCGGTAACAAAGGTAGTAAACAAAAAATGGATCCGACCCCCTTTTACTGCCTTTTACTACTGCCTTTTACTGACCCCCTTTTACTCTGCAGGCGATGGCTTGGGCAATAGTGCCTTCCTCGCAGAGCTGGCTACAGGGAAAGCGTGATCAAACTCGGTCGCTTTGCAGCGTTAGCTTGACGAATTCTTCGCCGGATAACCAATCACCTGGGGTTCTTCCAGGCCGCGAATGGCCGTTGCGGGCAAAAGCTGAATCCTTCCGTTCCCCGCCAGACGTCGGCACAGTTCGGGTCCACACAAAACATCCTGGCCAATCTGGCGGCACTGCTGCTGGAGGTGGGACGCGAGGTTAACCGACTTGCCCATAATCGTATAGGCGCGGCGCTGCCGTGCTCCCAGGTTGCCCACGGTGACCTCGCCGCTTTCCAGTCCCATGGTCATTCGTATATCGGCATAGCCCCGCTCCTTCAGCCAGGGAGACATTTGCGCCAGTTTTTTCTCCACTGCCAGGGCGCAGTCCAGAGCCAAATCCGGGTGGTTCTTCTGCGGTAGAGGCGCGCCCCAGAATGCCATGACGGCGTCGCCCATAAATTTGTCGAGAGTACCTTTATGGCGATGGATTTCCTCCGTAATTTCACTGAAAAGATGGCTGGTGATTTCCGCCAACTGCTCCGGCTCCAGCTGCTCGCTGAGGGCAGTGAACCCCTGAATATCGGCAAAAAACACAGTCACATCTGCCCGCTGTGCATCCAGTTTGTCGGGGCTGAGGTTCTGGCGCGCCAGGGTTCGCAGCACCACCGGGGGCACATAGGCGGCAAAAGCGCGGTAAATTTTGCGCCGCTGTGAGAGTGCCAAAAAAACTTCCCGGCCGCTGATCAATAGCAAGGCAAAAATGCAGGCTGCCCAGAACGGAAGGGCATTTAACCAAAAACTAAAGCGGGGCAGAACCATCGTGGCCGTCAAGC
Organism: Porticoccaceae bacterium; assembly: GCA_023228865.1. Next base: position 36,819 of record JALOAH010000001.1, on the reverse strand, counting down.
CCAGTGCCACAGCGGTGATGCCGCCCAGGCGCCAGCCGCGATTCAGCCAGGGCCAGCCAGCAGCGAGAAGGCCGGTGATCAGCACCAGTGCGGAAACAAAGGTTCGCGACCAGGGCAGTTGCGACCAGTAAATATTGTTCAGGCTTGCGGCAAGTGCCAGGGCGTGTATCTCTACCCCCGGAGTACTGGCGGACAGCGGCGTAGAAACCCTGTCGCCGAGGCCAACGGCGGAGGTGCCCACCAGCACCAAGGCATCATTCAAGAGTTCAATCCTGTTTGGCGTAGATAGAATCTCGGTGGCGGACAAGGTGGCAAAATGGCTTGCCGCATGAAAAGCAACTGACAGGCTGCCATCGGGATTGAGGCGCTGACAGTATCGATCGACGCAAAACAGATTACCGAAAAAAGTTTGGCGCCATTCAGGATTTTTGCCGAGCCAACGGCTGAGCATGGCCATTGCCAGGGTGTCGTAGCAGTTGTGGGTGCAGATGCGGGGCGGAATTCGGCGAATCACAAAGTCAGCATCATAAAGGGGGGTGATATGCCCCAGAGCGACCTTTGAACTGTTGAGGGATGGCGAAAGCCCCGCCATCCCCGAGGGCAGCCAGTCCACAGGGGGGCTATTGGGGTGCGCCGGATTGCCATGAAGCGGGCTGGTTTCGTCAAGGGCAAAAGCAACAGCGCCGACCACCGCCGGTTTTGCCAGCTGTTCCGCCAATAGCCTGTCGCCCTCTGGGCTGCCGGGCTCTGGAAACAGAATATCCAGACCCACAACCGCAGCTCCCGCTGTTGTTATCCGCTCGATAAGTTGGGCGGTTTTTTCCCTAGGCCAGGGCCAGCGCCCCTCCGTGGCGAGGCTGTGTTCGTCGATATCGACAATGACAATGCGCGGTTCCGATTTTTTTACTGTCTGCGGCAGGGGTAAATCGTAAGCCAGCCCGGAAACTCTGCCGTACAAACTATTTGGCGCCGGTTGTCGCCAGACGAGTGCCAGACAAAGAGTGGTTATCACCAGGGAGGCGATAACGAGGGCAGTATTGGGTTTGATGGCAGTCATTTCTGGCTTGAGCCTTTGGCTTGGGCAGACGCTAATGTGCATCTAAAGCGGGTATCTATCAAGAGGAGTAAAAGGGGTTGCATCCCATTTTTCCTTAAACCTGAAGTGGCGAGGAGCTTGAATCATACTCAGGAGGTCGCGACTTAAATGAAAGCAGGTCGTTCCTGCGCAGGCAGGAACCCAATAGCCTGGACAGGAGCCTAGGGAAACCCTGATTTGTATTAAAGTCATTCCCGCACAGGCCGGAATCCATAAATTTTTCATTTTTCTGGACTCCCGCCTGCGCGGGAGTGACGAAAACACAATTAATCAGAGTGTTCATAAACAACAGCCGTCGTTCCTGCGTAGGCAGGACCCCAGGAAGGTTTTCAGTATTGTTTCTTATGCTGCTAATACTGTTGAATAATCCGCCGATTTAAAGCGTTAAAGACGGGTGCGCACAGATGCCTTGGTGTTCAGCTGACCTCTTTTAGGGATTCCTGCCCCCGATCAGGTCGAGGGTGACGTTCCTGCTTAGGCATGACGGCGTGAAATATTCCGGACAGTAGTGCGCTCAGTCGGGAATCTATAATCGATCAATTTCTCTGGGCTCCCGCCTGCACGGAAGTGACGAAAACAGCATGAATCACAGATTCATCAGTCAATAAAACCCTTGTCAAGACATACTGCCAAGTCGTTCATTTTACTTGCCAAAAGCCGCTTTATCTGTGCTAACATGCGCCACTGCTGAGTTCTGCTGCTGCTTTTACTGGGTTTCTGAGCGCGCTGGGTCAAGTTAACAACAAAAGTGTGATCCGTGTCTCAGTATAGTAGTGCGCAATCAGCATAATTGAATGTACCCGTTTCTCGGGGGCTGTGCTCCATTGTGGAGTTACAGTAAGGCAAGCACGAACCGACGGGTTCAACCCGGTTCGCCGGGTGCTTGTAATGTCGATTCGACTTAACAATATGGAGAATTCCAAATGGCTACACCAACAGAAAATGCAATTCAGGAGATCTATCTGGGTCTTCTGGGTCGTCCAGCCGACGCAGCAGGTCTTGCGTACTGGGCGAATGATGTTGACGTAAACGGCATGTCTCTCGCAGGCGTTCGTTTTAACATTGTGAACGAACAGCCCGAATACGAAGATGTCTTCGGTGGCTTGAGCCGTGCGCAAACTGTCAACCAACTTTACCTTAACCTGTTCAACCGCGATGCTGAAGCAGAAGGCCTCGACTACTGGGTAAACGGTGGCGGTTCTACCGTTCCTGTTGATCTGCTGGTTTTCGCCCTGTCTGATGGCGCCGGCGGCCCTGATCGTCTGGTTCTGGACAACAAAATCGCTGTTGCCAACTACATCACTGACAGCGCTAGCTATGGCACGTTGAGCAGTGAAGAAGTTGCCGACATCCTGAGCACTGTGGGTCCCTCCAATGTTGCTGCAGTTAAAGCAGCTTATGATGCGGCTGTTGTCGAAGCCCTTGATCCCACGGGCGAAGAATATGTTCTCACCGGTGGCCTCGACAACCAAGACGGCACTGGCAAGAACGATATTTTCCGCGCTCAAGACGGCGATCTCGAAACCGGCGACAACCTCGATGGCCTGGGCGGCGACGACACCCTGATCTGGTCCCTGGACGGCGACAGCGATTACTACTTCGCTGCCCCCACCCTGAACAGCATTGAAACCATTCGCATCACTGCCCCGAACGCCTACGACACCTGGATTGAGCTCGATCTCTTCGGCGCCTCTGGCTACGAGACCATCGAATTCTTCAATATCACCAACTACGATGATATTGATGATGGCAACGCGGTAAGTGTCTACGACGTTCAGAACGTCAACGACACCAACTTCCGCTTTATCGACACCGATATCGCCAACTACGACATCAGCTACGACACCAACGCCTACATCACCCCCAACGGCGGTGATGACGATATTGCCGAGCTGTACTTCTCCGAGGTGAACGGTTCCAGCCTGTGGTTCTTCAACGAGAACACCGGTGGCGAAGACTCCAACGTTGACCAGGTGAACATCACCTCTGCCCAGCGTAACCAGATCAATGACACCACCTTCAACTACCTCCAAGACATCTACTTCGGCGATGATCTGAACACCGTCATCATCGACGGCGACGCCGATCTGGAAGTTGAAGACTACCTGGATTGGAACGTCAATTTGGTCGACGCTTCCGAACTGGCAGCTGATTTGACTCTCGACCTGTACGCCCAGCGTCTGGTTTGGAACAACAACAACACTGTCAACGCAGCAGCCACCACCGTGCTGAACTACACCGGCGCTCAGGGTGATGACAACCTTGATGTTGGCGGCGGCGAAGACGGTATCAGCGTGATCGACCTGGGTACTGGCAACGATGACCTGACCGTGGGCCAGATCGGCTACTACGGCGAAGACATCATGCTGGGCCACACCACCGTGATCGCTGGCGAAGGCCATGACCGCGTTGAAATGTACATCACCGGTCTGCAGGACATCAGCGGCGGTGCTGGCAACGATACCATCCACGTTCATGGCGATGTTGACGATCTGACCACTGTTGCTGCCAACGATGGCGTGGGTCTGATCGACGCTGGCGAAGGTGATGATGATGTGTTCGTCGGCGGTGGCGAAGATACCTACAGCATCGGTGACTATGCCATCGATCTGGGTGCTGGCCACGACAACCTGGAAATGTGGGTCCACGGCAACCCCACCGTGGTAGCGGGTGCTGGCAACGACACCGCCACCATCAATGTGATGAGCGATGTTACCTTCTTCGGCAACGAAGGCGATGACGAGCTCACCATCAACGGCGACGGCGTTCATACTATCGATATGGGTGAAGGCGACGATCTGGTTGCCATCAACGGCGACAATGTTTCTGGCCCCGGCGACTTCGTCGACTACGGTGCTGACACTGTCACCACCATCGTCACCGGTACTGGCAACGACTCCGTATCTGTCAGCGCCAACCACTACCTGGATGTAACCCTGGGCGAAGGCGATGACCAGATCACCCTGCGCGCTGAAGACCTCACCTCCGACGACGTGATCCGCGGCGACGAGGAGATCGATACCCAGGCCGGTTCCGACACCATGATCCTCACCAACACCAATGGTGAGATGGTGTACGTTACCGACTCCGAGACCGCCGGCGTGGTGGGCTTCGAGACTTTCGACCTGCGCAACCGGAACATCGAGTTCCATCTCACCGAGCAGATGTTCGACACTGCCAATGGCGATGACGTGACCGTCAGCACCCGCAATGCCAACGGTACTGCTCTGCCTGTGCTGTACACCGCACCAGGTGTGCTGGCTGCCGAGCAGTTCGACCAGGGCATGAGCCGGCAAGAGTACGAGACCATCCGTGAAAATCTGCTGGACGGTGTTTACACCAGTGCAACTGTTAATGGTTCTCCGGCTATTTGGGACACTGACATCGAAAACTTCCTGTTGAAAAACGGTGTCAACATCATTGACTTCGTCGATGACGACCTGTCAGACGACGCCAGCCAGGTAGATACCTTGGGTGAAAACCCTGAGGTCAGCGATGATGAAGACGAAGACTCCGTGTTCTTCCAGCTGGAGCCGCCCGGGGAGATGGTCATCGACATCACAGAGGTAGCCTTCAACGCCCTCAATGGTCGTGAATTCACCCTGCTGGGTGGCAACATCAAGGATGTCGTGGTTGCCGACGATGCTTCCATCAACGGTCGCGCCACCCTGGAGTTCGATGACGCCAGCGCCAACAACTCCATCGAGGACACTCTGATCGTCCAAGGTGCTGCCACCATCACCGCCGCCGACCTGCGCAACGTATCGGGCCTCGAGAACATTGTTCTCAAGTCCAACTCCAACGGCGGTCAGACCTGGAACATCGATCTGACTGACCGGGTGATCAACCAGACTACGGGTTCCGCAGCTTTGGTGATTACCGTTGATCCCAACGTCCCGGGCAACAGTGTTTTGAACATCACCCTGGATGACTCTGTGGATGGTGCTACCAATGATGTCATTATCCAGACCATTGCTGGTGTCGAGGTATACATCAATGGCGTGCTTGTTCAAGAGGTGGACTACGGGATCCCCGATGCCCTCAACGGACTGCACACCATTACTGTTGCCGAGTCACTGATCTTCACTGATGGCCTCGACTCGCTGATTGGGCAAGACCAGTTCTACGCCCACAATGCCGGCCATATCCAGGCAGCGGATTCTGCTCAGGGCACGGGTGAAGATGACTGGATGTATGTTGCAGGTGCACCGTCCAATGCCGGCGCTACTCTGGCAACCCAGTTCAACAATGCCCAGCTCGTCGGTATCGAGAACCTGGCTTTCACCGACAGCACTTTCCACGGTGCTGCCAAAGGTGATCCGACCCAGACCGGTGGCAATGTTCAGATGACCGGCCTTGGCCGCAATGCCAACTTCCTGTTGAACTTGGAAACTCTCCACACCGGCAACGGCAACGACAACCTTCAGGCGATGGAAGGTGGCGTCAGCTACTACCTCTACGAAGGTAACGATGTCTTCGTTGGTCTGCTGGGCAGCAACCCCGGTCAGAGCGTCTATGGTGGCGATGGCAATGACCAGATCACCACCAGCAACTTCGCTGATTACATCGACGGTGGTGAAGGCAACGACACCATCACCAGTAATGATGGCAACGACATCATCGACGCTGGCGAAGGCAACAATAGCGTGGATGGTGGTGCTGGCGCTGACAACATCACCGCAGGTAGCGGCAACGACACCATTATCGGTGGTGATGGTAACGACATCATCAATGCTGGCGCTGGTAACAATAACGTCACTGGCGGCAATGGTGACGACAACATTACTACTGGTAACGGCAATGACACCATTGATGGCGGTGCCGGTAACGATGTCATCAATGCTGGCGATGGTAATAATACCGTGACCGGTGATGCTGGTGATGACACCGTCACTACTGGCTCTGGCAACGACAGCATCACTACCGGTGTCGGCGATGACAGAGTCACGGCTGGTGCAGGTAACGACACTATCGATGTCGGCTCCAATGACGATTGGGTCGATGCAGGCGCTGGCGATGACCTCATCATCTTCTCCGATATGGGCGAACTGGATACTGTCAACGGTGGTGCAGGTATCGATACCGTTCGGATTGGCAACAACGGTGTAACCAATGATCAAGACTTCGAGGACAATTCCAATGTCGAAGTCCTGGTTCTGACCGGTAATGCAGCCAGTGTGACTGGCGCTGCCGAATTCGAGGAAGCGGGCTACCACACTGTCATCAAGAATGTGGCTGGCAACAAGCTCCTCGACTTCAGCGCGGTGTCCAACGCTGTCAAAGGTGACGGAACCAATGGCGCAGCAGACGGTACCACTGGCCTGACCATCACCATCACTAATGTTGGCGGTGCCGATGGTAACCACACCATACTGGGCAGCATGGGTGACGACACCATTACCGGCGGTGACGGCGCTGACGTTATCACCGGTGGCACTGGCGCGGACCTCATTCTGCTCGGTACAGGCGGTAGTGATACCGTGGTATTTAGCCGCGGTGATGACGGCGCGTTGACCGGTGTCGACACCGGTGGTTGGGACATCATCAGAGGCTTCAACCCGGCCAATGATCAGGTCCAAATCGATGGTCTGCTTGAGGCGGCGTTGGTGGAAGGTGGGTGGACCTCAGAGACCAACAACTTCTCCCTCGATACTTCACCCGGTGCAACCACTGAGCTGGCGGCCTACACTGGCACTGGCCTGACCAACGGTGATCTGACAGATCTCGACACCATGATGACGTACCTGAACAACTTCCTCGCCCAGTCCGATGTTGGCGACGATATGTTGTACCTGGTACAAGGCACTAGCAATACCGCGCTGTACTACTACGTGGAAAATGCTGGTGACAACATCATCGATTCCAGCGAGATCCGAATCCTCGGTGTGTTCGAAGATGCTCTGTTGACCGCCGCTGACGTAGGGGTGTAAAACGGCATGCAGGCGACCCGTAACCCCGGGTCGTTTGTCTAAAACCTCAAACCCGCCCCCCACAAGGGGGCGGGTTTTTTATTGGGGCCAGAGTAAGGAGATCGCGAGATCGGGGTCAGAACAAAAACTCACTTATCGGCACACTTCAGGCCAATGGCTTCGGCCCGGCCGCGTACAGCAAGCGCGGGCATCCCGCCTACGACCTGTGGGCTCTCGCTACCAGAGTGGGTACTGCCTCCGATCAGCTGCGCAGTCTTGCTCTGGAACATCTGCCCCGTAGTTCTGCAGTATGAGTTTGGAAGGGTTCGGGGCAGAGTGGCGTGGGTTCGTCTCTGTCCTGTGCTGAACGGTTCTACGCCGCTCCTGAATGATCCACAGCGCGGCAATGTGTGTTGATGAGGGTGGCAAAGTCGGTTGCTTCAGAGCCGCTCGGGGGGTGATGTAGCTCGCAGCGATCCACCCGGTCAAGGGGTAATCCGTGTTGCCAAAGATATTGCCAGGGAGCCGCCACCACCAATTCTCGGCATGCTGGATCGATCAGCAGCGCCAAGCAGCGCTGATAGAGAGAGCGACCGGGAAGGCGGCGGGGCTGGTCGCCAAGCCAGACTTGTTCGAGCGTGACCAGTCCTTGGCCAGGGGGGCGGGGGCTGTCGGGTGGCTGGGCGGTAACCACCAGGGTAGTGGGGATGCGGCCGGGGTTGTTTCCGGGAAACTGGGATTTCAGTGCCAGACGCACCATACCCTCGAGCAGGCCGGGTGAGGTGTTGATCTCGATAATAGTGCCTTCGTCCCGCCATGATCGCCCTATATCCCGAGTGATGAAGTCCACTCCCAGAGTGTCGACGCGCAGGAGGCGGGTGATGTCGAGAGCCATTTGTACATTGTCGGGGTGGGTGTTATTGGTGACGTCACGAAATGTGCCTCCGGTGGACACATTGGCGTTGGTTCGCAGTGCTACCTTTCGCCCCACCTCGGGAATGGCGTCCAGGGTCAGCGCGCTACTTTCCAGTGTCTTGGTCAGGTTTTCGTCAACACAAATACTCTTGAGAAAGCCCTGGCGTTTGAGTTCGGGGTCGCGGTCAGCGTTCTCCCGATCAATAAGTTCCCTGATGGTGCGGCGACCGTCCCCAACCACCTGGGCTGGTTCGCGGCAAAGTACATTCAGCAGCTTGCCGTCGCAGATCGTAATGCGATGATCCAGGCCGAGAATGTGACTCTCGACGATAACCCCCAGCTGAGAGTATGGGCGCGCCAGCGCGAAGCCGTGAGACAGTTCGCTGTTGTTGACAATATTGGCTGTGATACCCCGCCCCTGACCCGCATCGAGAGGCTTTACCACCACGGGAAAGCCAATGGCTCGAGCCGCTGCTTGCGCTCGCTCCCGATCCTTCACCAGTTGCTGCCTGGGCACAGGGAAGCCCGCGAGGGATAGCAGTTGGCAGGTTTCCATCTTGTTCTGCTGGAGAGCAGTGCCGAAGGCGCTGTCGCGATCACTTGCTGCTCCCTGGAAAATCCGGGCTTTTTCACCCTGGCCGAAGATCACATACTTGGCGCGATCAAATAGCGGGTAATAAGGGATATCGAGGCTGCGCGCGGCCTTGATCTGCAGCGCAGTGACAGGTCTGGGTTGCAGAGCCTGCTGTTGTTGGAGCACCTGCCGTGCCAGCACGGCGAGTTGCGCGCTGGACGATGAATCCGACGCCTTGAGCACCTCTTGAGCCAATTCGATGGCGAGCTTCAAGGCCTGTCGGGCGGCGGGGCTGGAATGGTACTCGCTGGCCACCGTTGCTGTGCCGTTACGAGCTACTAGGCTGGCGGTTCTCAGTCCCAGCGAGCATCGAATTTCCTGGATGGCGACCGCCAGGACTGCGGCCAAAGCTGCGCCGTGGGGGAAGGGGCAGTGACTCCATAATCGCGCCCTGAGATCGTCGTCCAAATATGGCTTCAGTATCTCAAGTCGGGATGCTTCGATGGGCTGCGGTGGCTCTCCGAATAATCGTTGATAGGAGAACTGCGCGACCACGCTGCGGTATGGTAAAATTCGGCTCGGGCCTTCATAGGTGTGTATTTCGACAAGTTGCTTCATAAGCTGGCCGCACTTTCCGGTGTGTTCTCAGAGGACTGCCGGTTCGACATTCCGTATCGGAATGATGACCCGTTTTACTGTGAGTGGGCAAGGTTTTTCAGCCTTTTTATGGTGCTCCCTGTGGCTGTTGGACGAATCGATAACTGGATAACTGGATAACTGGATAACTGGATAACTGGATAACTGGATAACTGGATAACTGGATAACTGGATAACTGGATAACGGGATGGATAAAATAGCGATAATCGGCGGTGGGCTGAGTGGAGCCTGGGTCGCCTATCTGCTTGCCGACGTCGGCTATAGTGTGACTGTCTATGACGACTTCACGCAACCCTACAGAGCCAGCGAGACCAACCCTGGTGGTCTCAACCCGCTTCATGGGCCACAGATTCCTGGTGTGCTGGAGCCGTTCCAGCTGGATTGCCACCGTCTCCATTTCGATCATAGCGAAGCGATCGGTATCCTGTCTGGCATCGACTACCGGTTACGGGTGATCGACCGCCTGTTCCTCGCGTTTGAACAGGCGGATGTCGACGAGCTACGGGTGATGCAGCGGTTGTACGATTCCGCTGGGGGTTTCGAGGCGGTGTGGCTGGACGCAAGTCAGGCCCGCTTCCTGGAACCGCGGCTCAGTTCCCGATTGGTGGCTGGCCTGCTGACCCGTGGCAATGGTGTGGTGGACAGCCAGCTCTACAATCGCGCTTTGCTGATGGCGGCTCGAGCGCGGGGGGCAAGACTGTCCCGTACCAATCCCGGTAGCTTGGTGCGTGAGGGCGGGTGGGTGACCCATATCGAAGTCAATGGCCGCCGCGAGGCCTGCGATGCGGTAGTGATTGCCAATGGTTGCTGGACTCGGGAATTCCTCGACCAGCTGAATCTTGGCGCCATGGTTAAGCCAGTCAAGGGTGAGATGCTGCTGGTTAAGTTGCCCGGCGCGCCTTTTGCCTGGGATATTACCCATGGTCTTAACGGTCTGTATCAGTCTCACGACGATATCTACTGGTTGGGGGGGACAAGGGAAGATCCCAGCGAGGATCCCGGTCCTTCCGCTGGCGGACGGCAATTAGTGGCCGATAGAGTGCGCGCAATGGTTCCCGGACTGGGAGAGATGATGGTACTTAGGCATTGTGCCGGTTACCGCCCCAGTACGGTGGACGGGCTGCCGATCGCAGGCCTGCTACCCGGCATCGGCAACGCCTATACAGTCACCGGAGGTGGTTCCAAGGGAGTATTGCAGTGCGCGGGGCTCGCCCACAGCCTGATCGAGTTGCTGAGGGGTAGACCCCACCCATATCCGTATCTATCCCCAGGGAGGTTTTTAAAGGCATGACAGCAAAATTCGAACTCCGTTGTGTCCAGTGCCACGCCGAGCCGGGTGTCAGTTACGCCCCGTTCTGTCCGGCTTGCGGCAGCATGACCGAGGCTTACTTCGACCTGCCCCGGGCACGGCTGCGGGAGTCCGATAATCCTTACGAGCGCTACTTCGACCTGATTCCTGTGCACGACCCGGATCTGCTGCCAGGGGACGCCCGAATGACACCCACGGTGCACGCCCGCGCTCTGGGTGGGCTGCTGGGGCTGAGGCAACTTTATCTAAAGGACGAGACAATCAATCCCACCGGCACTACCAAGTACCGTATGGCGGCGGTATCGTTGCCGTACCTGTACGAGAGCGGCGTACGCCACTTTTGCACCTCTTCCACCGGCAACAGCTCCACCGCCTACGCACAGCTTATCCCCCTCATTCCCAATCTGGCCATGAGCCTGTTCACCGGTAGTGATTTTCGCAACCGGGTGAACTACACCGCTTCCCCACAGATTACCCATTACATTCTCCACGGCGCCAGTTTTGCCGAAGCGTTCAACGTCGCCGCCGATTTCGCCCGCCGCCACGGCCATACCTCAGAGCGGGGATTCTTCAACCTTGGACGGCGCGAGGGATTGAAGCTGGCCTGGCTTGAGGCGGTGGATCAGATTGGTGACCCCATTGACTGGTATGTGCAGGCGGTTTCCAGCGCCATGGGCGTGTATGGAGTTTACAAGGCCGCCAAGGAACTGCTGGAGATGGGAGTGGCCAGCAGATTGCCCCGCTTGATGTGCGTGCAGCAGGCGTCTTGCAGTCCCATGGTGGGCGCCTGGGAGGAGGGGGCAGAAACCGTGCCCGGCCACTGCATCGTCGACAATCCGCAGGGTATCGCCAAGGCGATTCTGCGGGGCGATCCCAGCCGGGTGTATCCCTATATGCGCAGGATCGTGCTGGAGAGCGATGGCACCTTCCTGGCTGTGAGTGAACAGCAGATCCGTGAGGCTCGAACTCTGGTGCTGGAACACGAAGGTATTGATATTTGTTTCTCTGCGGCCACAGCGGTAGCAGCGGTGATCCACCAGGCTCGAGAGGGGAGATTGGCTCCTGACACACGTATTCTGGTTAACCTCACCGGCAGTGACCGTCAATCTGACCAGGTGCCCGATGATGTGGTACATCTACACAAGTCCGGGGGAGAGTGGTTGTCCGCCTGATGTCAGATCACAACACAAGGAACAGGTTTGTGGTTGAATCCAACTTAACCGATGGCATTGTCCAGCAGGTGAAAACCCGTCCTGGCGCCGTGGCGGTGCACTTGCCAGGCGGTGGGCTTACGTTTGCTCAGCTGGATAACCTGGTGTGGCAGATCGCCACCTTGTTGCATCATGGGGGTGTGAAGCCCGGTGATGTGGTGGCGCTGACCTTTGGCAGTGAGTTAATTGTACTGGTGACTATGCTGGCTACGGCACGGCTTGGCGCCACAGTGTTTTCCGTGCCGGACAACTACCCGCCGCTGCAGAAGTCGGAATTGATGATGCGAGCCGGAGTGAGCGTGATTGCGTCGGATCATGCGGAGGGGCACGATCCCTCCCTACCAGTGTTGTTGATTGACAGGACGAGTATCGGCAACCGATCACTGCCGGTGGACACAGGCGTTCGCCAGGAATACCCCGAGGCGCCCTGGCTGATTATTGCCGGGTCGGGGTCCACTGGTACACCGAAACTCATTCCCCTAAGCCACCAGGTATTTCTGCAACGGATAGAGCTATTTGACAAAGCTATTCCTCTAACGCAGGACGACTGTATTGCGTCTTTTATCAATATTGATTTCCAAGTGGCCAAAATCCAGTATCTCCACGCGCTGTTTACCGGTGCTTCGATTGCCTTTCGTTCGTTAATGGGCGGCGATGTCTTTGAATTCTGCAGACGCAATCAGGTCACTGTGCTTTACACGGCAGTCATACATCTCAAGCAACTGGTCAGTAAAGCCGCCAGGCAACCGGGGCAGGCTTTGGGTTTTTTGCGAGCTTTGGTGGCGGGAGGTTCCACGGTCAGCGACCGGTTGCGAAAAGATATCGCCAGCCATCTAAGCGACAAGCTGTATGTGCGTTATGGCACCAATGAAACAGGGCCGATTTCCGATGCCTCTCCCCCCGAAGTGTTCTCTGTGCCTGGATCCATTGGCAGACCCTATGGGGGTATTGAGCTGCAGGTGATTGGAAAAGGTGGTCTCCCGCTTGCCGTTGGCGACATCGGTCTGGTGCGGATCAGGACGCCGGGGGTTATCAGTCACTACCTGGGTGACGAAGAAGCGACACGCAAAGCGCTGCAAGGAAGCTGGTTCCTGCCAGGTGATCTTGGCAAATTGACGGGAGAGGGTCAGTTGGTCTATTGCGGCAGAGCCGATCACATGATGATCATGGATGGTGTCAACATCTACCCGGCAGAAATTGAAAGAGTGATTTGCGAGCATTCGGCAGTGCGGGATGCAGCCGCGATGCCGGTACGCTCGGATTTGCACCAGGAAATTCCAGTGTGCGCCGTGGAACTCATGGATGACTGCCATGTCACCGAGCAGGAGCTCGGCAGCTATTGCGTAGCGCGTCTGGGGTTCCGGGCGCCGAAAAGAATTGTCCAGGTCGATAAAATCCCCCGTACTGAACAGGGAAAACTGATCAGAGCTGAATTGGCGAGTCAGATAGGCTCCAGGCTAGGCATAAGGCACTTCAAAACATGAATATATCGATTCCTGATGAGGCTACTGTATTAAGGCCAGTGCACCAGCCGTTACGTCAGATGGCTATTACTATTGACCCGCTGGCCGATGGCAATCTTGCCGCGTTGGATAACGCCCTGTGGAAAATTTTCAACCTGACCATCGAGCCTTGCAAGTGTTCCGCTAGCCTTCTCAAGGATGAAGACAGGTTCCTCGCGGTGCAGGTGGCGTGGCGAGGGCTGTTACTCGGCAGGGAGTTTTTTCAGGCAGCAGGCGTCCCTGTATTTGATCCGGGTTATATCGGAATTGCTGAGCACAAGGTCAATGGTGGTCAATGGCGGATAGGCTTCGGTGTGCCCAATATTGATCATATCGATGCGCTTTGCTACCGGGTTGGCTACGGCGGAGCCATGAAAATGGTTGCCCTGTTGATGACCAGCAGCCTGGATGACGGGGTGGTGAAACACCTGCGTGATACCGCGAGCAAACAGGTCATCACCACCATGCGGCGCATGACCATGTCTGGCAAATCCACCATTCCGGTTCTCAAGGCTGCTCACCAAATGAATCTGCCGTTCCTGCACTTGGGGGGCGGGGTTTACCAGTTGGGTTGGGGCAGCCAGTCCCGCAAGGTCGATCGAAGCAGTACCGATGCCGACGCCAATCTCGGCACCCGGTTGACCCAGAATAAATTGTTGACAGCGGGGGTGCTGCGGATGGCTGGCTTGCCCGCTCCGGTACATAGTATGGTTGGCTCTGCCAAGGCTGGAATCCGCTTTGCTCATAACCTTGGCTGGCCGGTGGTGGTCAAGCCTGCGGACAGTGACCGCGGTGAAGGTGTGTCCGTCGGCATTCGCTCCGATGAAGAGTTGACGACAGCATTCGATCAGGCGAAAAAGGCTTCACCGCGCAAACAGGTGATAGTCGAGCGGGAGGTGCCGGGAGTCTGTCACCGGCTTTTTGTCGCCAACGGGCAATTGCTCTATGCAGTAAAACGTTTGCCAAAATCCGTTGCCGGTGACGGCATTCATACGGTTGCCCAGCTCATTGTCCTTGGCAACAACGCCGAAAATGCCAAGCCGCCCTGGCTGAGATCGGAACCTTTTCCCGATGACGAGCTGGCTGTGAAGGCAATGGCGGACGCCGGATTTTTCATGGATAGCATCCCCAGGGACGGTGAACTGGTGCCGCTGCGAATCATTGAATCCACTGCCGATGGCGGTGTCGATGAAGATGTCACTCATTGTATTCACCCGGACAATCTGTGTGTAGCCCTGCGCGCCGCCGAGCTGTTCAATCTCAGTGTGGCGGGCATCGATATTATCTCGACGGATATCACCCGCTCCTGGACTGAAACCGGCGCCATTATCAATGAGGTCAATTTTTCCCCTCTGTTGGGTGGTGCCGCCATCTCAAAAAGCCATGTGCCCGAATTCTTGCGCAGGATGGTTGGCAATAATGGCAGGATTCCTGTGGACGTTTTCGTCGGGGCAGAGAACGCCCTGGCATCTGCCTCTGCGCGACAGGCTGAACTGGTTGCCGCAGGCGCAAGCTGCTACCTCACCAGTCATATTCTTACCCTGGATCCTTCAGGATCGGAATTGCGTCTACAGTGTAGTGATCTTTACCAGCGCTGCCGGGCTTTGCTGATGGATCGCCAGGTAGAACGTATTGTGCTGGTGATTCAGACTGATGAGCTGTTTAAAACCGGGCTGCCTGTGGACAGGATTAGCAGTTTATCAATTGAGCGCAGTGAACAGGTTAGATCCATTGTCACTGAGGAACCGCTATCACCGGAAAAATTCCGGCGCTTGGTAGGTTTTCTGGAAAATCTTGGCGATGCTAAGTAGTTCGCCAAAGGGCGTTTTCTACCTGTGCCGTCACGACTAGCGTTATTGGCCAATGGCTGCCGATGTCAGCGATTGTCTGTAGTGATCTAACGCCCTTCAGTTTTTCTGCGTCCATTGGGGCGGGAAGCTGGTGTGGTTTCACCTCAACTGCTTTGAGTGGGCAATCTTTAACCATCTTGACCAGCTAAAATTCTGGAGAACATTTTGACTGCTGCAATTTACTTTCACCCTGAGGGTTACACCACCGATGGCTCCAAGCTAATGGGTCGCAATGCTGCCGGGGAATCCTTTTTGCGGGGGTTTTTGCACTACGGCCAGACGGATACTTTCTGGGCGCAGGTTCCCCACAGAAATTTTGGGCAGGTGTTTGCTAAGGCGGTTCATTCTGCGGGACGCACCGAGCCTGTGAAAGTGGCGGATGACAGGAGCCTGGCTCGATTGCAACTGCCGGGGTGTGTCTATTATCCGGGGCCGGGTATTGGCAGCCATGCCTGGCGGCGTTCGTTGTTTGGTCACGGCCTGTGGAGCCTTTGCGGCATTACCCACACCACATCCAGCGCTGGTGCCATGGACTCTATCAGTGAGCTGTTCACCGCACCGATTCAGCCCTGGGACGCGGTGATTTGCACCAGTCGTGCGGTAAAAGAAAATGTTGAACGGATACTCAGGGCACAGGCGCGCTATCTGGTGGAACACTTGGGTGCCACCAAAATGCCGCAACCCCTGCTGCCGGTAATCCCGCTGGGTATCCACTGTAGTGATTTCGTCTACAGTGAGCAAGACAAGGCCACTGCCCGCAGGATTATAGGCGCCGATGCCAATACCCATGTGGTGTTGTTTATGGGGCGCCTGTCTTTTCATGCCAAGGCTCATCCCCTCGCCATGTACCAGGCTCTTGAAAAAGCTGCTCTCGGATTGCCGGCAGGCCAGAAAGTGGTGCTGGTGGAGTGTGGCTGGCACGGCAATGATTCCATCGCCAGAGCCTTTGCCGAAGGCGCTGCCCTCGCTTGTCCGAGTGTGCGGGTTGTCAATCTGGACGGACGCAAGGCCGAGGAAAGAAAAACCGCCTGGGCGAGTGCCGATGTCATGTGCTCCTTGTCGGATAATATTCAGGAAACCTTCGGCATAGTCCCCATTGAGGCCATGGCAGCAGGTATTCCCGTTGTGGTCAGTGACTGGGATGGCTACAAGGACACCGTGCGTGATGGTGTCGATGGTTTTCGGATTCCAACCCTGATGCCAGGTGTGGGCAATGGCCGCGATCTTGCCTTGCGTCACGCCCTTGGCCTGGACACCTATGACATGTATTGTGGCTATAGCTGTTCACTGGTGGCTGTCGACATCGAAGCAACCGCCTCGGCGTTTGCCCGTTTGTTTGCCTCTCCTGAATTGAGGAGGACAATGGGAGAAGCCGGGCGCCAGCGCGCACGGGAAGTGTACGACTGGTCGGTCATCATTCCCCAGTACGAACAATTGTGGGCACACCAGGGCAGACTGCGTCGTGAGAGAGCCACAAAGCTCAAGGCGACGGCTGTGCCCTGGCCCGCGCGGATGGATCCATTTGCGGGTTTTGCCGGTTATTCGTCTTCAACGCTGACCAATGACACCCTGCTGGAGCTGGTGGATTCAGACGCGGATATTGCCATTGGCCGAGTGCGCCAATACCGCGAACTGCGCATGGTGGAGTTCGCCAATTATGTACTGCCTCGCGAAGAAGATGTGGCTGTACTGCTGCACGGATTGAGTGCTGGGCCAGCCACTTCGGCAGTGCTGAGGGCGCGACTTGACGGAGATCGACAGCGTTTTTCCTCCAGATATCTCACCTGGCTAATCAAGCTTGGCGTTGTGCGCGTGTCCGGCGCGAATCTGGTTCCGCTTCCCTGACGGCAGCCTTTCACGGCGAAACAAGTGCGTGCTGATCTCTCGCCGGGACGCCGACACTGATTCATAAAATCAATCCTTCAGGACAGATGATTCTTCGGATGAAAAAAAAACGACCAGATTCACGATCCAGATCTCACGCATTGCCTGCACCTTCTGCTGAGACAAGGCAATCGCTCCTCGCGCTTTATCGCTCAGGAAAGCTGCAACCTGTTATTAGCGAAAGCGAAAAATTGATAGAGAATTACCCTAGTCATCCATTTGCATATCACCTCCTGGGTGTCGCGCTTAGGCGACTCAACAAAAACCGCGAGGCGGCACAATGTCTGGAAATTGCTTGCCGTCTGTCGCCAGGCAATAGCGATATGCTGAACAGCCTGGCGAAGGTGTACTGCAACCTCCAGGCTTACGACAAGGCGCGTGCCAGTCTGGAAAATGTTCTCTCCTTAAAGCCGCAGGACGGTCAGACACGGTTATTGATGTGCAGGGCGATGATTGGCCTGGGTGATTTGCCTGAAGCTCTGGCTCAGGGTCGTCAGGCTGTCGAGCTGGATCCCGGCAATTACGAGGCTCATTATTATTACAGTTCGGCATTAAAGCACGCGGGGCAATTGCCCATAGCAGTGATTCATGGCCGCGAAGCGACGGCGTTGCGACTGGCGATCCCCCCTGGTGCGCCAGTCCCGCGCCATAAAGGGGGCTTCGACAGTGCTGGCAATGAATTGCTACTGTGGCGTGTGCTGACGCGTTTCGCCGCCGCTGGCATTCATGGATTTGCCACGGCGGGAACCTTGCTGGGTTTGGTTCGCGATGGCGCATTGTTGCCTTTTGATAAAGATATGGATGTGGCATTGCCTTTTCGTGAAATGAACGCCGCTGCTCGCTGCCTGGAAGCCGATGGCTGGAAGGAGGATCATCGCTCCTTTGGGTTGATTAACCCTCGCAGTTTCGTCCACCAGAAAACAGGCTTTGTGGTTGATCTGTGCGGCTTGATTGCCGAAACTGATACCACCAGTGCCGCAGGGGGATTCTGGATGGCAAATATCCCGAAAGAGTGGAACCGGTTTACCGAATTTCCACCGGTGCAGCTGAAAAAGGTACGCAGGCGGGAAGGTCACATCTGGAGCCTGGTTCATCCTGAGCAGTGGCTTGAGTCATTGTATGGGGATTGGCGAACCCCCGATCCGCATTTTGACACAGTTCTTTGTGCCAAAAATCTGCGAGGGTTTTCGCTGCTGACGGAGTGTTTTGCATGGCAACGCACCGTTGCCATGTTGGAGTCCGGCCAGTTGCGCAAGGCCGAGGCGATTGCTCGAGCCTGTTTGAGGCATCAACCGGATGAAAGCCTCTGGCAGCTAATCATTGAATATTGCCAAAAGGCTGGGTGAGTGTTTAGTCTTCCAGTGCCTCGCGGAACTCCCTGGCGGCGGCTTTCAGTCCTGCTGGATGGCTGTCTACCCAATTGGCAACGATCAGGGTGAAGTCGTTGTCGCCCACTGCCGCGCGGTAGGTGGGCAGTCCAGCGGGATGCTTGCCACCCTGGATATTGGGCATCATACCCTTGAGGCCATTATCTTCGCCCACGGCGATTTCCATCAGTTGTCGGCACGCTCCCATGTCGAAATTGTCCGCCGCGAACGTGCCAGGGGTTACGAACCAGTCGCCACCCAGGTGGCGCATCCAGTGGCACAGTACGGAGTCATCGATACCCCATAAGTGGTTGCGGGTGAGGAAGTCGCTGAAGCTGTTGTGGGCGATGATGGGCATCTGCTGTTGTTTGGCGAGATAGGGCAAAACGCCGAGACCCTGAATAAAGGGCGCTACCAATACCCCGTCAACACCAAGCTCCAAAGCTAGATCCCATCGTTCTGCCAGTTCTGCAGGTTCACAGAACAGATTGGCGATATACAGTTTGCGCTCCCCGGTGATGTCCATGGCGGCATCCCGTGCCGAGAGCATTGCTTTCAGATGGGCTTCGAAAGTGGTGAAGTCGGCGAACTGGATCAGCTCGTCATCCTTCACCATGTGGAAGCCGCTTGTAAGCACATCACGGTTGAGAGTGGCCATCATCGGGATGTCGAGACCGACACCGGGACGCATGGCGCGGCACAGCAGAGGTCCTTTGTCTTTGCCGAGTAAATCCAGAATGCCCTGGCGGCCAAAGGCTGGCCCGGGGCCAAAGGCGGAGGGAAAGCGAACGCCTGACAGGCGGAAGCTGGTGAGAAAGCCGAGGCGGGGAAGTTCTCCCACCAGTACATTGAGCAACTGTACGGGTTTGTTGCCGAGCAACCAGGCGGGCACAGCCAGCTCGATATCGTAGCAGTGGCTGCGGTTTTTGTCGGCGACGGCATACACTTCCGTATTGAGGAAAAACGGTTTTACCGCCTCGTCATTGACGTTGTTCTCCACCTCGTCAACCTTGCGGATGCGAATGGTCCAGTCCTTGACCATATCGGCGTCCACATAACCCTGAATGGTAAGGGTCGAGGCGCTCTGTTCCATAGCCATACCCAATGCGGCGTTTTCACCGGAACAGGTGGCGGATACCCGGTAGGTCGCGAAAATATACTCCGTCGGATTGAGATCATTATTCCACAGGAAAGGTTGAATATTGGCAGGAATGATCAGGTTGCCTGAACTCACAGGAGGTACTCCGTCAACGAGCTGGCCAAAAGCCAGTCTTCTTTGGTTGTCAGTTTGATGTTGGTTTTTTCGCCAGCGACGACACCCACGTCGTAACCCGCCCGGATTGCCAGTTCAAGGGTCGATTGCTCCTCCCACCCCTGTTTTTCAGCCTCTGCCAACACCCCGACAAGAAGCTTTCGAGAGAAACCGTGGGGTAACTGGAAGACCCCGGCCTGCTGAGATTTGAGCACCCGCGCAATCTTGCCGTTGACGATTTCTGCCACTGGCACATCCGGGGGCAGAAACGCACCGGCCACACCGGTTTTCCGCGCCCGCGCCAATACGGCATTATAGAGATTCAGAGAGGCAAAAGGGCGAGCCACATCGGCCACCAAGACCCAGTCGCGGGAGGCACTGGCAACCAGTGCGTTAACGCTCTGTTGGCGGGTTTGCCCTCCCTGTATGCAGCGTGCGCCAGGGCACAGTGCGCTGAAGTGTTCTACCTGATCGCTGGGTGTGGCGATGATAACTTCGCCGGCGAGATTGAGCAGCTTGCGGCTGAGCCAGGCTATAAGCGGCTGGCCGGAAAGCTCCAGTAACGCTTTGGAGCCAAGGCCGAGGCGCTCGCCGGAACCAGCAGCCGGAATCAGGACGGATAGATCCGAATGTCTGACCTGTGGCTGCATGTGGACGACCGGTAAGGGTTTATAATGGGCGGCCATTATGCCAGCTAGAGGATAACCATAACAGTACAATGTTAAAAGCCCTGATAGTTAACCTTGTCTCCACATTCGTGGGTACGCGTTCTCCGGCCGCACTCGCGGATAGTGGCTTTGAAACTGCTTTGGCCGCCTATCCGAATTCCTTTTTCTTACAATCTGATCGGTTGGCCAAGCGATTCCGTTTGAGGGTTGGGCACGATTCCAGGGTCGAGCAGGTGGGCAGGGATCTGGCTGAAGTCATTAGACAATGGAAGCCGGATCTGATCGTTCCTCAGGACGCCACCGCCCATCAAGTGCTCAATTATCTCGGTATGCAAGCCGCCAGCGCCGTTGCCTGCCCCGAGGTTATTATGCGGGTGAAAAGATCATTGGGCGATAACCGGCCAGTGGCGCTTCGCTCTCTGCGTGCCATGGTTCAGGGAAGCTTGACCGCAGTCGGCTTGCCGATTCTTCCTGCGCGCGGAGTTACTTGTCTCATGGACATTGTCGAGTTTGCCAATGATGAGGGCTGGCCTGTGATTCTCAAGCGAGAAGGTTCCCAAAATGGAGAGGGTGTCGCCATTTGCGCAAATCGACTCCAGGCCGAAGCAGTACTGGTGAGCTGGAACGTTACTTCTGCTAACCCGATCATGGTGCAAAAGTACCTGAATGGTCCCGTCACCCGTCATTCCCTGTCTGCCCTCGACGGCAGAGTGCTGGCGGAAGTGACCGGTGTCCAGATCCATGGCCGTCGTGACGATCCCCGTCAGGCGCCCACCGTAGTCAGACTAGCTTCAACCCCCGCGGTATCGGCGATAGCCGAGCGGCTGGTTGGCCACTGGCGGTTAACCGGTTTTTCCGGATTTGATTTCCTCTGCGATCCTGTCAGCGGCCAGTACTACCTGATTGATTTTAACCCCAGGATTAACAGTCTCAGTCATCTCGGATTCTTGGTGGGTCGCGATCTCAGCGCCGCTCTGTACGACGGCTTGAGTGGTCAATCAGGGCGATCCTCAGCGTTGATTACCCCAGCGCTGCCGGATACTTATGCCACAGTCTTCCCGTTTGAGTGGCAGCGTGATCCCCGCAGTCCATACCTGTCGCAGTGTGCATCGGATACCCCGTGGGACGATCCGCCACTCCTGAAAGCCGTTCTCAATCGTTTTCGGGTTTCAAGCCATCTTCACGAGGAGCATGCGGCCAAAGATCAACATTTACTTTTCAACTACAAGGCATAGGACAATCTCTATATGGCAAATCTTGGATTTATCGGTACAGGGGTCATGGGCGAGCCCATGGCTCGCAATCTGCTTGCTGCCGGGCATGCGCTCTATGTGCACGATGCCCTTGTTACCAATATGGCGGCTCTGGTCGCAGACGGCGCTGTTGCCTGTTGCAATGCAGCTGAGATTGCCCGGCACTGCCACATGATATTTTTGATGGTGCTGGACGCAGAACAGATTGAGACAGTGGTATTTGGTGACGGCGGTTTGGTGGAGGAGCTAACGGCGGAGCATACCTTGGTGTGCATGAGTTCTGTGCCAGCGGCCTATATGAGGGATCTTGCGCGGCGTGTCGGGAAAGTGGCGGTGCTGGATGCTCCTGTGTCGGGAGGTAAAGCCGGCGCCGCTGTCGCGGAGTTGGCCATCATGGTGGGAGGTGATCCCAGGGATTTCGAGCGGATGAAACCGTTCCTCAAGTTAATGGGGAGCAATATTACTCGTGTCGGTGAACTGGGCAGCGGCCAAACCGCCAAGGCTGCCAACCAGATCATTGTGTCTATCACCCGTGCTGCGGTGGGTGAAGCCATGTTGTTCGCAGCCCGTGACGGTGCCGACCCAGAACAGGTGCGACAGGCATTGAAGGGTGGCCTTGCCGACAGTGCGACACTGGAAACCTATGGTGCGCGCATTTCATCCCTTGAAAATCCTGTGCGCTTCGATAGCCCTATCCTTAAGAAGGATGTCAACAATGTTGTCGCCGCCGCCAGGGAGCTGAACATTCATCTTCCAGTGACATCATTAGTGCGAGATAGCTATAACGAATGGGTGGAAAACTGATAAACACTGGCGCATCGGATGAAGTGCTAAGTCATCTGATGCTCGGTCAGGTTTTGAAACCGGCCATCCGGATCTGAGGTGGCGCACTAATTTTCCTCAATAAACTGGATTTTATTCTGGTTTCAATTACTTGGCGTCGTCGCCTCAACCCTGCTCCCACAAAAGACCTGCCAGCAGCCGAGCCGATTGCGTCCAACTGATGGCGTATCGTTGTGTTAGCAAGCTCTTCTTGGCGTTGGCGTCGAGAGCCAACCATTGTGTCAGACGGGTAGCCAGGTGGCCGGGTCGCCTGGCGTCGAAGTAAAATAATTGGTCGTCGGCGATTTCGCGAAACACGTCAATGTCGTTGGCGATCACTGGCAGACCCAGGTGTACTGCCTCTACGATGGGCAGACCGAATCCTTCTTCCCGCGACGGCACGATCAACGCTTCGCAATCAGCAGCGAGTTTTGTCAGTTCGTTGTCGCCGATAAATCCACGGTAGAAAAGTCGTTTGTCGAATTCGGGATGGCCGGTTATGTAAGCCGCCAGGCCGTCGTCCCTGTTGATGCCGCTAATAACCAGTCGCGTGTCGATCCCGTGGTGCCACAATTGGTCGAAGGCTTGCACCAGCAGATCCACTCCTTTGCGGTAGTGTAGGGCGGCGATGGTGAGAAAGGTGGGTGCTGTGCCGGGTGGCAGGTGAAAACCGTTGGCCTTGGTGTCAGAGTGGAAGCCGGGGCGGCTTCCCTCTCCAAGGGCATCGGCTCCCAGGGGGAAAACCGAAATTGGCACCGAAGTGCGTCCGTCCAACAGTTTGGAGGCGAGCTGACGCCAGTGAGCAAGGTGCTGTGCACAGTGCTGTGAATTACAAAAAAACCTGTCCGCCACCCGATTGAGATTACGCAACCAGCGGTAGAAACCGAGCACTTCTCGAGGCTGAAACCAGTGTGGGTGGGTGAGGTAAAACATGTCATAGACCATAGCGCCGATTTGTAGCCCCTGGCGCTTTAACTCCAGCAGCCCGGCAAAGGCGATAGGGGGCAGACCGTAGTCGATTTCCGCTAGCAGCAGAAGGTCGCCAGGTTCCACAGTCAGCGATGTCGCCGAGAGCCGTCCTGTCAGTGGCGGGCTATCAAGGTTGAGGGGCTGAAACAGGCGCCAATAGCCATCGGCAAACACCACAGGTGTAACCTTTACACCGATTTTGATGAAGCTTCGCAGTAGCTGCAGAACCACCCGGTCGATGCTGGTGAATCGCTTGGGCTTGGTCAGCAGGGTGATATCGTAGAGTAGGCGTTGATCTGTTGTGTCGAGGTGCTTGGGGTGCTTTGTATTCAGGGTGTCCCTGGTGGTGGGTTCTGGCTGTTCCCGGTGAATCAGAGCCAGCCGATAAATTTCCGCAAGCAGTTGGTGATGTTGGGGTGAGACTGTGGGCGTCGAGTTTGTCCTTGTGCCTGCTGTGGCTTTATGTATCATCGTGGCTGCTTACCTGTGATGCTGGAATGGGTAGGATCGATTACAACTTAAACTGGGCGGTGCTATGGCGAATGTACTTTGTGTATGGGAGATGGGCTCTGGACTCAGTCATCTCACTAACCTCAAACCTTTTATCGACGCTGCCATCGCCGCTGGTCATCATGTGACCCTGGCTGCCAAGGAGCTGGTCAATATTGTCCCGGTGTTTGGTCGCCAGTATAACTTCAATCTGTTTCAGTCTCCTTACCTGTGGCGTAATGCCGTTCGCCGTTATCCCCATTTGCAGTCCTATGCCCAGCTAGTGTTGCAGCGTTTTGGTAGCGAGACCGAGTTGCTTGTGTTGGTAGCCGCCTGGGATACAATTTTTGCCGCTGTCAAACCTGATCTTGTGGTCTACGACTATGCGCCATCTGCCTTGGTGGCGAGCTTGGGAAAGCCTTGGCGGAAGTTGATGGTCGGGAGCGGTTTTCTTATGCCTCGCACCGATGAACCCTATTTGGGGGTATTTCCGGGAGTGCGCAACACCGAGGAAAATCATCGCCAATTACGCGACGGCGATGCACGGTTGTTGCAGTTAATTAATGCTGTGAACGCTGAGCGGGGGTTATCCGCTCTTGCCACGCCCGCTGAATTAATTACTCAATGTCACAGTCAGTTATTACTGACTTTACCCGAGTTGGATCATTTCGGCTCCAGACCAGGGGAAACCTATCTGGGCATTCCTGAAGCCATTGGCGGTGCTGAACCCCTATGGCCTGCGGGGAAAGGGTTTAAGGTGTTTTGCTACTTGTCATCGTTTGCCAGGATGAAGGAACTGATGGCTGCGTTGCATGCTCATGGAGCCTCTGTGCTCGTATATGGCCGGAATATTCCTCAGTCGATGAGGGAGTGTTTTCCCGAGGTTGCGTTTACTGATACATTGCTAAATATGACCAAGGTTGGTCGCCAGGCAGACTTGTTTGTGACTATGGGCAATCACACCACTTGTGCCCATGCAGTGATGCAGGGTGTGCCCTTGTTGATGGTGCCCACTAATCAAGAGCAGCTCTACTTGGTGAAACGGGTGGTGTCAGCTGGGCGAGGGGTTTGTCTTTATCCGGATGACCCTAATTTGGTTGATAAAGTAGCGGCGAGTTTTCGACTGGCGAGTGATGGTCGATTGGCTGTGGATCCCACTAAGGTGGCCGGGATGGACGGCAGTAAGCTCGCGGCTATAGCCGCGGAAGTTATGGCAGGAATCTAGCCTATTAGGCTAAATCTTTCAGTAATACTTCTGCATAGACCCAGTTGAAACAAGTTGGCGTAGAGCCTAAATAAATTATCTACTCGCTGTATTGTCGGCTTCAAAAATCAAATAATAAAAGGGGTGGAAATTCCGCAGTTTTAAAGAAGAAGTAATCAGGAGTTCACTATGTGTATTAAAGGAAAAAGGTCGGATCCATGATTTATGCCAGTGTTAATAAAGTAGATTTTTTACCCATTCCAGCTGTTGAGGCAGGCAAACCCGCTTGAGGTCATAGTGAATACGGGCAAACTCCCGTGCCGCTTTCCCCAGGCGTTTGCGTTGGTCGGGATCGTTCAGGAGAGCGATAATGTTATCGGCAAGAGCATCGTGGTCAAAAAAGTTTGTCAGCACTCCCGTTCTTCCGTGGTCAATGGCTTCGTGTAAGGGTTGAGTGTCGCTGGCGACAATGGCGCAGCCAATACTCATGGCTTCCAGAAGGCTCCAGCTCAATACGAAAGGGTAGGTCAGGTAAGTGTGGACGGTGGAAATTTGCAGCAGGCCTATAAAGCTTGAGTAGGGTATTTTGCCGAGAAAGTGCACTCTTGCCCAATCGGCATCGGCTATTTGTGGCCGTACTTCGTCAATAAAACGGTCTTTCCAGGAGCGGTGGTCGGTGGATTTTGCTCCGTAGCTGACCTCATTACCTCCCACAATCATGATTCGGGCATTAGGACGCTCAGCGAGGATGCGGGGCAGGGCGCGCATAAAAATATGGTAACCCCTGTAGGGTTCCAGGTTGCGGTTGACGAATGTAATGATTTCGTCTTTTTTGGTCAGGGAAAGATTACCGTTTATCTTGAGACTGATTGCTGGATTGGGCGCGAGAATATCGGTATCAATGCCGTCGTGAACTACCTTTATACGCTCGCGAAAGGGTAAAGGAAATGTACTTGCTTGCCAATGAGTGGGGGCTATACCACTATCTGCAAATTCGAAATGGAGAAGATTGTTGACATTTTTGAGAGCCACTCGGCAGCGATCACTGGAGTCGTCGCTGGCGAACTCAGGGTCAAATCCTACGTCTATGCCTGTCGGATGATAAAAAAATTCACAATAAATCCCTAGCTTGGCCTTTGGCCAAATTTCTTTGAGGAATAGGCTCTCACCCCAGCCGGGGTGTGCGATGATCAGGTCTGGGTAGAAACCTTGAGCCTTCGTGTTTTCCGCACAGCGAAAGGCAGCTTCACCGCGAATAACCTTGGACTCAAAATCGCTGACCCATGGGTGAACGCCTTTGCCGTTGCTGCGGTGCAGTGAGTAGGGTATGAGTTTGACTCCCTCCCAGTTTTTTGCCGGTGCTGTGGTTAATACAAAGGCGCGGACATCGTGTCCAAGCATAACCAATGCAGGAGCAAGGTGCTTGAATTGGCCGGGGAAGCTCTGGTGAACAAATAGTATTTTCATAAGTAGGGAGTGCGGAAGCGGCCGACTTGAGTTTTTGTAGTGACGAAGCTTTTGATTGTAAGTGAAGCAGCTGCGTGAATCTATGTTAAGGTTCACCCCTGCGAGCTGTGCCTGTCCGCCATGTTTCCCAAAATGGCTGTGGAGAGGAGAAACTTGAATCTTGCGGTTAGAGTCATTGCCAATGAAGCAAATTCTTTTTGTGCATCAAAATTTTCCTGGTCAATACCGTTACATCGCCCGCTATTTTGCCGCACACTCCCAATGGCAGGCCTATGCCATTGGCGAAAAGAGCAATGTAACTCGTCAGTTGGCTTATATTCCCAAGCAGGGTATATGCCTGCTTGGTTATGAAATGCCTGCCAATCCTGCTGCAGAGGAAGGATTGGCAAGCGAATTTGAGTCAAGCCTCATTCGAGCGCAGGCAGTGGCAGCCTTGGCATTGCGGCAGCAGAAAAATGGCCTTGACCCTGATATTATCTGTTCCCATCCTGGCTGGGGTGACTCCCTGTATCTTAAGGAAGTCTTTCCCAGGGCAAAATTTCTCAGCTACTTCGAGTTTTACCACAGTCCTGATGCTCCTCTCGTCAATTTCGATGCTGAGTTTCCCACTGCACTTGGCGGAAAAATGAGCCTTCGCACTAAAAACGCCACAAATTTGCTTTCTCTAGATATGGCTGATTTGGGTGTTTGTCCTACTCGATGGCAGTGGAGTACATTTCCCGATGTCTTTAAAGAAAAAATTCAAGTTGTTCACGATGGCGTTGATACAGAATTGTTGGCGCCAAAAGCAGGTGTGAAGCTCAAGATTGATACTCTGGGCTCGGAATCTGTAACATTGTCGGAGGATGATGAGGTCATTACCTATTCCGTTCGCAATCTTGAACCAAGTCGCGGCTTTCATGTTTTCATGCGAGCCCTGCCGCTGCTGCAGAAGCTCCGTCCTCGCGCCATAACTCTTGTTGTCGGTGGTGACGAAGTCAGTTATGGTAAGCCGCATCCTTCTGGCAAATGCTGGAGGGAAGTGCTGCTGGAAGAGGTAAAAGACGAACTTGACCTCTCACGGGTGATCTTTGTGGGGAAATTACCTTATGCGACACTACTCAATTTATTCCGGATCAGCTCACTGCATATCTATCTGACCACGCCTTTTGTGCTGTCCTGGTCAATGCTGGAGGCCATGGCCTGTGGCGCTCCTGTGCTCGCATCAGCTACACCCCCTGTGACGGAAGTCATCGAGGATGGTGTTAACGGTGTTCTTTTTGATTATCACAATGGGGGTGAGTTGGTGGCAAAAGCAGATGAGTTGCTCAGCCAGCCGCAACTACGCAAAAAAATTGGCGCACAGGGACGGCAGACGATTGTAGATAATTACGATCTTAAAAGTCGCGTGTTACCTGCCCATATTCAGCTGATCAAATCAGTCTTGGCAGAAGAGCAGTGAGCGTTGTTCGTCGCGGGGTGACGTAGATTGCCGTTTGTCTAACCGGTGTTGAAACGATAGAATGCGCCACGGTCGTTCTGTCGTGCACACTGTCCTGGCACTGGCGGGAATCTATGGGTTCTCTGAGAGCGACTTACCGGGGGGATTCCCCAAATTTCAATTGTTAGTAGAGATGAAAAATGGCTGAGAATGGCGCAGTAAACGAGCAAACAATTACTATTAATGGCAAAGAGTATGAAGTTAGCGGGTTGAGTGATATTGCCAAATCCCAGATGGCGAATATTCGCTATGTGGATCGCGAGATTGAACAAACCAAAAATCAGATGGCAGTTCTTCAGGCAGCACGTCAATTCTATGCAGATCTTCTGAGTAAGGAGTTGGCGAAACAATAGTTTTGTTGATTATGCTCCAGTTGAGGGTGATTTGTCGTGAATGTGCAGGCAAGCAGTATAAAAAGACTAACGAAAATCACCCTCAGCTATAGTAAAGTCGAGGACAGAATCCGCATGGATGGGCGATCCAGAGACGATACTGTGTCTTTGTGGATCACCCGCCGCCTTTGTCGGGAGCTGGTCAAGATTGTGGTCGCCTATTTGAGTAAACCGGAAATCAATAACGCCGAAGTGGCGCGGGCTGCCGTATCCCCACAGCATTTGAGCGCTGTACAGGAGTTTCTCCACCAAAAAGCTAAGAGTGACAAGATAAAAGCTCCTCCGGTAATGCCTGCCGCTCCCACAGCGATGCTTGTCAGTAGCGTAAAGGTGCGAGCTTCGACGAAGTGTGTGCAAATTTCATTTTCTGTCGGTAGCTCTTCGATGGCGGCGCTGGTTATGACACCCAAAGAAACCCGCCAGTGGCTCGATATTCTCTATGAGCAGTACCTTGTGGCCGAGTGGTCTCTGGATGTATGGCCCCACTGGATGTCGTCTTTGTCGTCCAACGATGGGCATAATCCTCACATCAGAGGAAAAATGCATTAGCGACCCCCTTGCAATATTATTGTGAGCTGCGTCACAAGTAGAGTGTTTCCCGGCTCAGAAAGACATTTCGCCGTTGATTTGCTAAAATGTGCCCCAAACTACAGAGCACCAGCAGGCCATTTTCTGGCCTGTTGTTGTTTTCAGACACGGATTAATGCCATGGTTAAGCCCCTCAGTAAAAATGATCTTCAGCAGGCTCTTCGCCTCTGCAAGGGTTCATTTATCAGTGCTGGTGTGTTCAGTATGTTTATTAACCTGCTGATGCTGGTTCCTGCATTTTATATGATGCAAACCTATGACAGGGTTATCAGCAGTGGCAGTCACACAACCCTGTTGATGCTGACCTTGATTATGGTTTTTCTGCTGGTCACCATGGGTGGCCTTGAGTGGGTGCGATCCCGTGTTCTGGTGAGAACCAGTTCAAAGCTGGACAGTCTGCTGACCGACAGGATGTTTGATACCAGCTTTAAACAGTCGCTTTATTCGGGGGGCACAGTGAGCAATGCCCAGCCCTTGCAGGATCTTAACGGTATACGTCAGTTTATGACGGGCAATGGTTTTTTTGCCTTCTTTGATGCTCCCTGGCTGCCAATTTATATACTCGTTATGTTTATGTTCAGTCCCTGGTATGGGTTCATTGCTATTCTTTCAGCGATCATCCTTATTACCATCGCGGTGTTTAATGAGCGTACGACTGCACACCTTTTTGAGGAGGCCGCAAAGCACCAGGGGCAGGCTCAAAATATGGCGGCGACAAATTTGCGTAATGCGGAAGTGATTGAGTCAATGGGTATGCTTGCCAATATCCGCAATCGTTGGCGCGGTTATTCCAGCCAATCACTTTATTGGCAGAGTATTGCCAGTGATAAATCTGCAGGCTACACCACAGGTTCCAAAGTATTCCGACTTACGCTGCAATCGCTGATTCTGGGTGTTGGCGCTATTTTGGTGTTGGATAATCAGGTTAGTCCGGGCGCGATGATTGCAGGTTCTATTTTACTGGGTCGGGCGCTTGCCCCTATCGACTTGTTGATAGGTTCATGGAAGCAATTTGTCACTGCCCGCACTCAGTACGACAGGCTCAACAAATTGCTTGACCAGCTGCCCCCTGAAACAGAAAAAATGTCCCTGCCCGAGCCCAAAGGGGCATTAAGGCTTGAACAGGCGATGATAGGCCCACCCCTGAGTAAAACGCCTGTGGTGAAGGGGGTGTCTTTTGCGGTGTCTCCTGGTGAGGCCGTGGCCATAATTGGACCCAGTGCGTCGGGCAAGTCGACGCTGGCGCGGGGTATTTTGGGTATTTGGCCCGCTATGAGCGGCAAGGTTCGCCTCGATGGTGCCGATATCAATCACTACAATCGGGAAGAAATCGGCCCATTCCTCGGCTATCTTCCCCAGGACATTGAGCTTTTTGATGGTACCGTAAGCGAAAATATTGCCCGTTTTGGTGAGGTGGATGCAAATAAGGTGGTGGCCGCTGCTCAGGCCGCTGGTGTCCATGATTTAATTTTGCAGCTGCCCAATGGCTATGATACTCATATTGGCCAGGGTGGCGGCGCTTTGTCGGGAGGTCAGCGCCAGCGTATAGGGTTGGCTCGAGCGCTTTATGGCGATCCGGTATTGGTGGTTCTCGATGAGCCCAATTCCAATCTTGATGACCAAGGCGAGCTGGCGCTGGCGCGCTGTCTCCAAGGGCTGAAAGAACGTGGGGCCACCACCATTCTTATAACTCATCGTCCGTCTATTTTAAATTTGGTGGATAAAGTGATGGTGCTGACAGACGGCAAAATCGCGATGTTTGATACCAGAGAAAAAGTGCTTGAAGCCATGAAGTCTGGCCAATCTCAAGCCAGAAGACAGGTTCCTGTCCCTGGAATACAAACCAATATCACCCCTATATCCAAGGACTGAGCACCAATGAATACACAGGCTATAGTGTCGCAAAGCTCGGTTGCCCCCGATCTGGAAACCTCAGATAAAAAGCCCAGAACCATAGGGTTGATCATTTTATTGGTCACGTTTGGTATCTTTGGTACTTGGGCTGCTTTTGCACCTCTGGACAGTGCGTCTCTGGCTCCCGGAGTTGTTACTGTAAAGGGCAGTCGCAAAACAGTACAGCATTATGAGGGTGGCATTGTTCGTGAAATCCTCGTGGTCGATGGTGAGCATGTTGATGAGGGGGAGCCTTTAATCGAACTTGATGGCACCCAATTCAGCGCAGAGCTTGGTGTGCTGCGTGGCCAGTATTTTAGCGCCAGAGCCATGGAGAGCCGTTTGCTGGCAGAGCGCGATGACCTCGAAGAGGTGGTTTTTGCAGAGGATCTTGATGTTGACGATGAGCGCGCAGTAGAAGCAACGCGCAATGAGGTGCAGATCTTCAATGCCCGTCGCAACAGCCGCATTGGCGAACAGGAAGTATTGGAAAAACGTGTTTCCCAGTTAAATTCTCAAATTGAGGGTTTAAACGCGCTGATTGCCAGCCAGAAAGAGTTGAGTGCATCCTTTGCCGATGAAATTGAAGATTTATCAGCGCTGCTCACCGAGGGTTATGTAGAAAAAACCCGATTGGTAGAGCTGCAGCGCAGTTTATCCAGAACCAAAGGCGAAATTGCTGATCATCAGGCGAATGTTGCCCAGGCCCAGATGAAAATTGGTGAAACTCAGTTAGAAATTCTTCAGTTAAATAAAAAATTTAAAACTGAAGTCGTGGATATGCTTGCAGAGGTGCAGGCAAAAGTGTTTGATCTGGGGGAAAGAATTACCGCGATTCGCGATAAGGTTGAGCGAGCCACTATTCGAGCGCCGGTTTCAGGTGTTGTCCTTGGTCTCAGTACCCATACTATTGGCGGAGTTATTCAAGCCGGCAAGCCGATCCTTGATATTGTGCCGGAAAATGGTGAGTTGATTGTTGAAGCCAGGGTTAGCCCGGCTGATATTGACCGTGTCTATATAGGTGCCGAAGCCAGGATTCGTTTTAGTGCTTTTAAAAGTGCGACTACGCCAACGATAATGGGAGAAGTATCGAAAATTTCTGCAGATCGCTTTGAAGACGAAAAGGATGGAACGCCTTACTACAAGGCTACTGTCAGCGTCACTGAAGAAGGGCGACAGCTGATGACGGGGCTTACCCTGGTGCCTGGCATGCCTGCAGAAGTACTTATCAAAACCGGTGAAAGGACATTGTTGCAATATCTGGTACAACCAGCGAGCAATGCCATGGCACGATCGCTAATTGAGGAGTGATTGAATATGAAAGGATTCAAAGCGGTTCCGGTTTTATTGTTGACTATGGCCACTGTGCCCGCGCAGGCGTCAAATTTGGTGGATCTTTATCAGGAGACCATGGCGTCAGATCCCCGGTTACTCAGAGCCGAATCTGAGGAGGCGTTGTATCAGGCGCGGGAGCGTTATCAGTTTGGCGGCCTATTGCCCAAAGCTTCGGTGGGTGCCCAGGGTACAAGAACCCGACGGGATGCAGCGACAAATCAGGGGCTAGATGCGCGGGATTACTATAATGGTGAAAAATACTACGCTTCTGTGAGCCAGCCGCTTTACGACAAGCCTAAGTGGGAAGCTTATCGCGCCGCCAGTAAAGAGGCGGGTCGCTATAGCAGTCGCTATGACGAAACCCGCAGCCTGATTGCGGTCGATTTAGTGGATCGTTATACCAAGGTGCTCGCTGCGGAAGATAATTATGCTTTTGTCAAAGCGGAGCGTGAGTCGGCGGAAGAGCAGCTTGACCAGGTTCGAGCCCGTCATGAAAGAAAACTGGCAAAAGTCACTGATCTTCTTGCCGTTGAGGCAAGAGCCAATATGCTGTTTGCCAACGAGATTGAAGCTCTCAATGCAGTCGCCATTGCCCGTGAGGGACTTTCCGAGGTTTTGGGGCGGGAGGTTACAGAGTCACTTGATCCCCTTAACGAAGCTGTTGCTGTAGCTTGGGAGCTGGGTAGTCTTGAGGAGTGGGTGCAAAAAAGCCTTCAGGATAACAGCGCCCTTAAATCTAGCCGGTTAGCGCTTGAAGCTGCCGCAGCTGGCGTTAAGGGGGCAGCCGGGCAGAGGCATCCCTCCCTATCAATGTCGTTGACCGCGCAGAAGAGTGACATTGGTTTTGAAAACGCTCAGGTACCCACAACTGAGGTTTATGTTGCGGCCTTGAATCTCACCATCCCCATTTATTCTGGTGGCCAGGTATCGGCTCAGGTATCTGAGGCTCGCTCTAAATTGCGTATGGCAGAGCAAGATTACGAACAAATAGAGCGAGAATTGCGTAAAAAGGCTCGAGAGGCTTTTTTGAATGTCAAAAGTGCAAGGGAGCGTGCTAATGCTGCCCGCAAAGCGGTGTCATCAGCAAAAAAATCTGTCGAGGCGCAAGAAAAAGGTTTTAGTTATGGGACAGTAACCGCTGTTGATGTTCTTGCAGCCAGTCAAACATTGTACGAAGCAAAGCGGGATTTTCGCCAAGCCCATTATGATCTTATGCTTCATTGGGTAACCCTTCAACAAGTGGCCGGGCAGTTTTCTCCCGATAATATTACTGAAATAAATGGCTGGCTTGATGTGGCTCAGTCTGCGGCTCAGGAATAGTTCTTTTTTTAATGTATTCAGTTTTGAGGAACTGCGTTGAGAGCTCAGCTGATACATTTGCCCAGGGTCTATAAGCGGTTAATTCTTGCCGCCAACGATTTTCTCATTATTGAGCTGACGCTCCTTGGCGCTTTTTACTTTCGCCTCGGCTGGTGGCCGTGGGACATTGTTGCTACCTATCCCCAGGTTTTTGCTGTCACGCCCCTTTGTGTACTTTTCTTTTTTTATAAGCTTGATTTATATAGTTCTATAACCCGGCATGCGGGCGTCGAGGTGATGTCCGTATTGGCTCGGGGCGTTTCTTTTGGCGCGCTTTTGGTGCTGTGGATTTTTTTTATGATTCCTGTTCAGCCTCAGCTGCCGCGAAGTGTTCTGATTTTGTTCTGGGTGCTGTCTATTTTTGGCCTGGTTGCTTCCCGTTTGGTTGCGGGGCGCTGGCTTCATGGCGCCAATTTTTCGAATTTAATGTTTGAGTTTGCTGGCTGGAAGAACAAGAAAAAAATGCGCGGTAACCCCGTGGCCGTTTATGGTGCTGGCGCCGCAGGCAGGCAGCTGGCCAGCGCCTTGCGGCAGGCCAAGCGGTTTTTTCCTGTGGCGTTTATTGATGATGATCCCATTTTGCAGGGAGAAGTGATTGCCGGGCTAAAAGTGTACAGCCCCAAAGAATTTCCCGAGCTTGTTGGCAATCACAAGGATTTCGAAGTTTTTCTTGCCCTGCCTTCCGTGGGTCGCCACCGCAGACAGGAAATTATTCGCTTTCTGGAGCCCTTTGATGTCTACGTCCGCTCTGTCCCATCACTGGACGAACTCACCCAGGGGCTGGTGAATGTGGATGATATTCGCGACGTGGATGTTGCCGATATTCTTGGCCGTGATCCGGTGCCGCCAAAAAAAGAATTGCTGGAAGAAACCATTTCTGGGAAAAGTATCGTTGTCACCGGCGCCGGCGGTTCGATTGGCTCGGAACTTTGTCGCCAGATTTGCAAATACCAGCCGGCAAAACTGATTCTTGTCGACCACAGTGAATTCAGCCTCTACAACTGTTCAAGCGAACTGGAGGAGCTCGTTGCAAAAAGAGGGCATAAGCTGGAGTTGGTACCAGTGATCGGCTCTGTTATCGATACCGAATTGTTGCTGACCATATTTAAAAAATACCAGGTTGATACGGTTTACCACGCCGCTGCCTATAAACACGTGCCCCTGGTGGAAAATAATGGTTATCAGGGATTTATCAATAATGTTTTTGGCACCCTGTCTCTGGCGGCAGCGGCGATGGAGTCTGGCGTCAGCAGAGTTGTTCTGGTGTCTACCGATAAAGCGGTGCGGCCAACCAACTTGATGGGCGCCACCAAGCGCCTGGCGGAGCTTGTCCTTCAGGCGTTGAGCCCCCTAGATGGTGTTGATTTTTCCGGGCTGGCTGCAATCGGGGGCGGTGGCGGGCGATTGCCAGCACAGCTGGCTAACCATACCCGCTTTACCATGGTGAGATTTGGCAATGTCCTCGACTCATCGGGTTCAGTGATTCCCAAGTTTCGTCGCCAGATACGGGAAGGTGGGCCTGTTACCGTCACCCATAGAAATGTCACCCGTTATTTTATGACTATTCCAGAAGCGGCGGAGCTTGTCTTGCAGGCCAATGGCCTTAGTGAGGGCGGCGATGTCTTTATTCTCGATATGGGGCAGCCGGTTAAAATTGACGACCTGGCTCGCAAGTTGATTCATCTCTCCGGGCTGTCTCTGCGGGATGAAAATAACCCCGACGGCGATATTGAGATTCGCTATACGGGAATTCGCCCCGGGGAAAAATTATTTGAAGAGTTGCTGATTGATCATAAAGCGCTGCCTACGGATCATTCGAAAATATGGCGTGCCAACGAGCGGGTTATTCCCTGGCCGGAGTTGAAACCCCTGCTGGTGGCGTTGCAGGAGGCATTTAAGACGAACAATCAGCAGCAAATCCAGGAACTGCTCGCTATTCCTGAAATCGGCTATCAGCCAAGCCTGGCGAGCTTTCCCGAGCCGCACAATTGATGTAAAACATCGTCATTCCCGCGTAGGGAGCCCTGCTTTGGGAGCATTTGTTTGCCCTTGGGTCGAGCTTCCCCTTGTGGCGCAGAGTGCAAAAAACACTGGGGTGAAACCCTTGAAAATTCGCCAACAAGAATCCATCCTTAATGAGTAGCGTAATTTTTACAAAAAACCTTGTTTTTGAGGTTGACAGATTTGTGGTTGGCTGTAGAATGCGCGCCTCTGCTGACGGGTAAGGTTGCTTGGAAGCGGAGAGGTTGGGAAGGGTTTGAAGCGGATTAAAAAGATTCAAAAACTTCTTGACAGGCTGGAGGAATTGAGTAGAATTCGCAGCCCGCTCTGATGGAGCGAACGTTCTTTAAAAATTGATCAGGCAATGCGTGTGGGCGCTTACTGAGATAGTTTGAGACATTAAATTATCAGATGTAAGTGACCTATCAATTCAAAATGTTAGAAAACGAGCATCTGAGCCGAGTTTGTAAGTTGTGCCACGGGTTACTGTGAAACGACTTCCTCTTGCCATTGGCAGAGGTAAAAGATTTAAACTGAAGAGTTTGATCATGGCTCAGATTGAACGCTGGCGGCAGGCCTAACACATGCAAGTCGAGCGCGAAAGGTCTTCGGACTGAGTAAAGCGGCGGACGGGTGAGTAACGCGTAGGAATTTGCCCAGTAGTGGGGGATAACGTTTCGAAAGGAACGGTAATACCGCATACGCCCTAAGGGGGAAAGCAGGGGATCTTCGGACCTTGCGCTATTGGAGAAGCCTGCGTCGGATTAGCTAGTTGGTGGGGTAATGGCCTACCAAGGCGACGATCCGTAGCTGGTCTGAGAGGATGATCAGCCACACTGGGACTGAGACACGGCCCAGACTCCTACGGGAGGCAGCAGTGGGGAATATTGGACAATGGGGGCAACCCTGATCCAGCCATGCCGCGTGTGTGAAGAAGGCCTTCGGGTTGTAAAGCACTTTCAGCAGGGAGGAAAAGTTGACGGCTAATATCCGTTGACCCTGACGTTACCTGCAGAAGAAGCACCGGCAAACTCCGTGCCAGCAGCCGCGGTAATACGGAGGGTGCGAGCGTTAATCGGAATTACTGGGCGTAAAGCGCGCGTAGGCGGCTTGTTAAGCTGGATGTGAAATCCCCGGGCTCAACCTGGGAACTGCACCCAGAACTGGCAAGCTAGAGTATGGTAGAGGTGAGTGGAATTTCCTGTGTAGCGGTGAAATGCGTAGATATAGGAAGGAACATCAGTGGCGAAGGCGACTCACTGGACTAATACTGACGCTGAGGTGCGAAAGCGTGGGGATCAAACAGGATTAGATACCCTGGTAGTCCACGCTGTAAACGATGTCTACTAGCCGTCGGGGAGCTTGACTTCTT